>CALXFP010000071.1 GCA_944387615.1 uncultured Oscillospiraceae bacterium | reverse complement strand
TCGTACCACTTGATTTCGTTGGCGTCCATCTTCAGAGAGAAGGAGCCCTTGTCGGTGTAAACCGTGGTGGTCTGAGGCTCGTAGGTGTTGTTGACCACGCAGTACTTGCCGTTCTTGACGAAGGCGTGGACTTCCACATTGTAGTTGGTGGAGTACCACTTGCGCAGCTCTTCCTCTGCATGTGCAGACCACAAAATGGCGCGGTACAGCACACGGCTGTTCTCGAAGGAGTAGGGCAGACCCGAGATATACACGCTGCGGCCGCTGCCGAAGTCGTTGACTGCCATCTGCACTTCCTTGTCCTTCTGCACCAGAATCTGGGCGTTGGGCAGGGCATAGATGTTCTTCTTGCCTTCGCCGAAGTCCACTTCGCCCTTCACATCCTCCAGGATGAAGTGGTTGTGCAGCTGGGCCCAGTTGTACTTGTCGTAGTTCAGGGTAAAGCCGGTTTCCTTCTCCACGCCCATGACGCTGCTCAGCTGCAGGTAGTGGCCCTGGTACTGATGGCCAGCAGGCTCGCCCACGCCGATGAAGCCGCCGCCCCGATGGACAAAGCCACGGATGGCTGCGCTGATGGTGGGATCTTCCCACTCGGCACCGCCGGTATGGGCGGTATCGCCGTCACCGACGTTGATAATTACGTCGATACCGTCGAGGATCTTGGGGTCCTTGCGGATATCGTCGAAGGAGATGAACTTGACATCAAAAGGAGCGCCGGACAGAGCTTCAATGATACCGGCGTAGGAATAGTTCTGCTTCTGATACAGGGCATGGTGCACCATATGGCAGCCCCAGGCCCGCATCTTGCCCCAGCAGTTCAGGACAGCCACGGTCTTGACGCAGTAGGGAGTGGTGCCCTTGATGTTCTCGTACAGCTCCCGGAACTCGTTGCACACGGATTCGATGTAGTCGATAAACTTGGGGAACTGCAGGGCCAGCTTCAGGTATCCGCCGTAGCCGATCCGGTCGATGGGCTTACGCAGAATGGCCCGACGGGCAGTGACCCAGTTTTCCTTGGCCTCTCTCACCGGGTCGCCGCCTTCGTGGAAGGTATCCGGGAAGAAGTAGGGCAGGAACCGGCCTTCGGTGTACTTGACACCGGGGATGTCGGAGATCAGACGCAGGGTAGAGCCGTTGCCCACGGAGCCAACCACGGCATCCATGCCGATGCTCTTCCACTCTTCCATGAACGGCTCCATGCCGATCCAGTGGTCGCCCAGGAACATCATGGCTTCCAGACCCAGCTCGTGGGTGATGTCCACCATTTCCTTGGCCAGCTTCGCCACTTCCCGGCGCTGGAAGGCCTGGAAGTCCTTGAATTCCTTGGAGGGAACCCGGTACTGGTTGTTGTAGTAGCCCTGGTCCACGATGAACTCGGGACGGAACTTGTAGCCCACTTCCTTCTCAAACTGCTCCAGAATGTACGGAGACACGGAAGCAGAATAGCCGTACCAGTCCACATACTTCTCCCGCTTCAGCTCGTCAAACATCAGGGTAAACTGATGGAAGAAGGTGGTGTAGCGGATCACGTTGACGTAAGGATGGTCGGCAATGAACTTGCGCAGCCGCTCCATGGTGAACTTGTGGGTCTTGGGCTGGCGGACGTCAAAGGTGATCTGATGCTCGAAGTTCTGCCAGTTGTTGGTCACGGCGTTGTACATGTGCACCGGGTCCCAGATCAGGTAAGCCAGGAAGGCCACGGTATACTCGTGGAATGCCTGGGGCTTGTCAATCACCACGCAGCCGGTTTCGCTGTCGTAGCGCCAGTCGCCTGCGCTCAGGGGCTCACCGGTGGTTCTGTCCATAACTTCCCACCAGCGCTTGATGTCGTCACGGGTGTTGACTTCCATCAGCTCCGGAGAAATGCCCTTCATCAGGGGGATGGACAGAGCGCCCTCGGAGGCGGTATAGAAACCGGTCATAATGTAGCACTGCTGCACTTCGTCGGGATTGGCCTTGGCCCAGGCGTTGTCTTTCCGGGTGGTGTAGTAGGTGGAGTAGATTTTGGCGTCCAGATCCTTCAGCTCTGCGGGGAAATCGGTGCCGTCGCAGTCACGGATGGCATCGGCGCCCCAGCGCTTCATGATCTCCAGGGTTTCGGGGACCACGTCCAGGTCCGTGGGGATGGTTACGCGACCGCGGCTGCGGTCAAAAGTCTGATTGCTCATGCAGACCTCCTTATGCTCTTTCTCCCCGGCAGCTTTCTTGCGCTGACACGAGGATTGTTTTGAATGGGTTTGTATGCGCCTTGTGCACAGCCCGCTCAGGGCTGTTTGCCGATGTAGGCCAGGATGCCGCCGTCCACATACAGGATGTGGCCGTTGACAAAGTTACTGGCGTCGGAAGCCAGGAACACGGTGGGACCGACCAGATCATCGGTGGTGCCCCAGCGGCCGGCGGGAGTCTTGGAGATGATAAACTGATCGAAGGGGTGACGGCTGCCGTCGGCCTTCCGCTCCCGCAGGGGTGCGGTCTGGCTGGTGGCAATGTAGCCGGGGCCGATGCCGTTGCACTGGATATTCTCTCCGCCGAACTCGGAGCAGATGTTCCGGGTCAGCATCTTCAATCCGCCCTTGGCAGCGGCGTAGGCGCTGACGGTTTCCCGGCCCAGCTCGCTCATCATGGAGCAGATGTTGATGATTTTGCCGTGGCCCTTTTCCCGCATGCCGGGAATGACCGCCTTGGCGCAGATAAAGGGGGCCACCAGGTCCACGTCGATGACCTTGGAGAAATCCTCCACGGACATTTCGGTCATGGGAATCCGCTTGATAATACCGGCATTGTTCACCAGAATGTCGATGATGCCCACTTCTTCCCGGATTTTGGCAACCATAGAAGCAACTGCGGTTTCGTCGGTGACGTCCGCCACATAGCCGTGGACATCCACACCTGCCTGGCGGTAGGCTTCCATGCCCCGCTCCAGGCTGGCCTGGTTGGAGCAGTTGAAGCAGACCCGGGCACCGGCCTGGGCCAGACCCACGCCGATGGCAAATCCGATGGAATGGGCGCCGCCGGTGACCAGGGCGACCTTACCTTCCAGAGAAAATAGATTCATTTCCGTTCCTCCTGTCAGCGCAGCTCGGTGGTGGGGATGGTGTCCATATCATCAAAGGCCTGGTTCTCGCCGCCCATGGCCCAGATGAAGGTGTAGTTGCTGGTGCCGGCGCCGGCGTGGATGGACCAGGAGGGGCTGATGACCGCCTGCTCGTTCTGCATCACGATATGGCGGGTTTCCTGGCCTTCGCCCATCATGTGGAAGACCACATTGTTCTCCGGCACCTCGAAGTACATGTACACTTCCATCCGCCGCTCGTGGGTGTGGGCGGGCATGGTGTTCCAGACGGAGCCGGGCTCCAGAACCGTCATACCCATGGACAGCTGGCAGGTTTTCAGCACATCGGGGTGGATGAACTGGTTGATTACCCGCTTGTTGGAGGTTTCCATTGCGCCCAGAGGCTTCTTGGCAGCGTCTGCAATCTTAATCAGTTTGGTTTCGTAGCTGCAGTGGGCAGGAGCGGAAACCATGTAGAACTTGGCGGGCTTTGCGGAGTCGTCGCTGGCAAAGAGCACTTCCTTTGCACCCCGGGTGATGTACAGGCAGTCCTTGTAGCCCATGGGATACACCGTGCCGTCCACGCTGACGGTGCCGCTGCCGCCGATGTTGAAAATACCGATTTCCCGGCGTTCCAGGAAATAGCTGGTACCGAAGTTCTTCCAGATATCAATACCCTTGTCAATCGACACACTCTGTGTTACAGGCATAACACCCATGGTCACCATACGGTCCACATGGCTGTATACCGCTACCACCTCATCGGGCACATACAGATTCTCGATCAGGAATTCTTTCCGCGTTTCCTCGGTGGCGTAACGCTTGAAATCACGCTGGTTGCAAGAATACCGAATGTCCATTTGAAATTCTCCTTTTGCTTGTTGTTCTGAGACACAGCATCCTCTTTCTATTATACAGGAACGGGCAGAAAAGGCAATACGCCTTTTGGTGGAAACGGCAAAATTTTAATTTTTGTCGTTGGAAGCTGCTGTACCGGCGGGCAGAAATCCCCGGCGGGAAGAATCGTGGTTTACAGGACGGACGGATTATCCTATAATGAGGTCGAACGGTCCGCCCCGGTGTCTTCCGTACGGGGATACACCCTGGCATTGACCCGGCATCCCGCGGGGTTGTTTCTTCGGAAAGCGGAAGATTGGAACAAGCCGCTTTCCGGGCATTCCCCCAGAAGTTTGAAAGGATGACATATGATGAACCAACGCAACGATGTGCTGACCCCCGCTTTTGCCCTGGAGCAGCTGGACTTGTGCAAAACGAAAGTCGACCAGCTCCGCAGCCGCTTCCATGACACCTTCCCCGGAGCCAACACGGAAGGGCTGCGTTACCCCGAGGAAACGGAAAACTTTGAATGGACCACTTCGTTCTACAGCGGCATGCTGTGGCTGCTGTGGGAGCACACCAAAGACGACGCCTATCTGCAATCCCTGAAGCCCCAGCTGGAAAGCTTCTATGAGCGGGTGGAAAAGCCCGGTTACATCGACACCCACGATCTGGGCTTCCTGTACTCCCTGTCCTGCGGCCCTGCCATGCATCTGCTGGGAGACGAGCGGGCGAAGGCCGCCTTTCTCAAAGCTGCCGATTACCTCAAGGCCCGGTATTTCCCGGAAGCCGGAGTCATTCAGGCCTGGGGCGATCTGACCGACCCGGAAAACCGGGGCCGCATGATTATCGACTGCCTGCTGAACCTGCCGCTGCTGTACCAGGCCAGCCGGATCACCGGCGATCCGTCCTACAAAGAAATCGCCTACCGCCATGCCTGCCAGGCCCGCAAGTATATCATCCGTCCCGACCGCTCCACCTACCACACCTACTACATGGATGTGGAAACCGGCGAGCCTCGGTTCGGCCGCACCGCCCAGGGCTACAGCGATACCTCCTGCTGGGCACGGGGTCAGTCCTGGGGCGTTTACGGCTTTGCCCTGAGCTATGCTCACACCGGAGACAAGTCCTTCCTGAAAGCTGCCTGTGATGTTCTGGATTACTTCCTGGAGCATCTGCCGGAAGATCACATCTGCTACTGGGACCTGTACTTCACCGAAGGGGATCAGCCCCGGGACAGCTCCGCCGCCGCCGTGGTCTGCTGCGGCATTCTGGAACTGCTGCGCCACCTGCCCCTGACCGACCCCAAGCGGGAAGTGTATCAGAAGGCACTGGTGGACATGATGTCCAGCCTGGCCCAGAACTACACCACCCAGGATAACCCGGAGCAGGAGGGCATCCTGCGCCACGGCGTGTACTCCATCCCCCACAACCGGGGCATTGATGAGTGCATGATCTGGGGCGACTATTACTACATGGAAGCGCTGTACTGCCTGCTCTACGGTCCCTGCTGCTACTGGCTGTAAAGGAGCAACGATATGGAGCGTTTCAACCTGCCCATTTATCAAAATCCCTTGAAAACCCGCTCCGATGTGGTGCAGGCGCTGCTGGCCATGATGGAACCGGTGAAAGCCCATTTTACCCCGGGCTTCGCCGGGATTCATCTGGGGGACCACGGCGCCCACTACGGTGAAAAAGTGGCCGAGATGGAGGCCTTTTCCCGGATGCTTTGGGGCATGGCTCCGCTATGGTCCCAGGGAGAAGGGGAGGAATACCTGCCCCTGTTCCGGGAAGGACTGGTCAATGGCACCAATCCGGAGCATCCTGCCTACTGGGGCCAGGTCCGTGACTACGACCAGCGGATTGTGGAGATGGCTGCCATCGCCCTGACGCTGATGCTCTGCGGAAAGAAGCTCCGCCTTACCGACCAGGAAGCGAAGAATCTTCACACCTGGCTGTCCGGGGTGGACGGCAAGCAGATTCCCAGAAACAACTGGTATTTCTTCCGGGTGCTGGTGCACACCGCTTTTATCACCATGGGCTGGGATGCGGATTTGTCCGTGATTCAGGAGGATCTTGCCTTCCTGGACACCTGTTACGACACTGACGGCTGGTATTTTGACGGCCAGCCCAGCCAGCGTGACTACTACATCCCCTTCGGCATGCACTATTACGGTCTGCTCTACAGTCATTTTATGGCGAAGCGGGACCCGGAGCACGCGGAAATCTTCCGCCAGCGGGCGGCACAGTTTGCCCAGGATTACCTGTACTGGTTTGAAGACGGCGGCCGGGCCATGTGCTTTGGCCGGAGCCTGACCTACCGCTTTGGGCAGTGCGCTTTTTTCTCCGCCCTGGCTTTCGCCGGAGTAGAGGCCCTGCCCTGGGGCGTGATGAAGTCCCGGGTACTGGGCAACCTGCGGGATTGGCTGAGCCAGCCCATCTTCACTTCCGAGGGACTTCTGAGTGTGGGCTATTCCTATCCCAACCTGTGCATGAGCGAAAACTACAATGCCCCCGGCTCTCCTTATTGGGCCTTCAAGGCATTTTTGTGTCTGGCCCTGCCGGAAGATCACCCCTTCTGGACCAGCCCGGAAATCGTTCCTCAGCTGGAAAAAGAAGCCTGTCTTCCCGCCGCCCGGATGATTCTGCGCCGGGACGAATCCCAGGTGCAGATGTTCCCCGCCGGTCACAGCTGCGTGTGCCAGCTGGGTCAGGTGGCGCCGAAGTACGAAAAACTGGTCTATTCCAGCCGATTCGGCTATTCCGTTTCCCGGGGAGATTCCCTGGAAGAAGGAGCCTTCGACAGCTGCCTGGCGGTAAGCGAAGCCGGAGAAGACCGTTACCGGATGCAGCGGGGATTCCTGGACTACCGGGTCAGTGCTCAGCAGACCTGGCGGCGATTCCAGCCCATGCCCGGCGTTACGGTGGAAGTCACCGTCACCCCGGACTTTCCCAGCCATCGGCGGGAGTATGTGATCTCCACCGACCGGGAAATTGACGTAGCCGACGGCGGCTTTGCCATCAGCGCCCAGTGGGAAGATCAGCTTTGCACCCCGGATATGGTGGAGCTGACCGCATGCAGCGCATCTGTCCGCGCTCCCTGGGGCACCAGCAGCATACGCTGTGAAGATCTTCCCTGTAAGCCGGTGCTGATAAACGCCTATCCCAACACCAATCTTCTATTCCCGGTTACCCGGATTCCCACCCTGTGCTTTACGCTGCAGCCGGGTGTTCACCGCTTTTCCACAGTGGTAACCGGCTCTGTCCCCGCCCGGATGCCTTAATCCGGAAAACAAATCCGGGCAGCCTGTTTCCGCTGCCCACAGGAGGTACAATCAGATGCAACTGACCATTTCCATTGTAGATGCGGAAGGCCGTATCAAAGCCACCGCCACCGCAGAAGACGATGTGACCTTAGTCTACCGGCAGCCCTACGCCGAAGGCGACCGGATCACCATGACCAGCGACGCTGCCGGACATGTTGTGGCCCTGCTGGAAGA
>CALXFP010000070.1 GCA_944387615.1 uncultured Oscillospiraceae bacterium | reverse complement strand
GCTGGGAGTAAAGGCCGCAGCGGTAGGCGCACCCTTCTGGGTGACGCTGGGGGTGTACTTTGCCGCACTGACCGGCACCACCAGCATGGCGGCTGTCAGGACAGCGCAAATGGATGTAATAGTTTTTTTCATGTGTTTACCTCGCTTTGATGTATTTTAATTACGCCCGGCATTCCCATCCAAGAAAGTCCCGGCGGTAATTACCGTCATGCCTGCACCGTTTCCCGGGCAGGTTCCAGATGCCGAGTAATTCGTATGTTCCCGGCAATTTTCGGGGGCAGAGTGTCCCAATTGGGTGCACGCCAGTGCTGCCTGTGACAGTCGGAACCCAAGAATTGGATTTCTCCCCGCTGCAGCATCCGCATGGCCTGATATCGGGTTTTCCAGCTGCTAAAAAAGGACACATTGGCCTGCATCCAGATGCCGCTGCTGCGCAGCCTGGGCCAGATGGCCTTGGGCTGGAGGGAAAAATATCGCTCTGCGTGGGCAAGAACCACCTGAATATCAGGCGCAGCGGCACATTCCAGCAGATCTTCCACCATCCTCTGGGTCCAGCGGGAAAAGGGCATTTCCAGCAGCAGCAAATCCGTGCCGGAAATCCGCAGCTGCTGCACCTGGGGCGAAGAGCCGATGCCATCAAAATAATGCACCTCCGCTCCCAGGAACAGCTGGGGCGCATCCTCCGGCAGCTGCTGCCTGAGCGCTTCCCAGGCCCGGCTTCGTCGGGCAAGAAATTCCTCCGGACTGTTCTCCCAGGGATAGTAGTGGGGCGTCAATACCACCGTATCCACCCCCTGCTGCTGTTCCTGGCGGAGCATCCACAGACTTTCCGCCACACTTTTGCAGCCGTCATCCATCCCCGGCAGGATATGGGTGTGAAAATCGATCATGGGCCAGCCCCCTTTCCGGGCTGTCTGTAATCGCCATAGGATTTGCCATAGCGCCGGTAGTTTTTCTTCTGGACGTCGGCGCCGGTCATCACAAAGCCCAGGATTTTGGCATTGGCAAACCGCAGCTGCCGTACCACTTCCTCCAGGGAATCCCGGTCACAGTAATTCTGCCGGACAACCACCACCATTCCATCCACCATCTTGGACACCAGCACCGCATCGGTCACCGCCGTAATGGGGGGCAAGTCCACGATAATCACGTCAAAAGCCTCGGACATGGTCTGGATGGTGGTTTTCATATTGGCCGAACCCAGCAGCTCTGCGGGGTTCGGCGGGATATCTCCTGACGAAGCCACCCAAAGGTTGGAAATCAAATTGGTTCGCTGCAGAATCTCGTTTCCGGAAACCTGGCCCACCAGCAGATTGGTGATCCCCGGCTTCTGTTTCAGCCCCAGACGCTTGGCCACCGTGGGCAGCCGGAGATCCGCTTCCATCAGAAGAACCCTGCCCCCGCTTTGGGCCATGGTGTAGGCCATATTGATGGAGGTGGTGCTTTTCCCCTCTCCCTTCATGGCGCTGGTGACCCCAATGACCTTGCAGCCGCTGCTGTCGGAAAGGCTGAATCCCAGATTGGTCCGCAGCAGCTTATAGGCTTCCGCCGCCCCGAAACTCAGGTTCTCTCCCAGGGTTTTCCGGGATTCTTCCAGAGAAAGGTTTTCGGCATATGCAGCTTTTTTCTTCATAGAAACTTCCCTCGCTTTTTGCTCTGCTGTCCGGCGCTGACATCGTAGGCATTTGCACTCTGATTGGACAGCAAGTCCGGAATCACCGCCAGAACCGGGATATCGTAAGTCTGAATCAGATAATCCGAATCGTGAATCACATCATCCAGCATCTCCCGGATAACGACCACTCCGCAGGCCAGAATCACCCCAAGTACAAATCCCAGCAGCGCATTGCCCCGCAGACTGGGGGAGGCTTTTTCCGTAGGCTCCACCGCATAGTCCACAATCCGGGCCGAACTGCCTTCCACAATGGAGGCAATTTTCTGGGGCAGAATCTGGGCAATGGCGTTGGCCAAAACCTCCGCTTCCTTCGGGTCCGGGCTGGTGACCGTAATGGAGAACACTTCTGTGGAATTCACCGACTGGGCGGAGATCATCTTTTTCAGCTGTTCATAGCTGTAGTTGACCTTGGTCTGGGCAATGACCTCCGACAAGGTGGCCCGGGTGTTCAGAATCACAATATAGGTATCCACCAGGGTCTGGGCGGCGCTGAGCTCCGCCTGACTGATGCTGACCTTTGTGCTTCCCACAGAGATATTGTTGCTGTTTACATACATCAGCGCTTCGGCTTTATACAGCGGTGTTACAAAAAACGCCGTATATCCCAAAGCAGCCGCCGCTGCCAGCACGCCTGCAATTACAATCCCCACCGCCTTTTTCCACAAAGCCTGCGCCATTCGCAGCAGGTCAATTTCCAATTCACCAGTTTCGTTGTTCATGTTCCTACAGTCCTTTGCAATCGTCATACAGGGGAAAGGCTTTGGAAGATGCCCCGGTGTTTTTCCGTCTGTCATCTCCTCAAAGCTCGCTTATGATAACATACACCTTTTTTAAAATCAAGCATTTTTGTTCAAAAAACTCTGTAATCTTCTGCCATTTCATTAACATTTTGTTCTTAAAAGTTCAATTTTTACAGTATCTTCCAATTAAAACATTTTCTTCCATTTTTATATAGAACCGGTTCTTTTGAATACCGCCTGCACCGTTTTCAGCAGAATGCGAAAATCCAGCCCCGGCGTCCATTCGTTGATATATTGCAGGTCCAGCTTCACCACTTCCTCAAAATCCGTGATGTTGCTTCTGCCGCTGACCTGCCACATGCCGGTAATCCCCGGGCGGAAAGCCATTCTCGCCCGGTGGTAGAGTGCATATTTATTCCACTCGTCCAATGTGGGCGGGCGTGTGCCTACCAAGGACATGTCCCCTTTCAGAACGTTCCAGAACTGAGGCACCTCATCCAGGCTCCAGTCCCGCAGATAGTTGCCAATGCCCTTTTTGACGGTTCCGTCGGGCAGCCGGCGGGCACCGATGATTCTGGGATCAAAGTCCAGTTTGAACATCATCCCATCCGCCACCCGGTTGTACTGGCGCAGCTCCTGCTTGCGCTGCTCTGCATCCAGCACCATGCTGCGCAGCTTGTACATGGTAAAAAGTTTCCCATTTCTGCCGATGCGCTGCTGCTTGAAAATAATCGGCCCCGGGGACTGTATGAAAATCACTGGCCCCGCAATTACCAGCACCACTCCTGCCAACACGCAGCCTGCCAGGCCGCCCAGGATGTCCATGGTCCGTTTGAAAAAGGCCTGGCGGAAGGTAACGCTTCTGACCACGCTGGTCAGCACCGTAAACCCTCCCACATGCTCCACCATTTCCTGAAATTCCGCCGCATCCTGACGAAAATCCACCACCCGCTGAACCGCCACACCGGATGCGGCAATTCTGTCCAGTGATTTTTGCAGGGACTGCACTTTGCTGCAGGATTCCTTCAGATCCTGCACTACCAGCAGTTCATCCACCCAGTTCCGGCAGATATACGCCTCCAGACTCTCCCGGGATGCCACCACCGGAATGCCGCCAAGTTGAGACGGGAGATTTTCTGTTTTCTCGTCCAGCAGCACCAGCCCCGCAATGGTGGACAGGCCATGCTGGTTGTTCCGCAGATTTTTCAGCACGGACTCGATCCACCGGCTGTCAGCCGCCACCAGCATGGCATTTTGCAGCCGCAGATTCCCCCGGTTCCGAATAATTCGCTTCCACGAAATGCGAATCAGATAATTCAGCAGAAAGTACAGTCCTCCGGTGAGGATGCAGACCATCCGGGAATAGACAATCCCCGCCTGTACCGCAAACAGATAGAACACGGAAAACAAGGTCACCACTCCGGCACTTTTGGCGCACTGAACCAATTCCTTCCACAAGCCCCGCCGCAGAATATTCCGCAGGGATTCTGAGAAAAACAATACCAGCAAATCTGCGCAGATCAGCGTCAGGTTTACCCCCCAGTACTCCCAGGGAAGGCCGGGACTGTCCCATCCGTAGCGTATCTTGCATGCCAGCAAAAAACTCATCTGCAGCGCAAACAAATCCAGCAGCATAAAATCCAGATGCTTTAACCAGCCCGTTGTCCGTTGTCTGTACATATCCAATACACCCCGCCTGTTTCTTCTTTCTATTCTGTTCCAATCCGGGCAGTACATACCTTCCAGGGAGAAATTTCTTGCCGATTCCAGAAAAAATCCCCAAAGCCAAATGGTCCGGCTTTGGGGAAACGGTATGCTCAGCGCAATTCTATATGGACATAATTTTCGTCAATGGCATAGGCGTAGGAAATCTGGGGCAGCTGCCGAACGTAGGCCAGAACGGTTTGGGCCTTCACTCCAGCCGGGGAAAAATCCATGGCCTTTCCACTTAAGTGCTTGCTGTTGATCACGCCCCCAACGTCTGCATTGTGTCTGGGACAGCGCACCCCGCTGGATACAGTAACGGGAACGCCGAAATGCTCCCGGATCTGCTCCCCAGCCAGCACCAGCGCTTCCTTGGGCTCTGCGGGAAATCCCCGGCAGTAGCGTCCGCCGCACTGGCAGCGAAATTCCTCCCGCCGGAAATAGCGGACCTGATTCCAAAAGCTACCGTCCCCGCTATCCTCTCCCGGCTGCTGGGGCATTCCCTCCCAGACTGCTTTTCGCAGCGCCTGCTGGGTTTTCTCCCCGGCAATGCCATCCACATCCAGACCGCCAAAGGCCTTCTGGAAGGCCCGAATGGCCGCCGCTGTCTGGGCACCGGCAATGCCGTCCACTGATGCGGTGTAATACCCCAAAAATGCCAGCAAATGCTGGATTTGCTTCACCGTCACCGGCCTTCCCCCCTTATGGTTTGTGCTTTTGCCGAAACTGTTTGCTTCATCCCGATTCTCCTTTCCAGTTTGGTACCTTCCCCAGGGAAAATACCTTCACGAAAGGCAATAAAGCAGCGCCTTATTGCACACAGACATGCAGTTTTCCGTTGCTTTTCCCAAGCTCACCGCTCCATCTCTGCCCGGAGCTTTTCCAGCGCCCGCTTCTCAATCCGGGATACATAACTTCTGCTGATTCCGGTGATGTCCGCCACCTCCCGCTGGCGTTTGGCGCTCTGCCCATTCAGGCCATAGCGCAGCACAATCACCTGCCGCTCCTGCTCCGACAGGCACCGGTTCATAGCCTTACGCAGCTGCAGCACCATCTCCTGGGAGCACACCTGCTCCAGCAGGTCACAGTCCTCGCTGACCACGTCCATCAGCTGCAGCGGCGCACCGTCGGTGCCGGTTTCAATGTAGTCAGACAGGGAAACATCCTGGGAAGACTTCCTCTGGGACCGAAAGTGCATCAAAATTTCATTTGCTATCCTCCCCCCAACGACTTTTAGAAGCGTTGGAGGGTTCATTTTTTCCCAGGCTGCTATTTTCCTCCTCAAAATCGTCGTAATCGACATCTGCAAAGGCTTCAAGGGGTTCTTCTTCGCCACCTTCGTCATCAGAGTGATCTAATCTGTCATCCATATCGGGGAACTCGATCTCGTCCTCGTCGGCTCCAAACAGAACCACATGAGCGTTCACACCGTCCCAAATCACTTTGCGAACCACGGTTCGGATGGCGGCTCGCTTTTCCTCGATGGACATATCATCAATGCTGGTGCGGAACGTGGAGAGCATCTGCCGCAGTAGATCGAACTCTGCATCGCTGAGTGCATTGACGTTGATCAGTCCTTCCAGCTCATGGATGCGGTTCTCCACATCCCGGTTTATATCAGTCAGTTCTTCAATTCGCTTCAAAACACGAGGCTTGGCGATGGAGTCACCAACCATGCCCAGAGAATCGATCAAGCCATTGATGGTTTTTTCGTTCATCTCATGTTCTACCCGAAGTTCCTCCAGCTGACGCTCATATTGTTCCCGCTTGCCGGTGTAGAACTCCCGGCTTTTTGCAAGCTGAGAAATGAAGCTGCTGTCGTGGTCAGTCAGAGATTTGATTTGCTCAATGATGGCAGCATCCAGAATATTGCCGTTGGCATTTCGGCGGTTGCAGCGTTCCCGCTTGCT
This sequence comes from uncultured Oscillospiraceae bacterium, assembly GCA_944387615.1. GTDB lineage: Bacteria > Bacillota > Clostridia > Oscillospirales > Oscillospiraceae > Faecousia. Next base: position 1,397 of record CALXFP010000070.1, on the reverse strand, counting down.
CCGCTCTTTCATCTTGCATACATAGGTGTAAATGATCTCGCCGGAAGCAGTTTTGCGCTGAGACAGTTTGGGGTACATTCTTTCGCCACAAGAGCAATACACCAAGCCGGTCAGCAAAGCTTCATTATTTCGAGGCTTGCGGTATGCTTTGGATTTGTTTCTATCCAGAGACTCCTGCACCTTGATCCACTGCTTAGAGGGAACGAAACCAGGATGCTTACCAATGGCAATAATCCACTCGCTGACCGGAAGAAGCTGTGTAGTTCTTCCCTTTTCCTGGTTCGTCCGGTTGTAGGCCATGATGCCGCAGCTGCCATCAAATGCTTCCTTGGGGAAGAAAATCTCCGCTTCCTTCTCCATGAAATAGTTGTAGGCATCTTCGTCTGCAACCATATAGACAGGATTCTGCAAGATCGCCTTGATCGCAAACCGGGTGAAGTCCTTTCCCTGCTTGGTTTTGATTCGCTGCCGCAGCAGTTCTGCTTCCACAGCAGTCAAAGAATCGGTTTCCATATAGAGGTCAAAAATCATCTTGGGAATCTCGATTTCCTCGGGAATCGGGATCAGCTTGTAGGACTTTCTCTCTTTGCCGTCAATCGTGATCTTACTGACGGAACCGGACTTGAAGCCGGTGGGTGTATTGCCACCCAGCCAGCGGCCAGTCTTTGCCAGTTCGTGCATATTATCCCGGATACGCTCAGCGATAGTTTCACGCTCCAGCTGGGAGAACACAGAGATAATGAACATCATGGCTCTGCCCATGGGAGTACTGGTATCGAACTGCTCCTTGATGGACACAAACGATACATCCAACTTGGTCAGTTCATCGATCAGCCCCGTAAAGTCGCTGATATTACGGCTGATTCTGTCCAAGCGATAGACTACAATTGCCTTGAACTTGCGCTTACGCACTTCCTCCATCATCCGTTTGAAATCCGGTCTTTGCAGATTGCCACCTGAGAAGCCCTCGTCCTCAAAGACAACACAGCGATCCACATATTCTTCGCCAAACATATTGCGGACATACTCTTTGCACAGTTCCACCTGATTGCCAATACTTTCGCCCTTACCAGTGAATTTGGATTTACGGGAGTATATGGCAATCTGTTCTTCATTTCTACGCATATCTTGTTCCTCCCTCTTGATATGTGATGTTATTTATGCTATTATATCACAGCGTAGTCAACATGTAAACAGGAGGATGACAATTATGGCAAGTTTGTTTGAAGAAATGGGCGGCACCTACACCCTTGGTGCAGACGGAATGTACTACCCCAACCTGGAACTCCCAGAAGAAGAAACGCCCCGGTATGGCAAGTACGGCAGAATGCGCCATACTTACCTCCGGGAGCACAAGAAAGCATATTACACCACGCTGCTGTTTGATGGCAAACTGG
>CALXFP010000069.1 GCA_944387615.1 uncultured Oscillospiraceae bacterium | reverse complement strand
TGAGCCTGTACGAACTTGTTGGATTGCTTGTTAGTAACTCGCTTCGCTCGATACTTGAAGCTTAAGCTTTTTTACCGGGTACCTCCACCGGCAAAGCCGGTGGTTTCCAGAATCAAAGAAGCAGGGAACAGACTTGATGGAAAGTCTATTCCCTGCTTTTTTATGCCCTGCCTTTGAAGTGCCGTTCCCAGCATTTTATGCTGATAACCTTTCTGCCGCTCTCCCATTCCTGCAAACAACGGACTGGGATTCCCATTTTTCTCGCAAAAGGTTTCTTACCCATGCCAAAGGATTCCCGGTATGACCTGATGCGGACAGCCTGTCCGTCATAAAGGAAATGATTGAATTCATCAAGAAAGTCTGTTACTGGGACACCGTAGAACTGAGCCAGCCGATCCACCTTCTCCGGTTCAATATGCTGTGTAAAACCTTCCTCGATGGCCTTGTAAACACTGTGGGTCATGCCCACTTTATCTGCCACTTCCACCTGCATAAGTCCCTTGCTGTGTCTGCACCAACGGAGCCTGTCCGGTACATTGTCGATTTCCTCATATCTGCGATACCGCTGATTGAACTGGGTCGCCTCCAAAATCTTCCGAGGGGCGCACAGCACAAAACTATGTATGTATAGAGGTGCATACCTCACAATGGAATTCTGCGTCTGGGAAAGGACATACGAATCGCCCGATAACCGGTCTAAAATGCGCCATGCAGGCCGTTTGAAGCCTTGGGGTGCAAGGCGCTGGCTCTTAAAGTCGCCTAAGTGAGGATAGCATTTTCCACACATCGGGCGGCATAGGTTGCCAGGCGGGCGCCTTTGGAAGCGTCAAAGGTTGTGATTCCTTTGATGAGCCCAATGGTGCCGATGGAAATCAGGTCCTCCTGGTCGGCGGTTTGGGCGTAATATTTCTTAAACAGGTAATGCGCAGGGAGGTTTTTCCCGGGATGTACACCGCCTCGTATTGCTGCCCCAGCTTCAGGAAAAGACCTAAATGGATTTCCTGGCGGGTGCTGTCTGCTTTTACCACCGCTTTTTCCAGGATGCTGGCAGCCAGGTTGGAGTTGATGGTTTCGCAGAAGGACAGTTCCTTCTCCAGAAAGCGGCGGATTCGCTCCATGTCCAGGGCACTACCCTGAGCAGCTTCTTCTGCCTTTTGTGCTTCCATCTGCCGCTGCAAAATTTCAAGCTGGGCATTGCAGCTGTCGTTGCGGGTTTTGAACTCCCCCACTGACAGAGCGTCTGCAATGCTCAGCTCCAGAAGTTTGTCTTTTTTTGCATGAATGGCGGCCATTTCCCCTTCCAACCGTTTCCGGGCCTGACCATCGTCTGCCTTCCGGGGGACAGATTGCAGCACGCCAATCAACGTATCTATGATTCTTTCTTTGTCCTGCATCCGCTGGGTAAAAATCCGGGCCAGAATGGCATCCAGTTCTGCGCTTCCAACCTGGGGCGATGAACAAGCAGACCGCCCTCCGCTGCGGTAGACCTTGCACTGCCACACTTCCTTACTCCCCTTGCTGCTGGTCAGGCACTGGCGGTGGTAGACCGCATTGTGGCGTTCGCAGAAGATTTTTCCGCTGTAGCTGTAGCGGTTGTGAAATGCGGCGCCGCTGGCGTGCTCCATCATTTGCCCGCTTCTGCGCTTGTACAGGGCATTGGCCCGGTTCCACAGTTCCTCCGGTACAATGGCCGGAATCCGTGGGTCGGGGTACATGACCCATTCCCGTTCCTCCAATAGCGCTTTTTTCTTGGTCCGGTAGTCCAGGCTGGTGGATTTGTTGCCGCAGTACCAGCCCTTGTACTTGGGATTGGTCAGGATATGCCGTATGGTCAGGGTGTTGAAAGCGTTCCCCTCCCGGCTGGTGTAGCCGAGTTCCAGAAGCCGCTGGGAGATGCGGCGGGTTCCCAGCCCTTCGTCAGCGTAAAGGTGAAAAATCAGCCGCACCAGCCGGGCTTCCTCCTCCTTCACCGTAAGGACGCAGTCTTTTTTGTCATAGCCGTAGAGTTTGTCGTTTCCCAGGACATGGCCGTTTTTGATGGCCTGACGGAACCCGAATTTCAGCCGCTGGGACAGCTTGCGAATTTCATCCTGGGCAACCCCCGCCATGACCACCAGGCGAAACTCGCTGTCGGAATCGAAGGTGTTGATGTTGTCGTTCTGGAACAATACCCCCACATTGTGATCCAGCAGCTGCTGGGTGTAGAGGATGCTGTCCAACGTGGAACGGGAAAACCGAGAAATCTCCTTGGTGATGATAAAGTCAAACAGCCCCGCCTGGGCGTCGAGAATCATCCGGTTGAAATCCTCCCGCTTTCTGGTGGACCCTCCGGAGACGCCCTCGTCGATGTACCCCGGCACAAAGGTCCAGTTGGGTCTGCTCTGAATCCATTCGGTGTAGTACTGCACCTGATTTTCCAGGGAATTCAGCTGAGCATCCATGTCGGTAGACACCCGGGCATAGAAGGTCACCCGCAGGGGCAGGTCGTAGATGGACCTGCCCATCCGCAGCTGCTCCCGGATTTTACGTACCTCCATGGGCATTTTCCTCCTTCCGGCAATCCTGGAAAAAGGGTGGAAACTGTTTCCCGGAATTGACCAATTCCACTGCCCGCTGATGCAGGGCTTTGTCAATCAGGTTTTGCTCCAGCAATCCATCCAGCAAGATCTTCAGTACTCTTTGCTCCATCTCTGCCAATGGCCTCACCTCGGTTTATGCTATGAGCGCGCACCTGCCTTCCATGCCCCAGAAAAAAATGACCATGGCCGAAGCCATGGTCAAATCCGAAATTTTCACTTTGTATAATACTGGGCCTGGGCGTGCCAGAGCTGGTGATACTTTCCGGTTTCCTGCGCCAGCAGGTCTTCATGGGTGCCCTGCTGGATGACAGCGCCTTGGTGGAAGACCAGAATCTCGTCACAGAATTTGCACGAGGACAGCCGATGGCTGATGTAGATGGCGGTCTTGTCCGTTACGATGTCATTGAACTTGCTGTAAATCTCCGCTTCCGCAATGGGGTCCAGGGCTGCCGTCGGCTCGTCCAGGATGATGAAGGGGGCGTCCTTGTACAGCGCCCGGGCAATGGCGATTTTTTGGGCTTCCCCGCCGGACACCTCCACGCCGTTTTCCCCAAACTCCTTGTAGAGCATGGTATCCAGACCTTGGGGCAGAGTTTCCAGCCGCTCCCCAAATCCTGCATCTTCCAGGGCTTTTGCCGCCCGCTGCCGGTCATAATGCAAACTGCCGGAAACATTATTACCCAACGGCTGGGACAGCAGCTGGAAATCCTGAAACACCACGGAAAATAGCTGCATGTATTCCTCGTAGCGGTATTTGCGGATATCAATGCCGTTGAGCAGAATTTCCCCCTCGGTAGGGTCGTACAGGCGGCACAGAAGTTTGATGAAGGTGGTTTTGCCGCTGCCGTTCTCTCCCACCACCGCCATCCGGGAACCGACTTTGAACCGCAGGTTCACATGGCGCAGGGCGTATAATTCGCTTCCCGGGTACCGGAAGGAAACATCCCGGAATTCCACCGTGTAATTCCGGTCAGACCGTTTCTCCGTGGTCAGGCTTCCCTGGTACATGGTGTTGGGAATGTCCAGAAATTCATAGATGGTGCGCATGTAGGGAACATTGTTTTTCAGCATCCCCGCCGCCTGAAGCAATAGCGACATATTCCCGGACAGGGCAGTAATCGCCCCCACATACTGGGTGATGGAGCCTACTCCGAAGGCGCCGGCCCAGGCTTTCAGGCACACAAACACATACACCAGCCCCGTCAGCACAGCGCCGACGGCCCCCGCTGCCGCTGCCCAGGCGCCCATGGGGCCTTTGGCGTATTGATGCATCACCCCGCCGTGGCAGAAGGTCCGGTTAGCTTCCATATAAAACCGGCAAATGGTTTGCTGGTTGTACATCCGGAAATCCGCTGCCCGGGATTGTTCCGAAGACGCAAATCCAAAGGCACCAAATAACCGATTGCCCAGTGTGGCTTCCTGGGAAAACCGTGCCCAGTAGCCGGCGGCTTTGTTTTTGCAGAAGGGTCCCAATACGGTGACCCCAGTCAGCAGCAGAAGAGAAACCACCAAAAAAGCGGGATGATTCAAAACGGTAAATCTTCCTGCACTTTCCGGCACCGAGGTAGTGAACAGAGAAACGGACAGGACGGCGGCCCCCAGGATTCCGAAGAATCCTTTGGTCAAATAGGCCATTTGGCCCACAAATTGGTTGAATCCCCAGCCTGCCCAGTTTTCATTCTGGCGAATCTGGGACAGCAGATCATGGGTTTGGGTTTTGTCCATGTCCGCAAAGTCCATGCTGCGCAGTTTATCGCTGTAGCGTTTGTCCTTGTGCCGGTAAAATTGTGCGCAGGCGGCTTCCTGCCATCGGTCGGCAGCGCCGGTAAGCAGAGACAGCAGTGCGGTCAAGGCAATGATCGCAATTGCCCACTTCCCCAGAATTTCCGGCCGGTGCGCCCCGGACAGTTCGTTCAGAAGCTGTGCCGACAGGAAAATGCTGACATAGGGGCTCAGGGCGCTGAGCATCCCGTACAGGAAAATGGCGGGGAAAACCCCGGGGCAGTACTGCCGGATTTCCTTCCATGCCCGCAGATGAACCGCCGCGGTTTCCTTCCAGGTAATGGTATCACGTTTCATCCTGGGCTCCTCCTTCCTGATAATATCGGGCCTGGACCTGGAACAGCTTAGCGTATTCCCCACCCAGTTCCAGCAGCTGCTGGTGGGTTCCCTCTTCCGCAATCGCCCCGTCCTGCAGGAACAGGATTCGGTCGCAGAACCGGGTGGAAGCCAATCGGTGGGAAATGAATATGGAGGTCTTCCCCGCCGTCATTTCGCTGTATTTCTGGTAAATGTCATGCTCGGCAATGGGGTCCAGAGCGGCGGTGGGTTCGTCCAGGGTCAGAATCGGCCCATCTTTGTACAGCGCCCGGGCCAGCATCAGCCGCTGCAGCTGACCTCCGGACAGCTGTACACCGTCTTGGTAGACTTTCTTGCCCAGATGGGTGTCGTATCCACTGGGGAAGGCTTCAATCTGCTGGGTTAACCCCGCCTTTTGGATGCAGTCTTTGACCTTGTCCATGTCGATCCCGTCCACAGCCTGGGCAACCCACTGGGCAACGGTGATGTCCAGATCCGAGCAATTCTGAAACACCGCCGAAAACAGGCCGTAATATTCCCGGCGGTTAAATTCCCGGATATCCGTGCCATTGAGCAGCACCCGTCCCTCGTCTGGGTCATAAAATCCGCACAGCAGGGAAACCAGGGTGGTTTTTCCCGCTCCGTTCAGGCCCACCACCGCCAGCTTTTCCCCGGGCTGGATGGTCAGATTCAGATGCTGCAAAATGGGCTTCTGGGTTCCGGGATAGGTAAAGCTAAGGTTTTCCAGCCTCAGCTCGTACCCATCTGCCTTGGGGATGGGTTTGCCCCCGGAAAAGCGGAAGGGTTCGGGATAATGCAGGTATTCCTGAACCACAGACAGTTCCAGGCACTCTTTGTGCAGGGTGCTGCATTCGCTTAAAAATGCGGTAATCAGGGCGGTAAAGCCGGTAAACGCAGAAAAATACAGCAAAAATTGGGAAGCCGGCAGGCCTTCTCTCACGGTCAGGGCAATCAGGTAGCCGTAAGCAATGGCATTTCTGGCAACGCCCAGAATCACATCCGTCACGCAGCTCCAGAAATAGACCCGCTCCCGGCGGCAGATGAAGGCGTCATAAGATCGCAGCACCCCGTCCAGAATGTCATCCAGCCAAGGGCCCAAGCCAAACAGGCGAATGTCCTTCGCCAGGGTGATGGAACGGGACTGCTTGGTGATGTAGGACAGCTGTTTGGCATACTCCGCCTCTTCTTCCCGGTGCCGGTAGCCCCATTCGTTGATGCGCCGGGTGAGCACAAAGCCCAAAACGCTGGTACCAGCCACCACTCCAATCAGCACCCAATGCAAAGATGAGAGGATGCCAAGGTAGAGCACAATGGCGCTGAAGTTCAGCAGCAGCGCCGTCATGGTGTCCCAGAAATGCTCCGTAGGCTGCTGATTGCCGGAGCAGGCGTTCATGGCCTTTTCCTGCAGCTTCAGAACCTCCGGGTCCCGGGTGTTGGGAAATGAGGTAGTGCAGGCCTTCTCATTGAGGTCATTGATGATGGCGGTGCGGACTTCCACCCGATCAAACAGGGTCCCCTCATTGACATAGGCCAGCAGGGCGTTCAGCGATATAAGCAAACAAGAAAAAACGCCGATGCTGCCCAGCAGCTCTGGCAGCGGTGCCGCCTGTTCCACCTTGCCCAGCACCACAGGGGCAATGAACAGCTGGCACAGATTCAGTCCCAGCTGGATGGCGGCATACAGAAGGCACACCCAAATGGTGCTTCTGCGGTACTTCCAGGCCATGCCCAGCATAAAGCGGACGGATTGTCCCAAACCGTATTTTGGTTTTTTCGTTTCTTCCAAAATAAGTCACCTTCTTTCGGGAGTATCCTATCATAGAAAATCCCCGGCGGCACAATTCGGGGACGAATGGTGCGCTCCGGGGGATGAATTGCAAAAATCAGGTGGTGGGCAGCAAAATCTCCGTGGTAAAGGCCCCGTCTTCCGAGTTGCGGCTGATGTAGCCCTCCAGCCGGTCCACGATTGCGTCAATCCGCACCAGGCCAAAGCCGTGGCCCTGGCCTTTGGTAGTGGGAAAGAGCCTGCCGGATTTCGGGAGCTTCTTTCCGGCGGTGAAGTTGGTGAAGGAGATGTACAGCTGGGTATTTTTCATGTCCATATACACCCGAATCAGCCGCTGCTGGGGCGGCAATTGAAGACTTGCTTCAATGGCATTGTCAAAGAGATTGCCGATGATGCAGCACAAGTCCAGCTCCGACAAGGACAATTTCACAGGAATATGGGCGTCCGCCTGCACCGGAATCCCCTTGGCTCTGGCCAGGGAGATTTTGGAGTTGAAAATGGCGTCGGTCATGGGGTTTCCGGTTTTGATGACCGTATCCACCGTGGACAGGTCGGTGTCCAGTTCTTCCAGATACCGGCGAATGGCCTGCCAGTCTTCCTTGGCGGCATAGGCTTTCATGGTCTGGATGTGATTGCGGTAATCGTGCCGCCAGCCCCGGATCTGCCGGTACATATTTTCCACTTCTGCGTAGTGGGTCTGAATCAGTTCCTGCTGGTATGCCGCAATTTGTTTGTCAATTTTTCTCGATAACAATCCCATGTTTTCACCCCAAGCAGATGATTGCCCGATTAACCCCATCATATGCCCCTCTGGGCAGAGGAATGGCCGTGCCGTCGCTGAGCCGGACTTCCGATTTGGTGACCCGGCTGATTTGGGTCAGGTTCACAATGCACGAGCGCCCCACCCGGTAAAACCGCTCGTCCAGCATGGCCGCCAAGTCCCCCAAGGTCATCTTCACCGTAGTCT
>CALXFP010000068.1 GCA_944387615.1 uncultured Oscillospiraceae bacterium | reverse complement strand
GAGGAAATTCTTGTCCAGCTGCGCAGGTATCTGCCGGAGGATATCGGCATATACTCCTGCAGAGAGGTGAGCCAGCGCTTCCATGCCCGGCTTAACGCCCGGGAAAAAACCTACCGCTACCGTATTTGGAACAGCGACACCCCCTGCGTATTCCAGCGCCGGTATGTGACGGTGATGCCGGAACCGCTGAATCTGGAGGATATGCGGCAGGCTGCGGAGCTGTTGTGCGGGGAGCACGATTTCTCTGCGTTCTGCGGAAATGCGAAAATGAAAAAAAGCACAGTCCGTTTTCTGCGAAGCATCCAGATTGAACGAAAAGGAGAAGAGATCCATCTATGCTTTACCGGCAATGGATTTCTGCATAATATGGTACGGATTTTGGTAGGAACCCTGGTGGAAGTGGGAAGAGGAGAACGCAGCATCCAGAGCATTCCGTCTTTATTCGGCGGGAAGCGGGCAGAAGCAGGCTTTTTGGCCCCACCCCAAGGTTTGTGCTTGGAGGAGGTAATGTACTGATGAATATTCAGATTTTTGGAAAGTCGAAATGCTTTGACACAAAAAAAGCGGAACGGTATTTTAAAGAACGCCGCATATCCTTTCAGTCTATCGATTTGAATCGATATGGAATGTCCGGACGGGAATTTGACAGCGTATTGAAAGCAGTGGGCGGCATTGATAACCTGATTGACTGGCAGGGAAAATCCCCGGAAATTACCTTGATGAAATATATGGACGACCCCCGGGCGAAAGAAGATAAGGTCTTTGACAATCCTGCCCTGATGAAAACGCCCATTGTCCGCAATGGCAGACAAGCCACCGTGGGTTTCTGTCCGGACATCTGGGCGAAGTGGGAATGAGTCCGCAGTAGGTAAACAAAAAACTAAAAAATGTTTCTACAAAAGCAGTTCTCTGGAAAAGAGGGCTGCTTTTTTTGCAAATTTATCTTGCGATTTCTACAAAAAAGTGATATTCTAGGAGGGCATAATGACGAATATACTATCTTCCCTGAATGCGATCGTCTGGGGTGCGCCTGCACTGATCCTGATTTTGGGTGTGGGATTGTCCATCAGCATTCGCCTGGGATTTGCGCAGATTATCTTGTTTCCACGGGCTATGGGGGAGTTTGTTCGCAAACTCTTTTCTGGAAAAAGTGCCCAGAGGGGCATTTCACCATTTCAGGCCCTGTGTACGGCGTTGGCTGCCACTGTCGGAACAGGAAATCTGGTAGGTGTTGCAGGTGCCATTTGCCTGGGAGGGCCGGGTGCCATCTTCTGGATGTGGATCTGCGGCATTTTGGGCATGGCGACAAAGTTCGCCGAAGCGACGTTAGCGGTACGCTATCGGGTTCCCACAGAGGATGGCTGGGCTGGCGGCCCCATGTATGTGATACGCAATGGCCTGGGCGGTCGGTTTCAATGGCTGGCTGGGGCATATTGTGCCTTTGGTGTGATCGCAGCCTTTGGCGTGGGAAATGCAACCCAGACCAATGCGGTGATTACCAGTATGAACACCGTTCTGGGTTATCTGGGTTGGCCGGAATCCCGGCTTGGCAATCTGTTTATGGGCATGCTGCTGGCTGTGCTCATCGGACGGATGCTCTTTGGCGGCGCCAAACGGATTTCTCAGGCGGCCCAGAAATTGGTTCCGTTTACGGCGGCTATGTATATTCTGATGTGTATCGGCATTCTGCTGGCGAAGGCAGAAGCGATTCCCCAGGCTTTTTCCGGGATTATCGAAGGCGCATTTTCTCCTCGGGCGGTTACCGGTGGTGTACTTGGCTCAGCATTCCGTGCACTGCGGGTAGGTTGCAGCCGCGGCGTATTTACTAACGAAGCTGGTATGGGTACTGCGTCCATTGCCCATGCGTCGGCTGAGGTTTCGCACCCGGCTGAGCAAGGCTTGATGGGGATTATGGAAGTGTTTTTGGACACCATTCTGATCTGTACGCTGACAGCGCTGGCGATTTTGGTCAGTGGTGTGACCATTCCCTACGGTACGGATGCGGGAGCAGTCCTCACAGTTCGTGCGTTTGAAACGGTATATGGCAAGGCAGCCAGCATCATTCTGGCACTGACCCTTTCTTGCTTCGCAGTAGCTACGGTGCTTGGCTGGGGCCTTTATGGTGCCCGCTGTGCACAGTTCCTGTTCGGCAGCAAATCCTGGAAGGGATTTGCCGCAGTCCAGACTGTGATGGTTGCCCTCAGTGCGGTTTTGGATACCGGAACAGTCTGGCAGCTTTCCGAAACTGTAAATGGATTGATGTCCATTCCCAACTTGATTGCCCTGGCGGCGCTCACACCGGAGCTTGTCCGCCTTACAAAAGACTATAAAAAAAGTCTGACGCATGCAGCGTCAGCGGAGGTTACTTATGCAGATTTCCATCAATGCAAACCGTTGTGAACCCTCTCCCATGCGGAAGTTTCATCCCTTGGCAGTAGCGGCCCAGAAGGAAGGAAAACGAATTTTCCACCTGAATATCGGCCAGCCGGATTTGCCCACTCCCAAGGCTTTTTATGAAGCAGTGAGTGGCTTTAACGCCCGGACTTTGGAGTATGAAGCATCTCCCGGTATGCCGGTTCTGCTGGATGCGGTGCAGAAGTATTATAAGGGGCTGGACGTGGACCTGGAGCCCAATGATATCCTTATCACTACTGGCGGCAGCGAAGCGCTGTTGCTGACCTGCCTGAGCATTCTGGACCCCTATACGGAAGTCATCATTCCCGAGCCTTATTATCCCAACTACACCACCTTTGTCCATGCGGCAGGCGGTGTTATCCGGGCATTGCCCACCAACCCCTGGGAAGGTTATCGCTACGCCAAGCGGGAGCGGATTGAGAGCCTGATTACCAAAAATACCCGGGCTATTCTCATCACCAATCCGGGCAATCCTACCGGTGTGGTACTCAACGAAGAGGAAATGCGGATGATTGCAGATGTTGCCAAGGAGCATGATCTGTTCCTGATCTGCGACGAGGTATACCGGGAATTCTGCTATGACGATAAATTCGGTGTTCCCACCATGGCTCGCTTCCGCGACATTGATGATAATCTGGTGATTGTTGACTCGGTATCCAAGCGGTTCTCTGCCTGCGGCGCCCGGGTAGGATGCGTTGTGACACGGAACAAAGAGCTGCAGCAGGCGCTGCTGAAGTTCTGTCAATCCCGCCTGGCGGTGGCGACAATCGACCAGCTGGGAGCCGCCGCACTGTATTCTGTGGGACAGGACTTTTTCCGGGAATGCAAAGCAGAATACCAGCGCCGCAGAGACACCGTAATCCGGAAGCTGCGGATGATTCCCGGCGTGGTGGTAGAAGAGCCTATGGGTGCGTTCTACCTGATGGCCAGCCTTCCGGTGGATGATGCGGATAAGTTCCAGCGTTGGCTTTTGGAGAAATTCAACGACCATGGCGATACGGTCATGTTCGCTCCTGGCGCGCCTTTCTACGAAACACCGGGCAAGGGCATCAATGAGGTCCGGATTGCCTATGTGCTCAAACAGGAGGACCTGGAACGGGCCATGGATGTTCTGGCACGGGGAATTTCCGTATACCAGAAGCAGGTTATGAAGGTAAAACCGGAATCCTTGAATTAAATTATTGCTGCGGCCAGCCGCTTTCTGAGACAATGGGCAGAAAGCGGCTGGTTTTACTTGTTTCCTGGAGAAAACAGAAATGCAGATCTGCCGCTGTCCATGCTGCTTCGACGACATATGCCTGTGTCATGGTGTATAATGCGAGACAGCATTACGAAAGGGGAGTGGCAGATGTTAAAACGGCTATTTTTCAGTCTGTCAGCAGTGGCATTGGCGGCAGCCCTGAGCCTTCCGGCGCAAGCCGGAGAATTGGGCGGTTCCATTCGGCTGGATTTGGAGGTTGGAGATTTTGTGGTAACCAACGGTGCGGTGAAGCTGTATCAGGTTGCCCAGCAAGGCCCGGAAGGCTATTTGGTTTCCGACTCCTTTGGCGGGGGGCTTGTCAAGCCAGAGGATGCTTTGTCTTCCAGCCTGGCGCAGTGGCTGGCACAGACTGCGGAAGATGGGGGGATTACCCGCCTGCTGGATGCGGATGGCTGCGCAGAATTTTCCCGGCTTCCGGACGGTTTGTATCTGGTAGTTCAATCTGAAAAAATGGATGGATTCTATCCCTTTGAACCGTTTCTAGTCACCATTCCCATGGACGGAGAGCGGGATGTTCAGGTGAGTCCTTCTGTTTTTCCCATTGTGGCGGAGTCTCCTGCCACAGGACAAGATATGCAGCCGTTTCTTGGTGTTGCCGGGATGGTGGTGTCGGGATTCGGTTTGGCGCTTTGTGCTATGGGAAAGCGCAAGCTTGTGTTATAATGGTCTGAAAATAGGAAACCCCATATCTCCCGGGAAGGTGAAAGCCGGGAAGATATGGGGTTTTGCTTTCAGCTATGCAATGAAGATACCAATACCAGAGATAAATTGTTTACTCTTGTGCCGCTGAATGGGAAAGCAGTTTTTCCAATTCCTTGGCAGCGGGGCTCAGGGGTTGATCGGTGCGTTTTACCAGGCATACATGACGAGAGGGGATGCGATGGGTCAACTCCAGACGATAGATGCTTTTCTGATCGGAATCGCTTTCCAGAAAGGCTTCCGGGACGAAGCCAATTCCTAAATTGTTCTTTACCATAGGAAGCACCTGATCCGCAGTTGCCGGTTCAATATCTGGCGCCAAAGAGATACCGTACTGGGTAAACCAGTCGGAATAAAACTGATGGGTCATGGTTTCCTTGCTAAGACAGATAATGGGATTTTCCGTTAATTCCTTGAGCGACAGCGGCCGCCGGGTAAGGGATGCAAATGCACTTCCGCAGACCGGGACTTCCTGAATTTCTTTCAGCAGAATTTTTCTCATGGATTTGGGAAGAATGACAGGGGTAGTTACCACAGCCAACTCTGCAAGCCCCTCGTTCAGCGCACGGATTGCTTGGGGGGTGGAGTGATTGGAAATTCGCAATCGAATGCCGGGATGCTGCTGCTTGAATTGCTTCAAAGTCGGCAGAAGCAGGCAGTGCAGTGCAACTTCACTGGCAGCAACAGAAAGTACGCCCTGAGAAAGACCTCCATCCTGGGTCAATTCCTGCTCACCGGCTGCAATTTGCTCCACCGCAGCGGATATGTGTTTAAACAGCGTCTCTCCTTCCGCAGTCAGGCGAATGCCACGATTGGATCGAACAAATAACGTGCAGCCCAGTTCCGCTTCCAGATTCTTGATAATCCGGGTTACATTCGGCTGATTGCTGAACAATGCCGCGGCCGCCTTGGTAAAACTGCCAGACTTGGCTACCTGATAAAAAACCCGGTAGTAATCGTAATTGATGTTCACCGGAATCCTCCTATATAAAATTGATATGTATATTATATTAACAATACATTTCCTGTATTTCTGGAAATCTATTATAATAATCGCCGGAATTCCTGTCAATGAGAAAAATAGGGTATAAACCATGGGAGGAGATCAAAATGAATCGGGATTTGACGGTAGAAAAACCGGAAACGGTCTTATGGCAATATTGTTTGCCGCTGTTCGGCAGCATTGTGTTTCAGCAGCTGTATAACATTGCGGACAGCTTTGTTGCGGGTAAGTTTGTAGGGGAGACCGCACTGGCAGCTGTGGGCAACAGTTATGAGATTACACTGATTTTTATTGCCTTTGCTTTTGGCTGTAACATTGGTACATCGGTGATTGTGGCGCAGCTGTTTGGCGCAAAAGAATATGGAAAATTGAAGACGGCTGTCTATACTGCCATTATTTCCAGCGGTGTACTGTGCCTGATTCTTATGGGACTGGGAATTGGCTTCTGTACAGATCTGCTGGAACTGATCCATACGCCGGAAGAAATTATGGCGGATTCTCAGCTGTATCTGGATATCTACATTTACAGCCTGCCTTTTGTATTTTACTATAATATCGCAACGGGTATTTTCTCTGCATTGGGAGATTCCAAGACACCGTTTTATTTCCTGATGGCATCGTCTCTTTCCAACATCGCCATGGATATCCTGTTTGTAACGGCATTCCAGATGGGTGTGGCCGGCGTTGCGTGGGCAACCTTCTTGTGCCAGGGCGTGAGCTGCGTTTTGGCGGTTACGGTGGTGCTGTGCCGGTTCCGCAAAATTCAAACTCAGGAGAAAGCGGCATGGTTTTCCTGGAGACTGTTCAAGAGAATCAGTGTGGTTGCCATCCCCAGTATTCTGCAGCAGAGCTTTATTTCCGTGGGTAACATCGTGATTCAAGGCGTCATCAACACATTTGGTTCCGGTGTCATCGCCGGATATTCCGCATCGGTAAAGCTGAACAATCTGGTCATTACCTCTTTTACGACCTTGGGCAACGGTATTTCCAACTATACGGCCCAGAATATTGGCGCAGGAAAGCTTCCTCGGGTAAAAGAAGGATTCCGGGCAGGCCTGAAAATTGTGTGGCTGCTGAGCCTTCCGCTTGCAGCGCTGTACATATTCGGGACAAAGTATCTGGTGTATATTTTCCTGGATGCACCAACGGAAGCAGCGCTGCAAACCGGAATCCAATTCCTGCGCATTCTGGCACCGTTCTATTTCGTGGTTTCGGCAAAACTGGTGTCCGATGGTGTCCTGCGAGGCGCCGGCATGATGGTACAGTTTATGATTGCAACCTTTACGGATCTGCTGCTGCGTGTGGTTCTGGCAAAGGTCTTGTCTGCAACGGTGCTGGGGGCAACGGGCATTTGGTGTGCATGGCCAATTGGCTGGGTTGTGGCAACGGCACTTTCTGTGGTGCTGTACCGCACTGGTCCTTGGAACAAAAAAGAAACGCCGCAAGAAATATAATCTAATAGCATTTGCGCCCATTTTTTAATGGGCGCAAAAATTATACTCTGTTGAAGAGCACAATGATCCTCGAAGAAAGCAATTCATTGACATTTTTTGATGAGACTTTTATAATTGGGTAAAAAGATGCGGGGAGGATTGCTATGCTGCGGGTATTTCTGGTGGAAGATGAAAGCATTATTCGGGAGACGCTGCGCGATACGGTGCCCTGGTCCCGACTGGGGTATACGTTCATAGGAGAAGCAGCTGACGGTGAAATGGCGCTGCCCTTGATCCGGAATGCCCGGCCGGATGTGCTGATTACGGATATCCGTATGCCGTTTATGGATGGGCTGTCCTTGAGCAAGCTGGTGATGGAAGAACAGCCGGATATCAAGATTATCATTCTGTCTGGATATGATGACTTTGAGTATGCCCAGCAGGCCATCAAAATTGGCGTTGAACAGTATCTGCTCAAGCCAATTACCAAGGCCACGCTTGTCCATGTCCTGCAGGAAGTGCAGGAAAAAATCCAGTATGAACGGGAACAGTATAGTGACATCAGCCGTTTTCAGCAGGATTCTCAGGAATATGAGCAGTTTGCCAGACGTAACTTTGTGGAGCGTATGGTGGC
>CALXFP010000067.1 GCA_944387615.1 uncultured Oscillospiraceae bacterium | reverse complement strand
AGAATTGCCCTGCTGATTGTGGTGGATGTGCTGTTTCAGGAGTACTATCACCGCAATCCGGAAGCCTGTGAGGAAAACATCCAGAACGTGGCCGCCGCCCTGTCTGACATTCATGTATAACGCAAACCCCCGCCAGTACAGCCTGGCGGGGGTATTTTTCTTATCGGGTGCGGAAGAAATCTTCAATCTCCCCTTTTCCTGCCTGAACCCGGCCCTGTAAGAATCCGGGCTTGCCGCCGCCCCGGCCGGAAAGGGCCGCGGTCATCTCTTTGCAAAGCTGCCGCAAATCGGAGCCTGGCTGGGCCAGGCAGAAGCCATAGCCGGTTTCGTCGCTGCCGCTGAATACCGCAGCCCTGCCGCCGCATTTTTCCGCTACCGCATCCGTCAGTTCCCGCAGGGCGGTGCCGTCCAGGTCGGCTTCAAACAGCAGCACATCCCCGGTTCCGGCAAAGGCTTGGGCAATTCCAGCGAAAATCCGCTTTTCCAATCCGATAATCCGGTACTTCTGGGCTGCTGCCAGATCGTTCATCCGCTGGGCAGCCGCTCCGGTTTCCGTGATCTGGGCAGAAAATGCCTGGGACACCAGCTTGTTTTGCTGGTAGGCACTGTTCAGGATTTCCAGTGCCCGCTTCCCGCAGGCCATTTCCATCCGGGTGCCGCCCCGGAAATGCACCGCACTGAACAGCTTAATCAGCCCAATTTCTCCCGTGGCCGCCACATGGGTGCCGCAGCAGGCGCAGCAGTCAAAGCCGGGAATCTCCACAATCCGCACCGGCCAGGGCAGCGCCCGTTTGGTGCGGTAATTTACCTGGGGCAGCTGCTCCTGGCTGGGATACCAGCACCGGATGGGCAGATTCTGCCACACCGCCCGGTTGGCTTCCGCCTCAATTTCCGGCAGCACCTCCGGAGCAATCACACCGTCAAAGTCAATGGTGATGCAGTCAGCGCCCATATGGAAGCCGGTATTATGGTAACCGAACCGCCGGTTGATAATCCCCGACACAATATGCTCGCCGCTGTGCTGCTGCATCCGCAGGAACCGGGCGTCGTAATCAATCTGCCCTTCCACGGCGGTGCCGGGCATCAAAGCTCCGTCGCAAAAATGCACCACCGTTTCCCCCGCTTCCCGGGTATCCAGAACCCGGACGCCGCCCAAAGTGCCGGTGTCCGCTCCCTGTCCGCCGCCTTCCGGGTAGAAGGCAGTGGCGTCCAGAATTACCCGGTAGTTCTGCCCATCTTCCTCACAGGCAAGCACCCAGGCGGTGAAGCGGGCTAAATGGGAATCTTCGTAATATAGCTTTCGTGTCTGCATGAAAAATCGTACCCTTTCCGGCAGTTTTTCCGGATTATACCACAGAAGCCGCCGGAATGCAACTTACCGGAGCTTTACAAGGGCTTGCTCAAAACTTTTCTTCCTTCCTCTAGCTTTTTCTGTCCATGTGGTGTAGAATAGACTAAAAATGCGTTGAGGTGATGCTATGCCTGCCAGTTATGCCCACTACCGGTTCGGTAAGCTGGTTCTGCCCAATCTCCCGCCGGATGCCCGGCAATGTATTTCCCGGTTTCGCCGGATGTTCGACGTAGGACTGCAGGGGCCGGACTTTTTCTTTTACTACAATCCCTTGATGAAAACCGCCGTGGGACAGCTGGGCGGTCAGTTTCACAGCCAGACCGGGCAGGAATTCTTTACCCGGGCCTGTGCTGCTGCAACCTCGGAAGCGGCCCGGGCCTACCTGTACGGACTGCTGGGTCACTACTGCCTGGATTCCGCCTGCCATCCCTTTGTTCAGAGCAAGGTAGACAGCGGGGAAGTCCGCCATGTGGCCCTGGAATCGGAGTTTGACCGGTATCTGCTGGAAATGGACGGAGAACCCTCTCCCCACACCTACAACATCAGCAAATTCCTGAAGCTGACCCGGGGAGAATGCATGACCGTGGCAGAATTTTTCCCCGGCGCCACCGGTGCCAATGTCAACCGGGGCGTGCGGAACATGATCTTTGCCCTGAACTTCCTGTCCAGCAAAAACCGGAAAGGCCGGGAGCGGCTGCTGAAACTGATCAATGCCAGTCTGCTGGACAATCTGGTTCCCAGAAGAGGGCTGCCGATCTACGCCCGGATGGACAGCGAACTGCTGGCACGGTTTAACCGGCAGGTCCGGAGCTACCCGGAAATGCTCCGGCAGATTCAGGCGCATATGCAGACCGGGGAAGCCCTCGGCGAAGACTTCCAGGCAACCTTTGGCTAAGCCAAAAAACAATACAACGGAGAGAGAACATGAACAAAACCTTCAAACTCACGGCATTGGAGCGGAGCTGGATTCTCTATGATATTGGCAATTCTGCCTTTATTCTTATGGTTTCCACTCTGATTCCCATTTATTTCAATGCTCTGGCATCTTCTGCCGGGGTGGACGAGAACCTGTACCTCAGCTATTGGGGCTATGCCGGTTCCATCGCCACGGTGCTGGTGGCCATCATCGGCCCCATCTGCGGCGCACTGTCGGACCGGAATTTCAAGAAGCCTTTGTTCCTGCTTTGCGTGGCAGTGGGCGTCATCAGCTGCGCACTGTTGGGCTTTTCCAGCGGGTGGCTGCTGTTTCTGGGCATTTTTGTAGCCGCCCGGGTGGGCTATTCCTCCAGCATTGTGTTTTATGACTCCATGCTGCCGGAAATCACCGAAGAAGGCCGGATGGATACCATTTCCTCCATGGGCTATGCCTATGGCTACATCGGCTCGGTAATTCCCTTTATCCTCTGCCTGGTGCTGGTGCTGGGCGGCGGCAGCTTCGGTCTGAGCCAGACCACCGCCATGATGCTGGCCTTCCTGGTCACCGCTCTGTGGTGGCTGGGCTGCACCCTGCCCCTGGCAAAACGCTACCGGCAGAAGGCCTACGTCACCTACAGCGAAAGTCCCTGGGGCGATTCCTTCCGCCAGCTGGGCCGCACCATCCGGGATGCCCGGAAGGATAAGCACATTTTCCTGTATCTGGTGGCCTTTTTCTTCTTCATTGACGGCGTGTACACCATCATTGACATGGCAACCGCCTACGGCGCAGCCCTGGGTCTGGATACCACGGGACTGCTGCTGGCGCTGCTTCTGACCCAGTTTGTGGCCTTCCCCTGCTCCATTTTCTTTGGACGGCTGTCTGCCCGGTATGACACGGGACTGCTGATTAAGGTCTGCATCGGGGCCTATACCGGCATTACCCTGTTTGCCATGTTCCTGATGGCACAGTGGCAGTTCTGGGTGCTGGCTGTGCTGGTGGGCATGTTCCAGGGCGGCATCCAGGCATTGAGCCGCAGCTACCTGGGCAAAATCATCCCGGCAGAGCGCAGCGGTGAATTTTATGGTCTGATGGATATCTGCGGCAAGGGCGCTTCCTTTGTGGGCATGACCCTGGTGTCCGTCATCAGCCAGCTGACCGCCGGTATTTCCGTAAATGTCTTTGGCCTGACATTGCAAAACGAGAATATCGCCGTGGGCGCCCTGATTATCCTGTTTGCCGTGGGCTTCGTGGTATTCTCCAAGGCTGACAAACTCAACCATCAGCGTTAATCGTGTTTCCAAACCAATCCAAAACAATACCGCCGTGCCTGGGAATTTCCCGGAGCACGGCGGTTTTTCATTCGGTTTTTTCCGCGTTCAGCTCATCCAGAACGATGTCCGGATAGGGGTTGGCAATAACGGTTTTGTAGGTGTGGTAGATCACCATACCGGGCTTGCCGTTGGGGATTTTCTTCACCTGCTTCACCGTGGTCACATCCACCGGCACATTCCGTCCGCCGGTGGTTTCGGCGTAGTAGGCAGCCAGCTGGGCCGCCTGGGTGATGGTGTTGTCCGGGGGCGTGGTGCCGCCGCAGGCGATAATCACATGGGAGCCGTGAACCTTGGAGGCGTGGCACCAAAGATCGTCTTTCCGGGCAGTCCGGAAGGTCAGCTCCTCATTTTGCCGGTTGTTCCGTCCCACATAGATGGGGTAGCCGTCGGTGGAGGTAAAGACCATGGGCTTCAGCTTTTCCTGGCGGATGCGCTTTTTCCCGGATTCTTGCCGCAGATACCCCCCATCCTGCAGTTCCCGGCGGATTTCTTCCAATTCCGCCTCGCTCTGGGCTCGGTTCAGTTCTTCCAGCACGCTTTTCAGGTATTGCAGCTCCGTTTTGCCCAGGGAAATCTGGTGGGTCAGTTCCTTCTCGGCGTTTTTCATCCGGGTGTAGTCCTTGTAGAACTTGGCGGCGTTCTGCTGGGGAGAGAGAATGGGGGACAGGGGAATGTCCACGGGCTTCATCTCTTCATCGTAAAAATCTTCGCAGGAAACCACCGTCTGTCCCTTCACCACCCGGTGGAGATTGGCGGTGAGAATGTCTCCCAGCTGCCGCAGCCGTTCCCGGTCATAGGTGGCTTCCAGTTCTTTTTCCTGGATGGCCAGCTTCCGGGTCAGCCGGGTGCAAAGATTCTGGACGGTTTTGCGCACCGCCTGACTTTTCTGCCGCATGGCGTCCTTCCGGTCCCGGAGGGTATAGTAGCCGTCCAGCAGAGCGCCGAAGGACTCCGCCCGGGTGCAGCTGCCGTATTGCCGGATGGGGCAGAAGGCAAACTGCTTGGGGGTTCTGTCGGGCAGCAAAAAGCAGTAAGGGGCAGGGTGCAGGCAATGCTCCCGGAAAAACAGTTCCAGCTTGTCGGCGGCAGCAGCCACGTCCAGGTCGGAAACCCGGGCATCCACACTGCCTGCAGCAAACAGCGCCGCCTCCCGGCATACCAGGGGCGACAGGCCACCCAGGGTGTCCATCAGCCGGTCACAGAGCAAATCCGCCCCGTTCTGGGTCAGCAAACCGGAATAGTCCACATCCTCCATGGGATTTTGCTTGGAAATCGGCTCCGGCAGCTGGTAATTCAGCCCCGGCAGCGCCGCCCGCTTGGCACTTTCGTCCAGGCCAATCCGGCGCAGGCAGTCCAGAATCCGTCCCTCCGGGGACAGAAGATACAGGTTGCAGGTTCTGCCCATCAGTTCAGCCACCAGTTTTTTCTGCACCGGAAAGCCCATTTCGTCGGTGCAGTCAAAGGTAAAGGCCGCCGCCCGCTCCATGGGAATCTGGGAAATTTCCGTCAGCTTGGCACCCAGAAGGTGCTTGCGCAGAAGCATGCAGAACATGGGCGGCTCCGCCGGATTTTCCGGAGAGGCGTTGGTCAGGTGGAGCCGGGGGGCGGTGGGGTTGGCGGCAAAGAGCAGCTTTTCCCGGCCTTCCCGGCAGCGAAGGTGCAAAATCAAGGTGTCCCGGCTGGGCTGGTGGATTTTATCCACCCGGGCACCCAGACATCGGGTGCGGATTTCCTCCAGCACTGCGGACAAAAAAACGGCATCAAAAGCCATAGGGTTTCCTCCTTAGGGGTTTTCCATCACGCCCCGGAACAGTTCGTTCAGCCGCTGGGTCTGACCGGACAGGTACAGCGCCCCGAAGAGGGCTTCCAGTCCGGTGGCCTTGGCGTATTCGGCGGGGGTGGCGGATTTGGGTACGGCGTGGACATGGGCATTCTTGCCCCGGCGGTAGTAGGCCAGTTCCTCCTCCGTCAGCGAAGGCAGCAGCTTGTCCACAAATTTGGCCTGGGCTGTGGCTTTGACCATGTTGATGGTGTCCCGGTGGAGCTTGTCCACGGTTTTCTCACCCTGGGCGCACAGGTAGGCCCGGCACAGGATTTCAAACACGCAGTCTCCCATATGGGCAAGGCCCAGGTTGGAAATGGCGTCGATTTCCTGCTTGCTTAGGTTCATGTTGAAGTAATTTTCCATAACTTTCCTCGGTTAACCAGAAATTGGGCGCACAGCCCGGTGAACAGTCCGGTGATGATGCTGATCACCACCATAACCGGCAGGTAAACAATCAGCGCCGGAGTGCCGGTGAGGGCAATGGCCATGGCCATCTGCCCGATGCTGTGGGCAATGGCCCCCAGACAGCCGGCAACCCAAAGCTGCTTTTTGGTCAGAATCTTCTTCACCAGCAGCGTAACCAGAATGGCGCACAGTCCGCCGGCGGCGGAATAAAAGATGGTGCCGAATCCGGCAAAGATGGCCCCCAGGAAAATCCGGGCAAAGAGGACACAGGCTCCCTCCCGGCTGCCCAGGGCAAACACGGCGAACACCGTGACAATATTGGCAAGACCCAGCTTGATGCCGGGAATGGGCACCAGCGGCGGGATCTGGGCTTCCACCAGGAAAATGGTCAGTGCAATGGCAGTCAGCAGTGCCAGAAGGGTCAGCTTTTTGGTTTTCACGGCAATTACCTCCCTTTCCGCTGTATAGAATACCAAATTTTCCCCCGGTTGTAAAGCAAGGAAGTCTCCACCCTGGGAGAAAATCCAAAGAAATGGTGGTAATAAGAATCTTCAAGTATTCTTAATATCTCAGTACTTGACAATACACAGTAGTTGGTATAGTATAGTTACAAAAGGGGGGGATGCTGGTGAATGCCCAGTTCAAGAAAGGTGTGCTGGAGCTGATCGTGCTGGAATCTGTCCGAAAACGGGATATGTACGGGTACGAATTGGTAGCGGAAGTTTCCAAAGTGGTGGACGTGAACGAAGGCACCATTTATCCGCTGCTGAAGCGGCTGACCAACGAGCACTATTTTGAAACCTATCTGCGGGAATCCTCAGAAGGCCCGCCCCGAAAATACTATCACCTCACCGCAGCCGGTGTGCTGTACCGGGATGCCCTGGAAGCAGAGTGGCTGCAATTTTCCCAGCAGGTGAATGAATTTTTGCAGGAGCATGGGGCCTAGCAAACAGGAAGGAGAATGGCAATGAACAAAGAAGAATTTTTAAGGCAGCTTCAGGAGCGGATCCGGATTCTGCAGCCGTCGGAGCAGCAGGACATTCTGGAAGAATACGCCCAGCACATCCAGATGCGGATGGAAGGGGGACTGTCCGAGGAGGAGGCCATCCGGGATTTTGGCTCGCTGGATGATCTGGCGGCGGAGATTCTGGAAGCGTATCACATCAGCCCCGACTGGCAGTCCAAAATCAAGGAGCCCAGCGCCCCGGTGAAAGAGGCCGCCATCCAGTGCGCCGGCTGGCTGGAACGGTTCTGGCACAAATGCCAAACCGCCTGGGGCAAACTCTGCAAGTGGCTGTCAGGGCAATGGCAGAACCTGCAGCTTCGTCTGAAGAAGGAGGAAGTACCGGAGCAGGACGTGCCGGAGCAGCCCAAAGTGGAAACGCCGCCGAAACAGCCTCGCCCCCATACCTTCTGGGGTTGGATCAAGGACATGAATCGGCGGCTATGGGGTATGATGGTTGCCCTGTTTGGCTGGGCTATTCGGGTGGCAAAAGTTCTGTGCCGGTGGGCCTGGAATGCGACACTTCTGTGCGCTGCGGTGCCTGTGGTGTGCACCGTGGGATTTTTCCTGGTCTGCGCCGGTACCCTGGGAGTGCTGCTGGTGCAGGGATATCCGGCACTGGGGCTGCTTCTGGGAAGCCTGGGTATCGTGCTGGTGGGCTGCGGCGTGCTGGTCTTTGCCTGTACTTTGATTTGGAAGAAACCGAACAACATGCAC
>CALXFP010000066.1 GCA_944387615.1 uncultured Oscillospiraceae bacterium | reverse complement strand
CCGATGCCGGCGCCGCCGTCAAGACCGCCGGTGGCGGTGATGTCGCCGCCGTTGATGGTGATGGCGAACCCGCTGGTGCTGTTCTCCCGGGTGCCGATGCCTGAGATGGTGTCCATAGCGGTAGTGCCGTTGGCTTCAATTCCGGCGTTGGCCCGCACCAAGGCACTGCCGTTTACCGTCAGCGATGCGGACACACTGCCGCCATTGCTGCCGAAATAAATACTGGGATTGCCGTCGATGGTCAAAGTACAGGCATTCACGGTCAGGTTTGCACCGGTGCCATCGCCGGACAGCAGCTGAATACCATATCCCTGATTTTGGGATGCAACCGCCAAGCTGCCGGCTCCCTGGATCGTCAGGTTCGCAGCGCCCGTATCTGCCAGGAGGGAGATGGCATTATCGCCCCATACCTGGTTGGTTCCCGCCAATTCCATGGTCAGGGTGCCGCCGATGTATTCGATGCCGCCGGTGATTGTGGCATTGTGCAGGGTCAAGGTGCTGCCGTCAAAATGGATGTAGTGATCCTGGGGCTGGTCGGAACCGTCATATTTGCTTAAGGTTCCGCTGCTGTCTGTTGTCCAATAATCGCCGCTGCTGATGGGCTGACCGCCGATGGTCAAGCCTGTATCCGTGGCAGGAAGGGGATTGGCTTCCTTTACAACCACTGCAACAGTGAGGAGACGGGCCTCTTCTGCCAGAACATACCCACCCGGCAAAGCGGCGGTGAAGGTCAGGGCAGCCGGATCATAACTCCAGGTTACCGGGATGTCTCCCCATTTGCGGTAATATGTTGGGGCAAGGTGTCCATAATCCCTGGCAGTTCCGTTTCCGAGACCGCCTGGGCAAGATACAGCTTGCCGTCGGGCCCCAGGACGGGAAGGGTATCCACCCAAGCCCAATCGGTAATGGTAACCACCTGGGGCAGGACAGGCAGCGGGGCTGCTTCCGCCCCGGAGCAGACACTGGGATCAGCGGCACACACCGGGCAGCCGGAATTTACCGTGCCTTCAGCACACTTTTCGGTGCAGGAGCAGACCGGGGATTCGGGAGCTCCGCTTTCCGATTGATTCTGCTCAGGTTTCTCCTGGTTCTGGGAAACAGGTGCTGCTTCCTTGCCCTGGCAGGCGCTGGGGTCGGCGGTGCACACCGGGCAGTCGGAATTTACCGTAGCTTCAGCGCACTTTTCGGTGCAGGAGCAGACCGGGGATTCGGGAGCTCCGCTTTCCGATTGATTCTGCTCAGGTTTCTCCTGGTTCTGGGAAACAGGTGCTGCTTCCTCGCCCTGGCAGGCGCCAGGATCGGCGGTACATACCGGGCAGTGAGAATTTACCGCACCCTCCGTGCACTTGTTGTGCAGCCGCAGACCGGGGTATTCTCCTGTCCAGGAATGTCCCTGGTGGCCAATGCCCCGGTCGGTACAAAAGTCAGTACCAGGGCCGCCGCCGTCAATAAACTCAATAAACGCTTCGTGGTCTTACCTCCGTGGATATCCCCGTGGGGAGATTCACAATAAAAATTGCATACTCTTACACTCTATATTATGGAGGGAGTCCGGGGGAAAAGCAATGGTCTTATACCAAATATTAAAAATTCGTTCAAAAAAAAGCTGCCCTGGGAAAATTGAAGTGCTCCATAGATTCCGATTTTTGCAGGTACAGCAGCGCACGTTTGAGTAGAACAAAGAAAGTTTTTGTGACAGCATTGTCCGGACAATTCCCTTTGCGGCTCATGCTTTGTCGGATACCCTTCTTCCTGCGAATCCGCTGGTATTGCCAGCCTGGGTCACAGTGGAGAACCGGATCAGTCCGTCTGGTATGGCTTCAAAGGACTTCTCCGGCATGGCAGTTACCATGCTCAGAACAGGACGTTCAGAAATTGTATCGCTGACCAGATAACCATTGTGTAGATCCAGAATGGGAGAGAGATACGGCTTTTGACCATGCAGGGGAAACTCCGTTACATCGGTCAACCATTTCTGATTCGGCAAGGCAAGCACAAATGAAAAAATATGTAAAATAATGGAATAACTTGTAAGAAAACCAGGGAAAATGGTTGACCGATTCTTTTGCCGGGAGTATAATGTCCTCGAGTTAGATTTTCTTTGAGATGCTTCTTTCGCCGGAAGAATAAGCGGTATTGACACACGCAAGTTATGCCTGCTCCTGATGAACCCGGACAGAACGGCTTTTTTGTGATGCAGGGGCGTACAGAGCGACAGAAGCCTCAGGAAAACTTCCTTATGGGGAGGAGAGTCTTTGATTATGTGTGATCGCTGGGTGGTTATCCGCCAGGCTCCTGCAGATATGGACCTGCGTCAGAATTATGTAGCGCTTCCTGAAAATTACGGTACAGAGGCATATTTTGCCCGTGAGGATATCCGTACCATTCGCCAAACCGTGTTTGACTGCCTGGATCAGCTGGACAGTCATTTGCACTTTGCCCAGGCTTTGTCAGAAAGTACCATGGCGGTAATCAAACCCAATCTGGTATCGGTGTATCACAAAAGCGGTCTTGTGAATGCGGATTATCCGGAATCTACCGACCCCAGAGTTCTGGATGCCGTTGTAGAGTGGGTGCAGCGGTTTCAGCCCGAAGTGCTGATTGCCGAATCTTCCGGAAAGCCGATGCCCACCAGAACCAGCTTTCGGGTCAGTGGTGTGGACCGGATTGCCAAGTTCCGGAAAACCGGCCTGGCTGCGCTGGAGACTTGTCCGGTAAAACGCTACCTGCTGCCCAAAGCCCGGGTGATGAAAGAGGTGCTGGTACCGGAACCTTTTGCGGAAGTGGCGGAGGGACGGGCTTTTTACATCTCTGTGCCCAAGCTGAAGACGAATCTGTATACCCAGGTGACACTGGGATTTAAAAACGCCATGGGCATCATTCCCTATGCCCTTCGGGAACGCAATCACAATTACCGGATTGATGAAAAGCTGACGGATTTGCTCTATCTCATCCGGCCCAATCTGACCCTGATTGACGGCCTGGTGGGTGGAGAAGGAAATACACCTGCACCGGTGGACCCGGTGGACAGCCGGGTGCTGATTGCCGGCGTTGACCCGGTTGCTACAGACCGGGTGGGTACCCGGATTATGGGACTGGACCCGGACCGGATTCCTTTGTTTATTGAGGCGGAAAAGCGGGGCTTTTTTCAGGGAGAGGCAGTACTGGACGGGGAAATGCCCCAGTACCATTTCCGCCCTGCGGACGCCAGCCTGATGGGAGAGACCTTTCACCGGCATTTCCCCAACGTGCTGGTTCTGGCAGGTCATACGTTGCCCCACGCTCCTCGGATTGCGGACCCCAATCAGGTAACGCCGGAGCAGGCTCGGCAATTGGAGCAGGCTTGTCGGGGCGGCTGCCTGGCGGCTCTGCGCTCCGGATTTGAATATGTGGTGTATGCCCCCCGGAAGGACCAGAGCCGGGCCCTGGCAGTGGTGATCGGTGCCGGCGTGGAATGGGGCGGAAAACGGTGGTGGTTTGACAGAGAGGGAAAACCCTATTCCGAACAGGATGTCCGGGCGCTGCCTCTGCCGCTGCTTACCCTTGGAAACTGTGCCGAGACCTTGGCGGATGCCGCAAAATGGCGCACCCCCGGCTGCTGCAGTCCCTCGGTGTGCATGCTGGCGGCCACCGCTGCTATGAAAATTCCTTTCCCGCTGCTTTCCCTGAAGAATCAGGCGTTCTTCAACTTCGGATGGGAGGCAGTTCGGATGGTGGCGATCCGGTGCACCATGTCCCTGCGGGGCATCTGGATAGACTGCCCCAGCGAGCACAAAGATCAGATTTATCCGGCTCCGGCTCCCCAGCCGGGCCAGGAGGAACTGGATTATGTGCCATGGCCTTTGCCCAGAATGGACTGGAAAACCCGGCTGAAACTGGCCGGGGACCAAATCCGCATTCTGAAATTGTGATTTTTCATTCTGGAGCCTTCGGAAAGCTGTGGTTTCCGGAGGGTTATTATCCGGAAATATTGCGCAATTACATGGGGGCATAAATTCTGGCCTGAACAAAACAGATGCTGCCTGAAGCAAATGCGGTATGTACCACGGGACTGCTTTTGGCGGGTGTAGGAGGATTGTACATGGAGAGTCAGGAATACTTTTCGCTGAAACAGCTCGATGAGCAGGCTTCTTCCGGAAATTGGCAGGAAGTACTGGGAAGCGAGTGTTTTCTGCTGGATTATAATAAGGAAGATGTTCACCTGTGCCAGCGGCTTGCGCAGCTGCTGTTCAGCAATTCCGTCCAGCCACCCGCCCATGTGTCCACTTCCCAGCTGGCAGAAATGTTTACCCCCCGCAGCCGGGAGATTTTCCAGCGGGATTTGGAACGGCTCCGGGAGAACCGTACCAGCAAAACGGACAGCCATCTGAACGTCCTGATCAATGGGCAGGTTACGAATTTCCTGGTAGTGACGATTCCGCTGGAGACGCCGGGAATGGCGGTGGGAATTTGCCACATCAACTATGACCTGATGCACGAATACGATCAGCGGATGGAAGACATTATTCAGCAGTTAAAACATGTCCAGTCGGTAAATCAGCTGATTCTGGAGGGCAGTACGGATTATATCTACCAGCTGGATCTGGTGAACAATGTCTGTACCTTCTCTCCCAAGGCAATGGACGTGCTCCCCCTGGAGTCACCTACGTTCCACAATGCCATGGACCGGATTTTAAGCTTTATCGTGCCTGAGGACCGGAAAATTTTTCTGGAGTCCTTTACGCCCTTCCTCACGGGCAAGAGCGATTATCATGTGGCGGAATACCGGGTTCAGACAAAACAGGGCGATATTATGTGGATCAGCTGCCACGGAAAGGGCCTGCACGATGCAACCGGCCATCCTGTGATGATTGCCGGGTCCCTGATGGATATTACGGAGCAAAAGCGTACGGAAGAGCGGATACGCCAGATGCTGTATTATGATGAGCTGACGGGACTGAAGAACCGGCATTGTTTTGAGAAGGAAATGCCGGAGTTTCTTGCCCGGAATCCGGATGCCACCGGCAGCATCCTGTGCGTGGATATCCGCAATTTCAAGGTGTTTAACGAAATCTTCGGACACAGCTTTTCCAATACCATCCTGAAGGAATTTTCCAGGATTCTGCAGCTGTATATTACTGGGAACCTGGGGCTGTACCGGCTGGAAGGGGACGAGTTTCTGGTGCATCTGCCGGAAAGCGAACCGGGGGCAATCCTGGAAAAACTGACGCCCTTCCAGATGTATCTCAGCTGTCCCAGACTGATTGAAGGCCATACCATCTATATCCGGGCCAGAATCGGCGTGGCAATCTATCCCATGCACGGATGCACCGGAGAAGAGCTGATTAAAAATGCAAACACCGCACTGCAGCTGCATTCCAAGTCGGATTCCCAGCAGACGGTATTTTTCCGCAGCGAAAGTACGGAAACGCTGAATAAAAAGTACCTGCTGGAAACGGAACTGCGCAAAGATATTGACAACGGGATGAAACATTTCCGACTGGTTTACCAGCCGGTGGTGGAATTCCGCAATGGAGAACCGGTCTGGCATGGCGCGGAGGCACTGCTGCGTTACAGCAATCCGCAGCTGCCCAATCTGACGCAGATGGAATTGATTGAAACACTGGAATTTTCGGACATGATTATTCCGGTTGGCAGGTGGGTGGTAGAGCAGGCGGTGCGAGAATGCGCCCGGTGGCACAAAATGGGACTGTCTGCCTATATCAATGTCAATATCTCTGCCCAGCAGGTGTCCGATGCCAACCTGGTTAATCATATTGCTGCCTGCTGTCGCACAGCAGGGCTGGATTACCAGTGGCTGGTTTGTGAACTGACGGAAACTTCTCTGGTGAAAAACTTTGAAATCGCCAATCAATTCTGCGAGTCGCTGATCCGGCTGGGAGCAGGCGTTGCCCTGGATGATTTCGGAACCGGATATTCCAGCTTCAACTATCTGCGCCGACTTCCCATAAGCCAGATTAAGGTGGACCGGGAATATGTGCAGCACCTGGAAACGGAAGAGTATCACCGGATTATTCTGCGCTGTCTGTATGATCTGAGCCAGACATTGAACCTGAAGCTGTGCGTGGAAGGGGTGGAGAATTTGCGGACGGTTGAGCTGCTGCGGGAAATGGGTGTCCCCCTGATGCAGGGATTCTACTTTGACCGGCCGCTGGAGGAGGATGTGTTCCGCAAAGAAATTCTGCACCATGCCCCTTCGCTGATGCCGGAGGAGTCCCGGAAGGAAGAAGCGGCACACACAGTACGATGAAAAATACAAAAACTCCTGATTTTGCTGTGTTTTTTAACTGACCAAAGCCAAAACCGGAAACTGTTCTGAGATTTTACTGAATAAATCTGCCGCTGCGGTGCAATCCTGGATGCCGTGGTAAGCAAAGCAGTTAAGCCTTTGACGTGTGGTTTTATTTCGTGGATATATCCTGAAAACATGCACATGGGCAAGGGGTTGAAAAAATAAGATTTGGTTGATTTTTTATCAGATCATTTGTATAATAAAGCAAACATCAACGGTGCGCTGGCTTACGGGCCGGCGAGAATAGGGAAGTCGGGTGAAAAACCCGCGCGGGACCGCCGCTGTAACAGGGAAGCATCCCAATATAAGCCACTGAGTTTCCTGCACTCGGGAAGGCTGGGAAATGCATTGCCCTGAAGCCAGAAGACCTGCCGTATGATGAGCTTGCACTGCCGACGGACTATTTGGCGGTTGCAGCGATGTCCGCTGATATGATGCGGTTTGCTTTGCTGTAACCTTCCTCCTTCGGAGGAAGGTTTTTTTCTTGAAGATGGCAATCCCCTGGGCCGCCGGGAGCCAAGGCGCCCGGAGCATGCCGGTTTATCACGGAGAAAATCCCATGGTTTGACCGGCGGACGATATTTCACCAACAACTGACCACACAGGAGGACTTTGCATTGAATATCAAAATGGCTGGCATTGACCACCGCAGGGCCGGAGTAGAGACCCGGGAACTGTTTTCCTTTACCAAGTCCGGGGCGCAGAAAGCCATGAAGCTGGTACGGGAGAAATTTCATGCAGCGGGATGCATTCTCCTGTCCACCTGCAACCGCACCGAGCTTTGGCTGGACGGCGGGGAGGAAAGTCCTCTGGAGATTCTGTGCGAATTGAAAGGGCTGCAGCCGGAGCAGTATGCCGATGTCATCTGGGTGCGTCAAAATTCCCAGGCGGTGGAGCATCTGCTCAAAACCGCCTGCGGCATGAATTCCCAGCTCTTTGGAGATGACCAGATTATCACCCAGATCGGGCAGGCCTGGGATCTGGCACGGGAAGAGAAAACCAGCGGCCCGGTTCTGGATCACCTGTTCCGGACCGCAATATCAGGAGCAAAAAAGGTAAAAACGCAGGTTCGTCTGACAGCCATGCACACAGGCGCGGCGGAAAGAACCCTGGAACTTCTGCAGAGTCTGTACACCGGAGTCTCCGGAAAGAAAATCCTGGTTATCGGCAACGGTGCCATGGGGCAGCTGGTGGCGGCGATGCTGCACAATGCCGGGGCAGACGTTTCCATGACCCTTCGCCAGTATCTGCACGGCGGCGCATCGGTGGCGGAAGGGTGTTCGGCGGTTGCGTATGAGGA
>CALXFP010000065.1 GCA_944387615.1 uncultured Oscillospiraceae bacterium | reverse complement strand
TGGGCATTGAGCCGGATGTTCCCGTAACCGTGGATGAAGATACTGCCATGGAAATCTATTTTGACTCCCTGCCTTGGAAAGAAGACCCGCAGATTCAAGCAGCGCTGGATGCGCTGAAATAAACAGGAGGTATTTTGTTATGCATGAACTACTGAAAAACCGCCGCAGCGTCCGCAAGTACAAGCCCCAGCAGATCACCGACGCAGAGCTGGATGCCATTCTGGAGGCGGGACTCTATGCCGCCAGTGGCAAGAACAGCCAGAAAACCGTGATGGTTGCCGTCCGGGATAAGCAGACCCGGGATCAGCTGTCCCGGATGAATGCGGAAATCCTGGGCACCACCAGTGATCCCTTCTTCGGCGCTCCCTGCGTGGTGGTGGTTCTGTCCGACCCGGAGCGGAATACCTGGCTGGAAGACGGCAGCCTGGTTATGGGCAATCTGATGCTGGCTGCCAGCGAAATGGGCCTGGGCAGCTGCTGGATTCACCGGGCACAGCAGGCTTTTGACAGCCCTGAAGGCAAGGAGCTGCTGAGAAAATGGGGATTGCCGGAGCACCTGAAGGGTGTGGGCCACTGCATCCTGGGCTATCCCGATGAAGAGCCGGTGACAAAACCCCGTGTGCCGGGCCGTATCGTAAAAGTGTAATCCCAAGCCGCCGGT
Organism: uncultured Oscillospiraceae bacterium; assembly: GCA_944387615.1. Classification (GTDB taxonomy): domain Bacteria; phylum Bacillota; class Clostridia; order Oscillospirales; family Oscillospiraceae; genus Faecousia. The sequence goes on along the minus strand of CALXFP010000065.1, from coordinate 6,955 downwards.
TTTACGCCGGCGGCTTTTTTTCGTGAAACGGGGATTGTCAGAGGAATGAAACTGTGCTAAAATACGCATAACAATGACACAATCAGTCAAAGGAAATTGGAATGGGCAAATCCCAACGGTACCAAGCCGCCGTAGACGGACATAGGCTCGCCGGAAACCATTGGAGCAATCTGAGAAGGTTCCCGGCATACAGCGTCCGGAGTCGGAATACGGACTTTGACGCAGCGCGCAAGACTCTTGGGGACGGTCTGGCGGTTGGTTTTTCAGGATTACCGGCTTATTGCGGCAATATGCATTTTCGTCCCCGAAAGGGGACGTTTTCTGTTTATGCGCTATGATGCCTTTTCCAAATGCCACCCTCTGACCAATTTCCTGTTTTTCCTGGGGGCAATCGGCTTTTGCGTGGTGATTCAACACCCCATGTATCTTGCAGCCGGAGCGGTGGGGGCCGGAGGGTATTACCTGCTGCTCAAAGGAAGGGACGGATGGAAGCGGATTGCCGGATTGGTTCCGGTGTTTGTGGTGATTGCCGGACTGAACCCCCTGCTGAACACCTATGGTGAGCGCCTGCTGTTTACAGTGTTTGGCAGACCCTATACCCTGGAAGCGCTGTACTACGGAATGGCGGTGGCGGGGATGTTTGTGGTGATGATTCTGTGGTTTGGCTGCTACAGTATGGTGCTGACCAGCGATAAATTTGTGTGCCTGTTTGGCAGTCTGATTCCTGCCCTGTCGCTGCTGCTGGTGATGGTGCTGCGGATGATTCCCAACCTGGCCCGAAAGGGCAAGCAAATCGCCGATGCCCGCACCTGTATCGGCAAAGGGGTCACCGGGGCAAATTCTGCCAAGGAGAAGATTGCCGGTGGCATGCAGGTGCTGTCCGCCCTGACGGACTGGGCGCTGGAGGGAAGCATCATCACCGCCGATGCCATGCGCTGCCGGGGCTACGGCACCGCAAAGCGCACCAGCTTCCGGATTTACCGGATGACCACCCGGGATTGGGCGCTGATTGGCGCCATGGGGGTGCTGGCCGCAGGTGTTCTGCTGGCGGGAGGCACCGGAGCTACCTTTACCCCGGAGCTGTGGATTGCCTCCCCCACCTGGGGGCTGGCTGCTTATGGGGTATTTTTGCTGATTCCTACGCTACTATATTTGCAGGAGGCTGTCCAATGGCACATTTCCATATCCGGGATCTGACCTTTTCCTACCCCGGTGCCAAGCGCCCTACGTTAAGCGGCGTGAATCTGACCATTGAAAAAGGGGAATATGTGGTTCTCTGCGGCAAAAGCGGCAGCGGCAAGACCAGCCTTCTGCGGCACCTGAAATCCGTGCTGACCCCTTACGGAAGCCGCAGCGGACAGGTACTCTTTGACGGCACACCGCTGCAGCAGGTGAGCCAGTACGACCAGTCCCGGAAAATCGGCTTTGTGATGCAAAATCCCGACGAGCAGCTGGTCACGGACAAAGTCTGGCATGAGCTGGCCTTCGGCCTGGAAAATCTGGGGGTGGATCAGAAAACCATCCGGCTGCGGGTGGCAGAAATGGCCAGCTATTTTGGCCTGCAGGACTGGTTTGACCGGGAGGTTGCCACCTTGTCCGGCGGCCAGAAGCAGCTGCTGAATCTGGCCTCCATTATGGCCATGCAGCCCCAGGTGCTGATTCTGGACGAGCCTACCAGCCAGCTGGACCCCATTGCCGCTTCGGATTTTCTCAACACCGTGCGGAAAATCAATATTGAGCTGGGTACCACCATCATTATCACCGAGCACCGTCTGGAGGATATCTACCACAGCGCCGACCGGGTGGTGGTGATGGAAGAAGGAAGGGTCATTGCCAGTGACGGCCCCCGACAGGTGGGAAGCCTTCTGTGGCAGCAGGATTCTGCCATGTTTGCCGCACTGCCCACCCCTACCCGGGTATTTTACCAGTCCGGCGCAGAGGGGCAGTGCCCCCTGACGGTGCGCGAAGGCAGAAGCTGGCTGACGAAAACCTTTGAAAACCGGCGCCTCACTGCTCTGGAGCCGGAGATGGAACCGGAAGCCCCCAAAGGCCGGGAATATGCCCTGCGGATTCAGGAAGGGTGGTTCCGCTATGAAAAGCAGGGGAAGGATATCCTTCGGGGCGTGAACCTGGAGGTGCCCCAAGGCTGCATCTTCGCCATTGTGGGCGGAAACGGCGCCGGAAAGTCCACCACCTTAAAGACCATCTGTGGTATCTGCAAGCCCTACCGGGGCAAAGTGGAGCTGTTCGGAAAACCCATCAAAAGCTACGGCGCCAGCCTCTACCGGGGGTGCGTTGCCATGCTGCCCCAGGACCCCAGAAGTCTGTTTGTGGGCAAAACTCTTCGGGAGGATTTGCGGGAAATGTGCCGGGAGGAAGGCCCCATTCAGGCCGTGGCCGAAACCTGTGAAATTACCCATCTGGTGGATGCTCACCCCTATGACCTCTCCGGCGGTGAGCAGCAGCGGGCAGCTTTGGCAAAAGTGCTGCTGACCAATCCGAAGCTTCTGCTGCTGGATGAACCTACCAAGGGCCTGGACAGCTTCTTTAAGGGAAAATTTGCGGAAATTTTGAAAAAACTGAAAGCTGAGGGCATCACCACTGTGCTGGTATCTCACGATGTGGAGTTCTGCGCAGAGTACGCCGATCTGGTTGGCATGTTCTTCGACGGGCAGATTGTCACCACCGATACTCCACATCGGTTCTTCGGCCAGAACAGTTTCTATACCACCGCCGCCAACCGGATGAGCCGGTGTGTGTTCCAAAATGCCGTTACCGCCGGGGATGTTGCAGTGCTGTACCGTAAGAATTTGGAGGAGATCCGGTGAGAAAATCCACGATTTGCAATCTGCTGCTTCTGTTTGTGCTGATTCCGGGTACGTTATTTCTGGGAACCCAGTTGTCCGGCAGATGGTACTATCTGACCAGCACCATGATGATTGTGGAGGTTATGATCCCCTTTTTCCTGGCCTTCGAGACCCGGCGGCCCCAGGCCCGGGAATTGGTGACCCTGGCGGTGATGTGCGCCCTGGCGGTTGCCTCCCGGGTGGTGATGCTGATTCCGAACTTCAAGCCCATGACCGCCATTGTGATGATTAGCGGTATTGCCCTGGGAGCCCAGTCCGGCTTCGTCTGCGGTGCGGTGGGAGCCTTTGCCAGCAACTTCTTTTTCAGTCAGGGCCCCTGGACTCCCTGGCAGATGATGGCCTACGGGTTTGCAGGATTTTTGGCTGGGGGACTGTTTCACAAGCGCTTCCCTCTGCGCAATCCGGCAGCTTTGGCAGTATGGGGATTTTTCACCATCGTGCTGGTGATTGGCCCGCTGCTGGACTGCTGCACGGTGTTCACCGTCAGCAGCCGGATCACCTGGAAATACGCACTGGCGGTGTTTACCGCAGGATTTGCCTACAATGTGCAGCATGGCATTGCCTGCGCGGTGACATTGCTGCTGTTTTCCAGACCCTTGCTCAGCAAGCTGGAGCGGCTCAAGACGAAATACGGCATGATGGATGCCGGATAGGAGGCATGGTATGCAGCGGCAGCATTTTTACCTTTCTACCATCGATTCCCAGGCAGGAAAGCTTGCCAGAGCCCATGGCCTGGGGGTGGAAATCGCGGAGTTTTGCACCGCCTGGAATTTAGACGACCATTTTCCGGAAACGGATGCTGCACTGGAGAAAACCCTTGCGGGCGTCTCCCGCCGGGTGCTCCACGGCCCCTTTAACGAGCTGTTTCCCTGCGCCATCGACCCGAAAGCCCGACAGCTGGCGAAGTTTCGTTACGAACAGGCATTGGATATGGCCCGACACTACGGGGCTGACAAAGTGATTCTTCACGGCGGCTACAATCCCTGGCTGTACTACCCGGTGTGGTATCAGGAGCAGTCCATCGCCTTCTGGAAGGACTTTGAGATTCCGGAAGGCATGACGGTGTGCCTGGAAAATGTACTGGAACCGGAGCCGGAGATGCTATTGCAGATTGTCCGGGAGGTGGGGAATCCCCGGTTGGGGCTGTGCCTGGACGTGGGCCATGTCAACACCTATTCCCAGGTGCCGGTGATGAAATGGCTGGAAGACTGCGCAGGATTCATCCGACACTTTCACATACATAATAACTTCGGTGACAAAGACAGTCACCAGAACTTGCAGGAGGGTACCATCCCCATGAAAGCGCTGCTGGAAAGCATTGCATCTTTGTGCCCCCAGGCAACGGTTACCTTGGAAATCCCGGAAGGGAAACCTTCCGTACTTTGGTTGGAAGAGCATATATTTCAAGGAGGAAACGGATATGGAAACGGAACTGAAGTCCTTGCTGGCAAGCATCACCCCTTTGGATGAAGCAGCTATGGAGCTGGCCCGGAAGCGGCAGGCCCAGCTTGCCAAGCCCCCAGGAAGCCTGGGACGGCTGGAAGATTTCTCCATTCAGCTGGCGGGCATTACGGGACAGGTACATAACCAGGTGGAGAAAAAGCACCTGCTGGTGTTTGCTGCGGATAACGGCGTGGTGGCCGAGGGCGTATCCAGTTCTCCCCAGTCCGTGACCTTGATGCAGACCATCAACCTGACCAAGGCCAAAACCGGCGCTGCCACCCTGGCAAAGCATTTTGGCTGCGGCATCACCGTCTGCGATGTGGGCGTCAATGCCAATATCCGGGAACCGGCGGTGCTGAACCGGAAGATTGCATACGGCACCCGGAACATGGCGAAAGAACCGGCCATGACCCGGGAGCAGGCATTGCAGGCCATTTTAACCGGCGTGCACTTGGCCCTGGATACTGACGCTCAGGTCATGGGCGTGGGAGAAATGGGCATCGGCAACACCACCACTTCTTCCGCCATCCTGGCAGTGCTGCTGGGGGTGGATGTGGAGAAGGTCACCGGACGGGGCGGCGGCATCACCGACGACAGCTTCCGGAAAAAGAAGGAAGTGATCCGTCAGGCCATTGCCCTGCACAAACCCAATCCTGAGGATGTGGTGGATGTGCTGGCAAAGGTGGGCGGCTTCGACGTGGCGGCCATGTGCGGTGCCTTCCTGGGCGGCGCAGCCAGCCACCGGCCTATGGTCATTGACGGATTCATTTCCGCAGTGGCGGCGCTGTGCGCCTGCCGGCTGTGTCCCAATGTCCAGGGGTATCTGATTCCCAGCCATGCCTCCTTTGAAATCGGCTATAAGCTGGCCATGCAGGCCATGGACTTGCAGCCCATGCTGCTGCTGGGCATGCGGCTGGGAGAGGGCAGCGGCTGCCCCATCGCCTTCCAGGTTCTGGAAGCCGCCTGCGCCATCATCAACCATATGGCAACCTTCGACCAGGCGGGCATTGACGACAGCTACCTGGACGAGATTCGCCAGGGAGATAAATTCACCGTGGAGGCAAAAGTATGACCTACTTTATCTCCGGCGGCGCAAAAAACGGAAAATCCACTCTGGCCCAGAACCTGGCTGTGGCTCTGGCAAAGGGCAAAACCCATTACTATGTGGCTACCATGATTCCCGTGGACGACGAGGACCGGCTGCGGATTCAGCGGCATGTGGAAGACCGGGAAGGCCTGGGTTTTACCACCTTGGAGTGCGGCAGAAATATCCTCTCCTGCCTGGAGCATGCCGACCCCAAGGCCACCTTCCTGCTGGACAGCGTGACGGCGCTGCTGATGAACGAACTGTTCCGGGAGGACAAGGGTTACCAAATGGATCTGGAAGCCGCCCAGCGCTGCGGCGAAGAGCTGGAAACCTTTGCCAAAACCGTGGGCAACGCTGTCTTTGTCAGCGACTATATTGCCTCGGATGCGGGGCGCTACGACGAAACCACCGAGCAGTACCGGAAAATTCTGGCGGATATTGACCGGCGGCTGGCAGGGGTCTGCGATACCGTGGTAGAGGTGTCGGCAGGTCAGTATATCATCCACAAGGGAGCGTTGCCGCTATGAAAGTATATTTACAAGCCTTTGCCATGTGCCAGAGCATGTTCTGCGCCATTCCCAGTCCCTTCCGGGTATGGGAAGAAAAGGCCAGAGACAAAATGCTGCTGTTTCTGCCCCTGGTGGGGCTGGAAATGGGCCTGATCTGGGGGCTGCTTTCCTGGATACTGGGACAGCTGGGCTTGCCGACGCTGGTCATTGCTCTGGCAATCAGCATGTACCCTTACCTCGCTACCGGATTTTTGCACCTGGACGGGTTTATGGACGTGACCGACGCGGTTAAATCCTGCCGGGATTTGCAGCGGCGGCGGGAGATCCTGAAGGATTCCCATGTAGGCTCCTTTGCGGTGATTGCCTGCGCCATGCTGCTGCTGAGCCAGTTTGCCCTGGTGGCGGCGGCAGAGCAGGGAATTGGGCTTCTGGTGCTGCTGCCCATGGTCAGCCGGTGCTGTTCGGCCTTGGCGGTGACGGTGCTTAAGCCCATGTCCACCAGCCAGTACGCCAGCCAGCATTTCCCCAAAGGCCATGTGCTGGTGCTGGGACTGATGCTGTGCGCTGCTTTGGCGGCGGGCTTTTTGGTGAGCGTCCGGACGGGAGCTGCCCTGCTTGGCTGCCTGGCAGGCTACGGCTGGGCACTGCGCCGGGGTTACCGGTCTTTGGAAGGTATGAATGGAGACATTGCAGGCTACGCCCTGACCCTGGGAGAGCTTTGGGGTCTGGGAGTCTATGCCCTGCTGTAAGGAGAAGACTATGATTCTGATTATCGGCGGTGCGTACCAAGGAAAGCTGGGGTACGCAAAAACCGCGTTTTGTTTGAAAGATTCGGACATTTTCACTTGCACTGGAAAGGAAGTGGACTTGTCCAGAAAGTGCGTCTATGCCCTGGAAGAATTCTGCTTTGCCTGCGTCCAGGCAGGAGAAGAACCGGCGGACTTTTTCCGGCAGCACCGGCAGAAGATTCAGGACAGCATTCTGATTTGCCAGGATATTTTCTGCGGCGTGGTGCCCATGGGTGCGGATGTCCGGGAGTGGCGGCAGGC
>CALXFP010000064.1 GCA_944387615.1 uncultured Oscillospiraceae bacterium | reverse complement strand
CTGGCATATACTGTCCGGTAGTCTACTTTTGAAAGGAGAAACAGATATGCGGGAAAGCAACGATCCCAGAATGGATTTGGATGACCTGATCTTCGACGAAGATGCCGGCGGCCCCAGCGACCGGTAAGGAAAGGCAGCGGCACCAACCGCTGCCTTTTATTTTAATTGTTGATTCCATGGTGGAATCCCGGACTGTTCTGCTCCAATGGGCGGAAGGTATAGCCGTTTTCCTGGCCCCATTTGAGAATTTTCTCCACAGCCTCTACACTGTAACCGTGAATATCGTGCTGAAGCACGGCGCTGACCCGTCCTTTGCTGACCCCTTCCACCACATTGTCAAAAACTTCCTCCGCTTTTCTGGCTCTTCCAGCATCGTCACTGTCTACATTCCAGTCAAAATACTGGAAGCCCGCATCTTGAACCGCTTCGCTCAAAACGGTCATAATGCCTTCACAGCTTTTCCGGCTGACCAGATTGGAGCTGCCGCCCGGGAAGCGCATCAGCGTGGTTTTGACACCGGTGTTGCGATAGATGATATCCTGCATGCCAAGCAAATCCGCAAAGTATGCCTCAGGGCTGGCGTAAATCTCATCATATTTATGAGAAACGGTATGAATGCCGATGCTGTGGCCCCGGTTCACGATTTCTTTCATCACAGAATCATAACCACTGTCGGTCACAAAAAAGGTCGCCTTTACTCCGTAGGCATCCAGTACATCCAGCAGCTGCTTGGTATATGGCCCAGGTCCGTCGTCAAAAGTCAGGTAAATGGTTTTTTCCTGGGGCCAGGTTTTCTCTGGGCGGGGTTGGGCTACCACTTCCACATTTCGGGTAACCGTCGCCACATTCTGGTAGGCATCCGAAACGGTATACACCACCGGATACACACCCGGCTGCAGCCAGTTCACTTCCCCTTCTACGGTCACCTGTCCGGTCAAGTCTCCATCAACATCATCCATAGCATGATATCCAGGGTCTTCATAAAATGTTCCGACCGTGATGGCGTAGGTTTCCCCGCCCTCCAGGCTGATCACCGGCGGCTGGGGGTCATAGTAAGGAATTTCCCGCTCCGCGGTGGCAGGGTTGCCGGAGGAATCCACCACTGCATAGGTGATTTTTCCACGTTCCTCTTTGCGTACCACCCGGTCTGTGATATCACCATCGCAGTTATCCCATGCTTTATATCCTGGCTCCTGGTATTTGCCACCAGGATGGGTCTGTCCCTGGATATCTTCTTCCAAGGTAATCACGGGACACTGGGTATCCACCACCTGTACACTGCGCTGGGTACTCCCGTGCCAGTGGAGCATGGAGGCAGTATAGGACAATGTGTATTTGCCCAAGTGGTTTTCATCCACCTTACCGGTAACTTTCAGCTTTGCGTGCTTCGGCCGGAAACCTTTTTTCCAGAACAGGCTGCCCCGCATGGAAACAACCACACCAGGGTCCTGATAGGGCCGTCCGTATTCCTGGGTGGTTTCTTTGTCCCCCAGCAGCTGAACGGACAGGGAAAATTGGTTAATCCGGAACAGAACAAACCAGGCTGCTCCGCAAAGCAACACCAAAATCAGCAGCACAGCTGCAATCACTTTCCCCGCACCAGAGTGCCGACGATATCCATTTCGCTTGTCCATGTTGTCAACCTCTGTTCTGTCTGTTTACATAACAGTATACACACATTAAAACGAAAAGGAAAGTCTTTTGATGTTAACTTTTTGGGAACAGCCTGGAAACAATTCTTGTTTTGCCGCAAAAGCGGATCAGATCTTACTGGTCAGCCACTGCAGCATGGCCTGGCGGCCTTCCTCTGTCATGGGGAAGGTCTCCTGCCCTTCCATCTGGCTTTTTTCGTAGCAATACAGGCCGTGCCAATACTCTACGAAAATGCTGCTTTGTTCAAAGTCTACCTCTTTTGCCGTTGCCATTACCACATTGGGTTTCGCCCGGAAGCGGAACAATCCCAGCGAACCGGTGAAAATGTTGTTCATGGCAAAGGTATGCAGCGTCGGCAGAAATAATTCGGGCATGGATTACACCAGAGCTTCCATCTCATCCAGCAGCTGGCCAAACAGCTCCAGAGCCTGGTTGACCGGGTCGGGGCTGGTCATGTCCACACCGGCGCCCTTCAGCAGATCGATGGGGCTCTTGGAGCAACCGCCGGACAGGAAGTTCAGGTAATCCTTCACGGCGCTCTCCCCTTCCTTCAGGATCCGGTTGGACAGCGCAATGGCGGCAGAGTAGCCGGTAGCATACTGGAATACATAATAATTGTAGTAGAAGTGGGGAATTCTTGCCCATTCCATGGCAATCCGGTCATCCACCACCATATCGGGGCCGTAGTACAGCTCATTCAGGCGCTTATACTCATCGCACAGAACCTGAGCAGTCAGGGTCTTGCCCTGGGCGGTCATCTGGCCGATGTTGCGCTCAAACTCGGCGAACATGGTCTGGCGGTAGATGGTACCCTTGAACTGATCCAGGAAGTGGTTAATCAGATAAGCCCGCTCCTTCTTATCCTGGGTCTTGCTCAGCAGGTGCTGCATCAACAGAGCCTCATTGCAGGTGGAAGCCACCTCTGCCACAAAAATCACATAGTCAGAATCAATGGGATTCTGGGTGCGGTTGGACAGGTAGGAGTGAATGGCGTGTCCCATTTCGTGGGCCAGGGTGAACTGGCTGTCCAGCGTTCCGGTGTAGTTCAGCAGGACAAAGGGATGCACCTTGGCACCGGCGGAATAAGCGCCGCTGCGCTTGCCCTGGTTCTGGTAGACATCGATCCAGCGGTTTTCAAAGCCTTCCTTCAAAATGGCCTGGTATTCCTTGCCCAAAGGTGCCAGAGCATCATACACCGTCTGCTTGGCTTCTGCATAGGGAATGCGGCGATCCACTTCCGCCATCAACGGGGTATAGACATCATAGAAGTGCAGCTCGTCAACACCCAGCAGCTTCTTGCGCAGGCGGACGTAGCGGTGCATCTTGTCCATGTTCTGATGAACAGCCTCAATCAGGTTGTGATACACAGCCGTGGGAACGTTGGTGGCATCCAGGGAAGCATCCAGAGCGTTGTCATACTTTCTGGCATCGGCAAAGAACTTCAGCTGCTTGTTCTGGGCATTGAGCAAAGCGGCGGCAGTGTTCTTAAATCCTGCAAAGCCGTCGTACAGGTTTTCATAAGCGCTGCGGCGCAGTACCCGGTCCTGGCTCTCTTCCAGGCTCACAAAGGTGCCCTGGGTCAGAGGATGCCGGTTTCCTTCCCCATCCACGGCATCGGGGAAAGAGATATCCGCATCGGCGAAGGAGCCATAGATGGTATCCGGAGCCTGGGCCATCTCCCCTGCCGCAGCCAGCAGACGCTCTTCCTGAGAAGACAGGGTGTGGGCCTTCCGGCGGCGCAGATCTGTCAGATACCGGCGGTAGCGCTCCAGTTCCGGGCAGGCGGCATAGAAGCCCTGCAAAGTCTGCTCGTCGATTGCCATAATCTCCGGAGTGGCAAAGCTGGAAGCTGCGGACAGTGCCACCACAGCCGCCATATATTTGCCGGACATAGCCTGGGCATCGGAATCCCGGGTATCTTCATCCGAACGGCGGAAGCAATAGTTGCCCAGCCGATCCGCCTTTACATCCACCTGCTCAACCTGCTGCAGGTACTCATACAGCGTCTTGGCACTTTCTGCCAGACGGCCTTCGTAGGCTGCCATTGCGGCACTGGCCTGCTCCAGGGTAGCCAGCTCCTGCTCCCATGCCTCATCAGACACAAACAGGTCTTCAATCGCCCACTTGTCCTCAGCGGGAATTTCGCTTCGGGCAGGAATTTTCTTTACTTGTTCCATAACGATATCCTCCATTTCCTCAGCAGAAAATACAGTTTCATGAAAAGTGTATCCGGCTGCTGGAATTGTTGCTCATTCATTATACCACAAAACGCACAAAATGCAACTCCGCTTGCTTTTTCTCTGGAAATATGATACAGTATCCGGCGGTGATGCAAAATGAGAAATAAAATTCGGGGCAGTCTTTGCCTGCTGATGGCAACCGTAATCTGGGGTTTTGCCTTTACGGCGCAAAGCGTTGGCATGGACCTTCTTGGCCCCTTTACCTTCCAGGCAATTCGCTGCGGCCTGGCGGTGGCATTTTTGATTCCTTGCGGGTTTATCCTGGACATTGGCCGGTGCTCCGGAAAAGAGTCCGTAAAAAAGTGGTTCAGCCCGAAGCTGTGGAAAACCGGGCTGCTGTGCGGCTGTGCCCTGTTTGTGGCTGCCAGTCTCCAGCAGGTTGGCCTGGTATATACCGACGCTGGAAAGGCCGGTTTTATTACCGCCATGTATATTGTACTGGTTCCGGTTCTGGGGCTGGTTCTGGGAAAGAAGATTCCCAAATCCGCAGTAATCAGCGTGCTGCTGGCTGTTGTGGGACTGTACCTTCTGAGCTGCATGGGCGCCACTGGTATCAATCGGGGAGATCTTCTGCTGATGGCATGTGCCTTGGCCTTCGCCATCCAGATTACCTGCATTGATCGTTTCGCCGGCGGGCTGGATGGATTCCGGCTGAACTGCATCCAGTGTTTGGTGGTGTCCCTTCTGTCTGTGCCGTTTATGCTGCTGACGGAAACTGTGGTTGTGCAGGATATCTTTGCTTGTTGGGGACCGCTGCTGTTTGCCGGTGTCATGTCCATGGGAATTGCCTACACCATGCAGATCTTGGGGCAGAAGCACCTGGAACCCACCACCGCATCTTTGATTATGAGTTTGGAGTCGGCATTTGCCGCTTTGGGCGGCTGGTGGCTGTTGGGAGAAACTATGACCAACTGGGAACTGCTGGGCTGCGCTCTGGTTTTCCTGGCAGTGCTGATTTCCCAGATGCCCGCAAGTATGTTCCAAAAAGTCAAAACAAAATAAAGATTGGGCCGCGGCAGCCAAATGGTTACCGCGGCCCAAATTGTTTTGCTTAAATTTCCTGACGACCTTCCAGCGCCCGGGAAAGGGTTACCTCGTCCGCGTATTCCAGCTGACTGCCCACAGGGATGCCATAGGCCAACCGGGTGACCTTTACTTCCATAGGCCGCAGCAGCCGGGAGATGTACATAGCCGTTGCCTCCCCTTCCGTATCGGGGTTGGTGGCCATGATAACCTCTTTGACATTTCCCGTGCTGACCCGGCGAAGCAATTCCTTAATCCGGATATCATCCTGAGTTACATGGTTCAGCGGGGAAATCACACCATGCAGAACGTGATATACGCCCCGGTACTCCCGGGAACGCTCCATGGCAATCACGTCCTTGGGCTCTGCCACCACACAGATGGTGCTGGCATCCCGGGTATCGTCATCGCAGATGGGGCACAGCTCCCGATCCGTCAGGTTCTGACACTGGGGGCAGGTGTGAACCTCCTGCTTCGCCTGGACGATGGCCTGGGCAAACTCCTCCGCTTCTTCCAAAGGAAGGCTCAGCACATGAAAGGCCAGCCTCTGGGCGGTTTTGCCGCCGATGCCGGGAAGCCGGGCAAACTGGTCCGACAGATTCTGCAACGCAGCAGGGAAAAACTGCATACTGCCTCCTTAGAACAGGCCGCCCAAATTCAGGCCGCCGGTCAGGCGGGACATATTGTTGGCCGCCTCGGCATCAGCAGTGCGCATAGCCTCGTTGACAGCAGCAATCACCATATCCTGCAGCATTTCCACATCATCGGGGTCCACTGCTTCGGGCTTGATTTCCAGGTTTACCAGCTCGTGCTTACCATTGACGGTTGCGGACACCATGCCGCCGCCGGAAGCAGCGGTAAAGGTCTTGCTCTCCTGCTCCTGCTGCATGCGCAGCATCTCCTGCTGCATCTTCTGAGCCTGCTTGAGCATAGCTGCCTGATTCATGCCACCGGGCATACCCCGGAATCCACCTTTTGCCATTTGTACATTCTCCTATCTGAAAGTTTATATTATTCCTTGATTTTTACAATATCCGGATGATTTCTGCCGAAGTTCATCAGCTGTTCCATCCTGGGATTGCTTTTGGGTTTTGCGGACATGTCCACCACCACTGCCTTTACCGGGCGATTTAACAGGACACTGGCCTTCCGGGAAACCACTTCCAGGATGGGCGGCTTGTCCAACATCACGGCGGTAAAATCGTTGCCGCAGCGCAGTTCCAGCCGGTCGCCCACCAGGAATCCTTGCACCGGCGCATTGGGTGTAGCCACGAAAAAGCCGCTGGTAGGAGGGCCAAGCTCCTTGCGAATCCCACTGCACAAGTCCGACCAGAATCCTACCGGGGTATCCGTCTGGACAGGTGCCGGGGCATCCTGCTCCGGCGGTGCGTCGGCATCATCCGGCATAGGCGGACGGTCGTCATCTGCTTCCTGTACAGCCGCCTGCGCCTTCTGAGGCTGCACAGCCACGGTAAAACTGCCGCTTTTGATCTGTTCTTCCAACCGGGTCAGCCGAGCGTTCAGCGCCTTGGCATCCAGATCCAGTTCCGGCTGGCACATCTGGACAATACACAGCTCCGCATCCATCCGGCGGCTGGCGCTGCGGGTAAAGCCTGCCAGTGTGGTCTGAAGCAGGTTCATAATCCGCACCAGCTCCCCGCTGGTCAAGGCTTTGGTCAGCTGCAGCACTTCCTGATCGTCGGCAACACCGGAAAGCATGGTGATGCCTCCGTTTCCTGCGGTTTTCATCACCAGCAGATCTCTGGTCAGGCAGGCCATTTCGTCCAGCATGGCACTTAAATCCTTGCCCTCGGTATAGAGACGGTTGAACAGTTCCAGTGCCCGTTTGGTATCGTGACTCGCTACATAGCCCATCAGTTCTCCGCAGGTCTGTTCTCCGGCGATTCCCAGGCAGGCATAAACCCGCTGGGCAGTCAGTTCTCCAGTGGTGGCAGAAGCGCACTGATCCAGCAGGCTCAGGCCATCCCGAAGGCCGCCATCCGCCAGCCGGGCCAGCACCCGGGCCGCACTGTCATCCAGGTCGATATTCTCCTGGTAGGCAACATATTGCAGCCGAGCGGCAATGTCCTCCTGGCTGATGCGCCGGAAGGAAAACCGCTGGCACCGGGACAGAATCGTTGCCGGAACTTTATGCAGTTCCGTAGTAGCCAAAATAAAGAGCAGATGCTCCGGCGGCTCCTCAATGATTTTCAGCAGCGCATTGAAGGCCGAGATGGAGAGCATGTGCACCTCGTCAATGATATACACCCGCATCTTTACCTGAGATGGGGTATATACCGCATCATCCCGCAAATCCCGGACATTATCCACGCCGTTGTTGGATGCGGCATCGATTTCCAGCACGTCCATGCAGGAGCCGGAGTCAATGGCCTTACAGGCTTCGCAGCAGTTGCAGGGATTGCCGTTATCCGGGTTCAGGCAGTTGACTGCCTTGGCCAGAATTTTGGCGCAGCTGGTTTTGCCCGTACCACGGGAACCGGTAAACAGGTAGGCATGGCTCATCTTCCCGGTCATGAGCTGGGTCTTTAGGGTTTGGGTCACCGCCAGCTGACCGGAAACGTCATCAAAAGTCTGAGGCCGGTATTTGCGATACAGAGCCTGATAGGTTGCCAAACGTCCTCATCCTTTCCACTTAAATCACAATAAAAAAGCTGCCGGCTCATAACAAGATCGCACACCCACATTTGAACAAGCTGAACATCCGTAACCTGCGCAGTTAGCTCAAGAACGGCAACCCCGCGGCACACGAGAAGATCCGCTTAATGCTGCTTGGTTCCCCACCTGACATGGTTCACGGGATC
>CALXFP010000063.1 GCA_944387615.1 uncultured Oscillospiraceae bacterium | reverse complement strand
TAGGCAAATACCAGATCCGCCTTCTCCGCCGCAATCCGGCCTACCTTGTAATGCTCGGCCTGGGCGCAGTCTCCCAGTTCCAGCATGTCCCCCAGCACCGCAATGTGCCGTCCGGGGCGATTGCCCAGGACTCCCAGGGCTGCCGCCATGGATTCCGGTCCGGCGTTATAGCAGTCTTTGATAATCGTATAGCCATTGGCCTGGAAAATCTCCTGCCGTCCGGAAATGTTCTGAAACTCAGCCAGACTTTCCTCAATTTTCTCCGAAGGAACCGCCAGCTTCAGTCCCACGGCGATGGCCGCCAGAGCATCGTTGACAAAATGCACTCCTTCCAGGTTCATCCGCACCGGCAAAGACAGCTTGCCAGCCTCCACCCGGAAGCGCAGAAGTTCTCCATCCTGTCTGGCATCCAATCCCCGGATGTCGCAGCCTTCCGATTGACCGAAGTAGGTAATCCGCTGCTGGGGCTTTTCGTCCAGATAGCGCAGCAGGGTATCGTCGCCATTGAGCAGCAGCATTCCCCGCTGGTTCATGCCTTCCGTGATTTCCAGCTTGGCCTTCCGGATTCCCTCCTGGGAACCCAGGAATTCAATATGGGAGGTACCGATGTTGACAATCACCGCCACATCCGGATGGGCGATATTCGAAAGATACGCAATTTCCCGGAAGTGGTTCATGCCCATTTCCAATACTGCCACTTCGGTATCCAACGGCATGGACAAAATGGCCATAGGCATACCGATGTCATTGTTGTGATTGGCGGGGGTTTTGCTGACCCGGTAGGTGCTCTCCAGCACCTTGGCGATCATTTCCTTGGTGGTGCTCTTTCCCACGGAGCCGGTCACCGCCACCACCTTGGCGCCGATGCGCTTGAGCTCTTCCCGGGCGATATCTCCCAGAGCCTTCCGAGGGTCCTCCACATAGATGGCAGGGTAGTCCCCAACCCGGCGGCTGCACAGCACCGCCGCAGCTCCCTTCTCCATGGCTGCGGGAATGAAATCATGTCCATCCCGAGCGCCCTGGAGAGCCAGGAACAGCTGTCCCGGTTTCAGAATCCGGGTATCGTTATTGGCGCCGAGAAATTCCACGTCGCCGTATTTTTCATCCACAGTACCGCCGCACCAGCGGGCGGCCTGACGCAGGGTAAGATTAGCCATTGCAATTCCTCAATTCTTCCAGATGGGCTGCGACCTCTTCCCGTTCATCCAGGTGGTACTTGTGGCCGCCGATGTCCTGATAGGTCTCATGCCCTTTTCCAGCAAGTACAATTATATCATCTTTTTTCCCAATGTCCATAGCATATCTGATGGCTTTGCGGCGATCTTCTATCACAATATATTCCCCGGATTCCTTTTTTACCCCTTTGAGGATATCCGCAATAATCGACATGGGATCTTCCGTCCGGGGATTGTCGGAGGTAATCACCGCAAAGTCAGACAGCTCTACGCCGATTCGTCCCATAATGGGGCGCTTGATCGGGTCCCGATCGCCGCCGCAGCCAAAGACCGCAATCACCCGGCCCTTGCAGAAGTCCTTCACCGAACGAAGCACATTTTCCAGGCCATCGGGAGTATGGGCATAGTCGATCAGCACGCTGTAGGGCATGCCGGGGGTGGGAACCACCTCTACCCGGCCTTTGACGCCCTGGGCAGTTTTCAGCGCCCGGGCGCAGTCTTCCAGGGAGATTCCCAGCTGCCGGGCAATGCCCAGAACGGTCAGGGCATTGTACACCGTAAACCGACCGGGAATGGGCAGGCTGATCTGCGCCTGATGCTCCCCTTCCACGGCGGTAAAGTCCACGCCTTCTGCGTGAAGCTGGACATCTTTGGCCCGGAGATCTCCCTGGGCTGTTTCGCTGGTGCGCAGCACCGGGCAGGCGGCTGCCGCCAGAATCCGCCCCGAATAGGTGTCATCCACATTGATCACCGCCCGGTCGCACCGGCGCATCAGCTCTGCCTTGGCATCGCAGTAAGCATCCATGGTCTTGTGGAAATCCAGGTGATCCTCCGTCAGGTTAGTAAAGGCCGCCACGTCAAAATGAATGCCGCCGATTCGTTCCAGGGTCATGGCATGGCTGGATACTTCCATCACCACATGGCTGCATCCGGCGTCCCGCATCCGGGCAAACAACTCCTGCAGCTCCAGACTTTCCGGGGTGGTGCGCTCGGTGGGAATCACTTCCTGGCCTACCATGTTGGCCATGGTGCCAACCAGACCCACTTTTGCTCCTAAGCAGTTTTCCAGCACCTGCTTGAGCAGCAGGGTGCTGGAGGTTTTGCCGTTGGTGCCGGTGATGCCGATCATGGTCATATTCTTTGCCGGATGACCGTAAAAATTGCAGCTGAGCAGCGCCAGGGCCAGCCGGTCGGAGGAAACCAGCACATAGGGAACCTCCTGCTGGGGCTTGGTGGCCGTGACCACCGCCACTGCCCCTTTTTCCATGGCCATGGGAATAAAGCGGTTGCCATCGGAGGCAAAGCCGGATATGGCAACAAACAGGCTTCCCGGAGTAACTTTCCGGGAGTCATAGCAAATTTGGGAAATTTCCAATTCCGGATCGGCGGTGCATTCCCGCACATCCATGCCTTGCAGCAGCTGGTTCAGTTTCATATATCTATTCCTCCAAGTACTTGCCGGGGGTTCCATTCAATCCCGGGCAGTGGTGTCGGTAAATTCCAGGGTAATGGTGGTTCCCGTGGGAACCTGGGTATCCTTGGGGATGTTCTGGGCGGTGACGGTAACTTCCGGGGACACATCTGCGTTTCCGGAAACCAGCACATACAGCCCTAAGGCTCCGGCTGCATCCGCCGCCTGCTGCCGGTTCATTCCGGTAAAGTCCGGCACAGTCACCTGAGCAGTTTCCGGCACCTGCTCCAGATACAGCAGCACTTCGCTGCCCCCGGGAACGGTCTGCCCCGCCGCCGGAATCTGTCCGGTAACCGTTTCTCCAGTGCCGGAAATTTTCGCCTGCAAACCCATGTCCTTTAGTTTACGCTCTGCGTCCTGTACTGTCAAGTTTGTCAGGTCTTCCATGACGATTTCCAAACCTGCAGGGTCTGTTTCGGAGAAGGTACGCTCCACCCCCAGATAGGGCAAAATATCCGCCATCACCGCACCCACAGTGGGCGCCGCCATCACGCCGCCGGAGATGTAAATTCCCGTTTCCCGGGAGGGGGTATCCAGGGCCACCAGCACAATATATTCCGGGTCATTCATGGGTGCAATGCCTACGAAGGAAACGATTTTATCCTGCACCCGCTGACCGTTTTCGTCAAAGACATCGATTTTTTCACTGGTGCCGGTTTTGCCGCCAATGGAAAATCCCGCTACCTGGGCATTTTTCGCGGTGCCTTCCGTGACCACGGACTCAATCAGGGTGCGCATGGTGTCAGAGGTTTCTTTGCTTATGGTCTGGCGTACTACCGTAGGCTCCGCCTTCATCACCGTGTTGCCGTCGGCATCCACGATTTCGGATACAATGTAAGGTTCCAGCAGATTCCCTCCGTTGACCACCGAAGCGATGGCCCGCACCAGCTGCAAGGGGGTAATCTTAAAGGTCTGCCCGAAGGAACCGGAGGTCAGGGAGGCCGTGCCCCACTTGTCCGTGTTGGTAATCAACGACTTGTCAAAGAAAACGCCTTTGCTCTCTCCCGCCAGGTCAATTCCGGTTTTTTCCAGAACCCCGAACTTTTCGATGTATTCATAAAACCGTTCCCCTCCCAGTTTCAGGGCGATGTGAGCAAAGGCGATGTTGCAGGAATTTTGCAGGGCTTGGGGGGTCTGTTCCGCCCCATGGCCCAGGGAGCGCCAGCAGTGCAGCAGCTGAGAGCGCCCGGGAATCTGCTCCGAGCCGGAGCAATGGAAAGAGGTGTTCAGGTCGATGGCGCCGCAGTCCAGAGCCGCCGCCATGGTCAGCACTTTGAAGGTTGACCCCGGCTCGTAGCCATCGGACAGCACCCGGTTACGCCACTGTTTCAGCCGGGCGGCAGACAGGGCTTCCGTATAAGCCTGCTTTCCCGCTTCGTATGCTTCGCTGCCTTCCGGCTGTGACAGGTAGCTCTGCCGCAGCAGCTCCACCTGGGATGCCGCATCCGGGTCGGCAAGTTCCAGGTAGTTGTTGGGATCGTAGCTTCCCAGGGTGGCCATGGCCAGAATTTCTCCGGTTTTGGCATTCATTACCAGGCCGAACGCCCCATTTTGCACGTCGTAACGTGCGATGGCGGCTTCCATCTGCTTTTCCAGGCAAGCCTGCACCGTGGTATCCAGGGTCAGAATCACGCTGTTGCCCTGGCGGGAAGCGATGTAATTTTCATAGGAAAAGGGCATATCCATTTCGTTATTGCCCTTGGTGGTAATCACCTGGCCGGTGCTGCCGGACAGGTAAGCATCATAAGCAGCCTCCACCCCTTCGGAGCCATCGTTGGAAGCGTTGGTAAAGCCGATGACCTGGGCTGCCAGGGTGCCAAAAGGGTACGCCCGCTGGGAGGTCGGTTCCAGATGGATGCCGGAAATGTCCTGCTGCTGGATATAGTCCCGGATTTTCGAAGCAGTCTCCTCATCCACCCGGGTGCCGATCTGCTTATAGCGCTGCTTGATATCCCCGGCTTGCTCTTCAATCCAGGCCGGGTCCTTGTCCAGAATCTCCCCCATGGCCTGGGCCAGGGCAGGAATATCGGCTTGGGACTGCTTCAGCTCATGAGGGTCCAGGTAGACGTTTTCCACGCTGACCGAGGTAGCCAGAATGTTCATGTTCCGGTCCAGAATGTCCCCCCGGTGGGCCGTTACCGATGTGGTTCGGGTCTGGTTTCGCAGAGCAAGGCCCGCGTAATATTCATACTGGTCAATCATCAGTGCATACAGCCGCCAGGCCACCGGTACAAAGGCCAAAATTCCCAGCACCAGCATCACCAGCAGGATTCTCTTGTGTTGACCGCTGTTCAAGCGCAGCCGGTCGTATTCCTTCCTACCCATACTCGGCCCCTCCTTAAGACAAATCCCTGAGTTGAAAGAATGGGCAGCAAGGGAACCCCTCGCCGCCCACCGCAGCTTTATCTTAATTGTATGGCCGAGATCCGGTTTTATGCAAACAGCCCTTTCAGGAAACCGGTAACCTCTTCCCAGAAGGTGGGCTCCGGTTGTTCCGCGGGAGCAGTTATGGCGATAATCATGGTCTGCGCTTCACTTTCCGGCACCAGTCCCAATGCGGCAGAGCGCTTGCGGACCTCCTCAAGATCGTAGCCGGCACGGTAAGTGCGGGTCAGTTGGGCATTTTCCTTTTTCAGGTGAGAGACGTATGTGGACATCTGGTTGTAGTCCGTCCAGTCCCGGTACAGCTGCAGCGATCCCACAGCCATCACCACAAGCAGCACCACAGCCACCACAATCCCGCCCAAAGCTACCGGGTCAACGGAAATCTTTTCAACTTTCCGCACCCTGACCAGGGGCAGCTTGGTCTTTGGCTTGCGCTGCTTCTTTTGCTCCAGCTGTCTGGCTTCACTGCCGTAGACATAGAACTGGCCGACATATTGGATCTCAGGCTTGTGGATCATGGTATTCTCTCCTTAAGTGCTCAGAGCTTTTCACAAATTCGAAGCTTGGCACTTCTGGCTCTGGGGTTGCGCTCCAGTTCCGCATCGGCGGAAATGATGGGCTTGCGGGTTATGAGTTTGACTTGGGGTTTCTTGCCGCACACGCACACCGGGAAATTGGGCGGGCAGGTGCAGCCTTTGGCGGCAGCCGCCATGGCGTTTTTCACAATCCGGTCTTCCAAAGAATGGAAGGTGATGACCGCCAGCCGTCCGCCGGGGTTGAGCCGGGGGATCGCTGCCTGCATCACCTTGGACACGGAATTGAGTTCGTCGTTGACCGCAATGCGGATGGCCTGGAAACTGCGTTTGGCCGGATGCTGCTTTTCCCGCAAAGCGGAAGCCGGCATCGCCGAGCGGATAATATCCACCAGTTCCAGGGTGGTTTCAATGGGGGCCGTTTCCCGCCGGCGGCAAATGGCGGAGGCAATTTGGGGAGCATAGCGCTCTTCACCGTAATCATAGAGGATGCGCTTGAGTTCTTCGTAAGACCAGGTATTGACAATGGCCCGGGCATCCTGGGCATCCTCGCTGTTCATCCGCATATCCAGCGGTGCGTCCACCATATAGGAAAAGCCCCGTTCCCCGTCATCCAACTGAGGAGACGATACGCCCAGATCCAGCAAAATGCCGTCCACTCCGCCGATTCCCAGGCTGTCCAGGGCGGAATCCAGTTCGCAGAAATTGGCGTGAACCAGGCTGACCCGATCTTTGTAGGGTGCCAGCCGCTCTCCTGCGGCTTTCAGCGCCACCGGGTCCCGGTCAATGCCTACCAGCCGACCGGTGGTCAGCAGCGCCGCAATCCGGCTGGAATGTCCGGCACCGCCCAGGGTGCCGTCCACATAGATGCCCTCCGGCTTGATGGCCAGCCCTTGAATGCACTCTTCCAGAAGCACGGAAACATGATGAAATTCGCTCATAGTCCAATCGCCTCCAGAGACGCCAGAAGTTTCTCCGGTGTCAGGTTCTCCTGTTCAAAGGCTTCAAATTCCTTGGCATCCCAGATTTCCGCCTGACCGGCCCGGCCTACGATCATCACTTCCCGGTCAATTCCGGCATAGTTCAAAAGGAAGGGGGTCAGACCAAACCGGAACTGTTTATCCGGGCTGCACTCGGCGGCGTTCATAAAAATCAGACTGGTGGCACCGGCACGCTGGGAAATGCTCAAAGCGTTGAAGTTCTCCGACAGCCGCTGCCACTCCTGGGCAGTATAGATGGTCAGGCATCGGTGACCGCAGTTGACACCCAGGGTCACGAAGAAGGTTTCGCCCAATTCTCCCCGGAGTTTGGACGGGACGAACAAACGGCCCTTTTCGTCCATCTTGGCGGGATATTTTCCAATCATGGGTGCAACCTCCTTCCCTGATACTCCACTTTACTACCCTTTTGCTCCAATTAGGGACAGTATACTACTTTCTCAAGGAAAAATCAATCTTTTTCTCCGGCTTTCTTGCTCTTTTCCTAAAAAATACCATATATTCAAACATTCGTTTTATTATTCGACAATTAGGAACAAAAGCAGACACTGCCTTCCTCCAGCCGCAGCTTTACCCGATTGGGACGGCGGGAACAGCGCAGCAGGAAGGCTGCCAAGGGTCCTTCCACCTCACTTTGAACCAATCTGCGCAGCTGCCGGGCTCCGTCTCTGCCCGGGCATTTTTCCAGCAGGAAGGCCGCCAGTTCCTGGGGCAGCTGAAGCTGGGTGCCGGTGGCGGCAGTACGCTGCTGGAGCTGGCGCAGATATTTCCAGGCAATGGCCTCCATGGCTCCCTGGCCCAAGGCAGAAAAATGCACCGTCTGATCCAATCTGCCCAAAAACTCCGGCGAAAAGGCCTGGCGCAGGGCTTCGCCCACTTCCGCTTCCCGGCCCACGGCGCAGAATCCTAATCCCTCTCCCCGGAGCTGTCCGCCAACGTTGGAGGTCATCACCACGATGGCATTTTTGAAGCTGACCTGCCGTCCGGTGGAGTCCGTCAGCACGCCCTCTTCCATGATCTGCAGCAGAATCCCCAGCACATCCGGGTGGGCCTTCTCCAACTCATCCAGCAAAACCAGGCAGTAGGGGCGGCGGCGCACAGCTTCCGTCAGTTTTCCTCCTTCTTCATATCCCACATAACCAGGAGGCGCACCAATGAGCCGGGAAACCGACTGTTTTTCCATATATTCCGTCAT
>CALXFP010000062.1 GCA_944387615.1 uncultured Oscillospiraceae bacterium | reverse complement strand
CCTACCACAATTTTCCCATGTCCCAGGGAAGAGAGGCGTTCTGCGCTGAATACATCATTGACCAGTCCCACATCCCGATAGCTGGAAAAAACACCATCGTCATTGACAACAATACCAGCGCTTTCCTGCCCCCGGTGCTGCAGGGCGTAGAGGCCGTAGTAGGCAAGGGTTGCCAGGTCCTGTTCCTTTTTTGCGTAAACGCCAAATACACCACACTCTTCATGAATGTGGTGTGTTTGGGATAAATATACCTGATGATCCATATATCTATCATTTTCTCCTTTGTTATTTGCCGCTGTCACCATAGTTTGCCAAAACCCGAGCGCTGGGGTCCGATACATTGCAGCCTTCCCAGGATTTGTTGGGCATCCAGAAATCTACAACCATTTCGGATTGTCCTGGGTAGTACTTTTCAAAAATCTCCCGGTAGAGCAAAGATTCTTTCGTAAAAGGCTGGGCATGGGAATAGCGTTCTTTCTTTTCCTGGAAATCTTCTTCGGAATACATTTGCTCAGCATAGGCTTTCAGGTGGTCAACCATGGAGTGGCCTACTGCATCGGAGAAGGCTGCTTTTTCCCGATAGAGAATGCTGTGGGGCAGATAGTTTCCTTCAAAGGCATGGCGCAGCAAATATTTGCCCTTTCCATATCGGTTCACTTTCTTTTCCGGATCAATGGACATCACGTAGGAAACAAAATCCAGGTCGCCAAAGGGAACTCTGGCTTCCAGAGAGTTGACACTGATGCAGCGGTCTGCCCGGAGAACATCATACATGTGAAGCTCTTGTACCCGTTTTACAGCCTCTTTTTGAAATTCTTCAGCTGAGGGAGCGAAATCTGTATATTTGTAACCGAACAGCTCGTCGGAAATCTCGCCGGTCAGCAAGACCCGAATATCGGTGGTTTCGTGAATGGCCTTGCATACCAGATACATGCCGATACTGGCACGAATGGTGGTAATATCATAGGTGCCAAGCAGAGCAATTACCGGCTCCAGAGCATTCAGGACGTCCTCTTTGGAGATGATGACTTCGGTGTGATTGCTGCCGATATAGTCTGCCACTTCTTTGGCGTACTTCAAATCGATGGCATCTTCGCTCATGCCGATGGCAAAGGTACGGATAGGCTTTTCAGAGAATTGCCGGGCAACGGCACAAACCAAAGAAGAATCCAGTCCGCCGCTGAGCAAAAAACCGACTTTTGCATCGGCAATCAGTCTTTTCTGAATGCCTTTTATCAGCTTATCCCGGATGTTGGAGCATACGGTTTCCAGATCATCGTGACAAACGCAGGTAACCTTGGTAATGTCTCGGTAGCAATGGAAGGAACCATTTTTGTAGTAATGTCCCGGTGGAAAAGGCAAGATTTTCTCACAAATGCCTACTAAGTTTTTGGCTTCACTGGCAAAGACGATGTAACCATCTTTGTCATAGCCATAGTACAGAGGACGGATGCCAATGGGATCTCTGGCGGCAATCCAAGAGTTGGTTCTGCCGTCATACAGTATCAGGGCAAACTCCGCATCCAGCATTTGAAACATTTCTTCCCCGTGGAGAAAATACATGGGAAGCAGAACTTCGCAGTCTGAATCGGAGCAGAAGGTATATCCTCTTTCTGCCAAGTCTTTCCGGATGGCCTCGAAGCCATAAATCTCGCCATTGCAGACCAAGCTGCAGCCCTGCAGCTGAAACGGCTGCATGCCCTGCGGATGCAGTCCCATAATTGCCAAACGATGAAACCCAAGCAATCCGCCGCCTATATCGATAACGCGGCTTTCATCGGGGCCACGGGAGATGGTTTTGGAGAACCCTTTCTCAAAGGTCTCGCGGTCTGCCCCAGTGCGGCAATATCCCATGATGGAACACATACGCACAACCTCCTATAACGAAAAGTTTTTTTGACTGGGCTGCCGAAATCCGGCAGCCCAAATGCTGTGTTATCGGACACCGAAGAGCAGATCACCGTAAGTGGGGAAGGGCCAATAGCGCTCCGCAGTAAGGGTTTCTGCTTCGTCGCAGGCTGCCCGGAGTTCGCACATTTTCGGGAGAATAGTATCTCGGATGGCTTCCGATTCGGCTGCAATTCCAGAAGAGCTATCCATATGGATCATGGCATCTTCCAGCGTGTCTACCTTATCATCCATCAGATCCAGAAGGGAAGAAAGCTTTCTCAGCAGCTTCCGTTCATAGTTACACAGCATCGCAGGGTCTGCTGCTTTTTTCGATGCAATGCTGCTGGCAAGGTCGGAAGTGAACGCTTCCACTGCGGGCAAAATTTCTTTTCTGGCCATATCCACCATGGTCAATGCTTCAATGCGGATGGTCTTGCAGTAGTTCTCCAGCTGGATTTCATGACGGGATAGAATCTCTGCTTCACTCATTACTTTGTGAGAAATCAGAAGGTCCTTGTTCTTCTGCTCCAGAATAACTGCCATGGCTTCCGGGGTTGCCCGCAGGTTCAGCAATCCTCTCTTTTCGGTAGCTTCCTGAATCCAAGCATCATCGTAGCCGTTTCCGTTAAAGATAATCCGCTTGTGAGCGGTGATGGTTTCTTTAATCAAATCATGCATGGCAGCGTCAAAGTCATCGGCAGATTCCAGACGATCTGCAAATTGCCGCAGGGACTCTGCCACGGCGGTGTTGAGCATAATGTTGGCACAGGCAATGGAATTGCTGGAACCCAGCATTCGGAACTCAAATTTGTTACCGGTGAAGGCAAAAGGAGAAGTCCGGTTCCGGTCGGTGGAGTCTCGGGTAAACCGAGGCAGAACATCCACACCCAGCTTCATTTTCTTTTTCTGCACGCCGTTGTAAGGTGTATCTGCTTCAATGGCTTTCAGGATCTCGGTCAGTTCGTCTCCCAGGAAGATGGAAATGACAGCCGGAGGTGCTTCGTTGGCACCCAAACGGTGATCGTTACCAGCCGTTGCCACGGACATCCGCAACAGACCCTGGTAATCATCAACAGCCTGAATTACCGCCACCAGGAACAGCAAAAATTGTGCGTTTTCGTAGGGGGTTTCGCCAGGGGAGAGCAGATTCATGCCGGTATCTGTGGCAATGGACCAGTTGTTGTGCTTGCCGCTGCCGTTGACACCTGCAAAAGGCTTTTCGTGGAGCAGACACACCAGATTGTGTTTCAGGGCTACCTTCTGCATGATTTCCATGGTCAGCTGGTTGTGATCCGTGGCAATATTTGTGGTAGTGAAAATGGGAGCAAGCTCATGCTGTGCCGGAGCTACCTCGTTGTGTTCCGTCTTGGCAAGAATGCCAAGCTTCCACAGCTCTTCATTCAGCTCTTCCATGTAGGCGGCAACTCTGGGCTTGATGGTGCCGAAATAGTGGTCATCCAGCTCCTGCCCCTTAGGAGGCTTGGCACCGAACAGGGTTCTGCCGGTGAAGATCAGATCCTTGCGCTTATCATACATGTCTTTGTCGATGAGGAAATATTCCTGTTCCGGACCGACAGAGGTGGTCACATGCTTGACATCACCGTTTCCGAAGAGCTTCAGAATACGCAGCGCCTGTTTGTTCAGTGCTTCCATGGAACGCAGCAGAGGCGTTTTCTTGTCCAGGGCTTCACCGCCGTAGGAACAGAAGGCTGTGGGGATGCACAGAGTTTTTCCCTTGATGAAAGCGTAGCTGGTGGGGTCCCAGGCGGTATAGCCTCGTGCCTCAAAGGTTGCCCGCAAACCACCGGAAGGGAAAGAGGAGGCGTCCGGTTCTCCTTTAATCAGTTCTTTCCCAGAGAATTCCATAATCACTCTGCCGTCTGGTGCAGGAGAAATAAAACTGTCATGCTTCTCAGCAGTAATGCCGGTCAGTGGCTGGAACCAGTGGGTAAAGTGGGTAGCGCCGTTTGCTACCGCCCAATCTCGCATGGCTATTGCTACAGCATTGGCCACGGAAGAATCCAGTTTCTTGCCCGTGTCAATGGTCTCTTTCAGGGAATTGTAGACATCGGAGGAGAGTTTTGCCTTCATAATACGGTCGTCAAAGACCATGCTGCCAAAGAATTCTGGTACCGTTTTCATAGTGGTCACCCCTTCGGATAAATAAAAAAGACACTGACGGCAAGCAGATTTCTCCTGCAAAGACGTCAGTGTCTTTCAACGCAACTCAGTATACACGATTGGTTTCTCAATTTCAACTGGCAATTTGTAAAAAACAATTCTGCCTTTTTCAAAGATCTTTTGCCAAATTGCGAGATTGCACCATCAAAACCTTCTGCGTATAATAAAAAAAGAACAATGGGGTTCTGACAGGAAGGCTATGCGCTTTCCTGCGGAACCCCATTTTATTTTTGTTTTGGGGCTGATAGTATGAAACCATTGGAAGGTCAAGTCCGTATTCCCTCGGGATGTGCCATTTCTGCCGTTATATCCACCCAGGGGCGCAAGATGACCGGGGAAAAGATCATGCAGAGTATGGTTCCGATGCACGAACGGTCGAATGGACTGGGCGGCGGCTTTGCTGGGTACGGAATCTATCCGGAATACCGGGATTTTTTCGCACTGCATATCTTCTTCAACAGTGAAAGCAGCAGAACGGAATGTGAAACTTATCTGCGCACTACACTGGAGATTGTCCGCTCCGAAACAATTCCCACGCGGACGATCCCGGAGATTACAGATGAACCATTGATCTGGCGCTACTTTGTAACACCCTTACGCTCTGTGCTGAGCAGTATGCAGGTAGACGAGCGGGAGTTTATGTCCCGGATTGTCATGCGGATCAATACGGTTTATAAAGGTGCCTATGTCTTTTCCAGCGGAAAGAATATGGGTGTATTCAAAGCGGTTGGCTATCCAGAGGATGTGGGAAGGTTTTACCGTCTGGAAGAATATGAGGGGTATTGCTGGACTGCCCATGGTCGATATCCTACCAATACTCCGGGCTGGTGGGGCGGCGCACATCCCTTTGCGCTGCTGGATTATACCATCGTGCATAATGGTGAAATCTCTTCCTATGATGCCAATCGACGTTATATCGAAATGTTTGGCTATAAATGTACCCTGCAAACAGATACGGAAGTCATTACTTATATTGCTGACTATTTGCTGCGCAAGCAGGGACTGACATTGGAAGAACTGGCCAACGTGATTGCGGCTCCTTTCTGGTCTACCATTTCTCGCAGAGAAGCGGATGAACAGCAGCGGCTGCGCTACCTGCGAACGGTGTTTTCCAGTCTGCTGATTACCGGTCCTTTCTCCATTGTCCTGGGGTTCGAGGGAGGACTTATGGCCCTCAACGATCGCCTGAAGCTGCGCAGCATGGTTGTGGGAGAAAAAGAGGATATGGTTTACATTGCCAGTGAGGAATCCGCCATTCGGGTGATGGAACCGGAGCTGGAACGAATCTATGCGCCGGCTGGAGGGGAACCGGTGATTGTCAGAGTGAAAGAAGGTGCCTATTGATGGGACAGGATTATATGTATCCGGAATTCGAGGTTGTGCGCCGAGAAGATCGGTGCATTCGATGTGGAATCTGCGTCAAGCAATGTGCCAATGGCGTCCATACCTGGGATAAGCAAAACAAGATTCTTCATATCGATGAATCCAAATGCGTAAACTGTCAGCGGTGTGTTTGCTTCTGCCCTGTACATGCTCTCAAGATTGTTAAGTCGGAAGCTGGTTTCCGGGAAAATGCCAACTGGGACAATCAGACCATGAAAGAGGTTTACTTGCAGGCGAAGACCGGCGGCGTTCTTCTTTCTTCCATGGGAAATCCAAAGCCCTATCCGATCTATTGGGATAAGCTGCTGATCAATGCCTCCCAGGTGACAAACCCTCCCATTGATCCTTTGCGTGAGCCTATGGAAACCCGGGTTTTTCTGGGAAAGAAGCCTGCGACGGTGCAGCGGGATGCTGAGGGAAAAATTTGCTGCCAGCTGGAACCGCAGTTGGAATTGGCGATACCTGTGCTATTTTCTGCCATGAGTTATGGCTCCATCAGCTATAACGCCCACGCCAGTCTGGCCCAGGCGGCAAAGGAACTGGGGATCTGCTATAACACCGGTGAAGGTGGACTTCACGAAGATTTTTACGCTTACGGTGCCAATACCATTGTCCAGGTGGCTTCCGGCAGATTTGGTGTCCATGAGGATTATCTGAATGCGGGAGCAGCGATTGAAATTAAAATGGGCCAGGGTGCCAAGCCGGGTATTGGCGGACACTTGCCGGGCACCAAAGTGGGGGCAGATATTTCCAAAACCCGTATGATCCCGGAAGGCTCGGATGCCATCTCACCGGCACCCCATCACGATATTTATTCCATTGAGGATTTGCGCCAGTTGGTCTATTCTCTGAAAGAGGCTACTCGTTACCGTAAGCCGGTGATCGTGAAGGTGGCGGCTGTTCACAACATTGCTGCCATTGCCAGTGGTATCGCCCGAAGCGGTGCAGATATCATTGCCATTGATGGGTTTCGGGGTGGTACCGGCGCCGCACCTACCAGAATCCGGGATAATGTAGGCATTCCCATTGAACTGGCACTGGCGGCAGTAGATCAGCGGCTTCGGGATGAAGGAATCCGGAATCAGGTTTCCTTGATTGTCGGGGGAAGTATCCGATCTTCTGCAGATGTGGTAAAGGCTGTGGCCCTGGGGGCGGATGCCTGCTATGTGGGTACAGCAGCCCTGCTGGCTCTGGGATGTCACCTATGCCGGTCTTGCCAGACAGGAAAATGCAACTGGGGTATTGCAACTCAGCGACAGGAATTGACAGAAAGACTGGACCCCCAGGAAGGCTGTCGGCGGCTGGTGAATCTGATGACTGCCTGGAAGCATGAAATCAAGGAAATGTTGGGCGGCATGGGCATCAATTCCATCGAAGCGCTCAGAGGAAACCGTCTGATGCTGCGAGGCATTGGATTGAACCAGAAGGAGTTGGAGATTCTGGGTGTTTATCATGCCGGAGAATGATTTTGGCACCATGCGTTTGGGAAATTCACGGAGGTGTGGATTATGGTAAAAATTGAGGCAAAAGGAAAATCCTATGTTGCTATCAACAATGAAATTCATCAGAATGCCGGGGAAATCCTGGTAACGGATTGCTGCGGGCAGCGCTTTATCGGCGCTGGTATGGGGAATTGTGCCATAAAAATTCAGGGAATCCCAGGCAATGCCTTGGGGGCTTATCTAAACGGCGGAGAGATTGAAGTTTTTTCCAATGCCCAGGATTCGGTTGGCGATACAATGAATGCAGGACGAATTGTGGTACACGGAAATATTGGCGACACAGCCGGTTATGCCATGCGAGGCGGCGAAATCTATGTCAAGGGGAATGCCGGTTACCGCACCGGAATCCATATGAAAGCCTATCAGGACAAACTGCCGGTGATTGTAATTGGAGGAACTGCGGGTAGTTTCCTCGGAGAATACCAGGCAGGAGGAATCATCATTGTTCTGGGATTGAATCGTGATGGAAAGAAAATCGTCAGCAATTATCCTTGTACCGGTATGCACGGAGGAAAGCTCTATCTCTGCTCGGACTGTCAGGATGTCCTGTTTCCGAAGCAGGTTACGGCGCATACAGCAACTGCTGAGGATATGCAGGAAATTGCACCCTATCTTGAAAAGTTTTCTGAATTTTTCGGTATGGACCTGCAGCAGATTCGTAGTCAGGTCTTTACCGTAGTGACCCCCGATAGTCAGAATCCCTATAAGCAGATGTATGTGACGAACTAGAAGAAAGAAGGAATCTTATGAAATATTCACCGGAAGAGGTCATAGCGTTTGCCCGGGAAACAGATGTAAAATT
>CALXFP010000061.1 GCA_944387615.1 uncultured Oscillospiraceae bacterium | reverse complement strand
GGCTTCTGTGCTGACCTGAAATCTGCACGGAGGTTTCTTTTTATGGGTATCGGAGAACTGCTTCTGCTGGCGCTGGGCGTCAGTATGGATGCCTTTGCGGTGTCAATCTGCAAGGGACTGGCCATGAGAAAAGCCACGGTCAAGGCTGGCCTGACCTGCGGCGCCTGGTTTGGCGGCTTTCAGGCGTTGATGCCGCTGATCGGATTTTACTTGGGCACCTTGTTTGCCGAGGCCATCCAGAGTGTAGACCACTGGGTTGCCTTTGTATTGCTGGGCATCATCGGCATCAATATGCTCAAGGAAGCCCTGGAGAAGGAACCGGAAGGCTGCAGCTGCTGTGAAGAAAATGCGGACATGTCTCCCAAAACCATGTTCGTCATGGCGGTGGCCACATCCATCGACGCATTGGCTGTGGGCATTTCTCTGGCCATGGCAGGTGTGCAGCATATCTTTATGGCGGTGCTGCTCATTGGCGCTTTTACCTTCGGCATGTCCGCCGTTGGCGTGGGGGTCGGCAATGTCTTTGGCAGCCGGTATGAAAAGAAAGCCCAGCTGGCTGGCGGCATTATTTTGGTTGCCCTGGGAGTGAAGATTCTTCTGGAGCATTTGGGGGTTTTGGCGTGATCCGTACGGACAAGCGGATGCGGCTGTGTGTCACGCTGCTGATTTGCAATCTGATTTTCATCTGGGGCAACTCAGCCCTGCCCGGGCAGATTTCCGGCGCTTTCAGCGATTGGGTGCAGGGAATCCTGGCGCATATCCTTCCTGCCCAGACGATGGAGGTACCGGGAAGCGGATTGCTGCGAAAGATGGCCCACTTCACGGAATTTGCCGCGTTGGGGGCGCTTCTTACCTGGCTGTTCGGTATGCTGCGAAAAAAAGGAATCTGGCCTCTTATTCTGGGTGTGGCGGCTGCTTGTGTGGACGAAAGTATTCAGCGTTTCGTTCCGGAGCGGGGGCCAAGCATCAAGGATGTGGCGCTGGATAGCTGCGGCGTGCTGACAGGTATGATTCTGGTGTATCTGGGACATATCATTTATAAACGAATTGTTCTACAATTAACTTGGAGGAAACGAACATGAAAAAGCTTATTTCTGCTCTTCTGGCGGTGGCCATGATGGCCGCACTGCTCACCGGCTGCGGCAGTTCTTCTGCTCAGGAAACCACAGCAGCCACCACCGCTGCGGTTGTCAGCGTGGAGGGCACCATGGAAGAACTGATAAACAAGGTCATAGAAATTCAGCCCGTGGAGTTCGGCGCTGCCATGACCAATCTGGATCTGACCGACACCAGCGAGGAAGGCCTGTGGAATATCAAGCGTTTTACCGGCCTGGACAATGCGGATCAGATTGTGGAAGCTGCTGCCTACGAGCCCATGATCGGTTCCATTGCCTTCTCCATGGTGATGGTCCGGGTCGCTCCCGGTGAGGACAGCAAGGCGGTTGCCGAAGCCATGAAGGCCGGCATCGACCCCCGCAAGTGGATCTGCGTGGAGGCTGACGATCTGATGGTCACCGGCTACGGCGATGTGGTGATGCTGATTATGGTCAGCAGCGCCCAGGAGATCACTGCTCAGTCCTTTGTGGATGCCTTTGCCCAGGTGGTCGGCGCAGAGCCGGATTTCCAGCTGAGCTAAATCACAGGAACTGTTTCGGCAGCGGCTTTTGCCGCTGCCGTTTTTTACGGAAAGAATAATCGGTCCTTGGGGGACACAAAGGGAGGCAATTCATGGTTTTTTCCAGTATATCCTTTTTGTATTACTTTCTCCCGGCGGTATTGGCAGTCTATTTCCTGGTTCCCTGGAAATGGAAAAATGGGGTGCTTTTGATTACCAGCCTGTTTTTCTACGGTTGGGGAGAGCCGAAACTGCTGGCGTTGATGGTATTTACCATTGTGCTGTTTTATATCTGCGGCCTGGCTATTGCCAGATCGGAAAAGCGAAAAAAGCTGTGGCTGAGCATTTCGGTAGTCATCAGTGTGCTGCTTTTGGGACTGTTTAAGTATGCCGACTTCTTTATTTCCAGCGTCAACGCAGCCACCGGCCTGAGCCTGCCCCTGCTGAAACTGGCGCTGCCGGTGGGCATCAGCTTCTACACCTTCCAGTGCCTGAGCTACACCATTGACGTCTACCGGGGCAATGTGCCGCCCCAGAAGAATCCCATCAGCTTCGGCGCTTATGTTGCCCTGTTCCCTCAGCTCATTGCAGGCCCCATTGTGCGCTATGTGGACGTGGCAAGAGAACTGGACAGCCGGAAAAGCACCTGGCAGGATGTTTCTTTGGGCCTGCGCCGCTTCCTGGTGGGTCTGGGGAAAAAGGTGATTCTGGCGGACAATTTTGCCCTGCTGATGAAGCTGTTCCGGGAAAGCGGGCAGCCGTCGGTGCTGTTTTACTGGATGTACGCCATTGCCTTTACCCTGAACATTTACTTTGACTTTTCCGGATATTCGGACATGGCCATTGGACTGGGACGGATTCTGGGATTCCATTTTATTGAAAACTTTGACTATCCCTACCTGTCCAAGAGCATTTCGGAGTTCTGGCGGCGCTGGCACATGAGTCTCGGCAGCTGGTTCCGGGACTATGTGTATATCCCCCTGGGAGGAAACCGGGTCAGCCGGGGCCGGTGGGTGTTCAATATCCTGGTGGTGTGGATGCTCACGGGACTGTGGCACGGTGCTGCCTGGAACTTTGTGCTGTGGGGGCTGCTGTTTGCGGTGCTGCTGCTGGCAGAAAAGTGGATTCCGGGGCTGAAAAAGCTTCCGGATGCATTGCGCCATGGCTATGTGCTGCTGGCGGTGGTGCTGAGCTTTGTGTTGTTCAATGCCGAGAGCCTGTCCCAGGCAGGGGGGGATTTTGCGGGGCTCTTTGGCTTCGGCAATCTGCCTTTGGTAACCCAGGAAACCCTTTACTACCTGCGAAGCTTTGCCCTGCTGTTTGTGCTGGGAATTGTGGGAGCCACACCGGTAGTGAAACAGGCAGGAGACCGGATTGCCCGGAGTAAGGCTGCCCCGGTGCTGGAGTGGGCATGGATGACCGCACTGCTGCTGGTGTCTACGGCTTACCTGGTGGACGGCTCTTTCAGTCCGTTCCTGTATTTCCGATTCTAAAGGAGGTGGCACAGATGAAAAAATGCATACCTGCCATACTGGTTCTGTCCTTATGGGCAATCCTCACTGCTGCCGCCTGGCTGCTGCCGCAGAAGGATTTGTCCGTGGCGGAGCGCCGCCCTCTGGCCCAGATGCCGGAAATAGAAGCCGATGCCATTCTGGACGGGGAATTCATGGAGGATTTTGAGGACTACGCCCTGGATCAGTTCCCCCTGCGGGACCGCTTCCGGCAACTCAAATCCTTGTTCCACTTCTATGCCCTGGGGCAGAAGGACAACAACGGCATTTATCTTTCTCAAGGCTACGCCGCCAAGCAGGAATACCCCCTGCAAACCGTGTCTGTGGGCTACGCTTTGAAGCGGCTCAATTACGTCTATGAAACCTATCTGCAAGATTCCCGGGTATTTATGGCCATTGCTCCGGACAAGGGTTATTATCTGGCCCAGCCCAGCGGTCACCTGTCCATGGATTATGAAACATTGTTTGCCATGGTGCAGGAGGGGATGCCCTGGGCAACCCACATTGACCTGACGCAGTCGCTGAATGTGGGCAATTACTACCGCACAGATACCCACTGGCGGCAGGAGTACCTGCTGTCGGCGGCCGGAGAAATCTGTGAAGCCCTGGGCGTGACGCCGCCCCGGGAGGAGGATTACACCCTCACTGCCCTGGAAAAGCCCTTCTACGGTGTCTACTACGGTCAGGCGGCTCTGCCCATGGAGCCGGAGACGCTGTACTACCTGGGCAGCGACCTGCTGCGTCAATGCAGCGTCTACGACTACGAAACCGGAAAAACCGGCAGTGTCTACGATCTGAGCAAGCTGGAAAGCCGGGATCTGTATGACATTTTCCTCTCCGGCGCCCGGAGCCTGCTGACCATTGAAAATCCCAATGCCACAACCGATCGGGAACTGATCGTCTTCCGGGATTCCTTCGGCAGCAGCATGGTGCCCCTGCTGGTGCAGGACTATGCCAAGGTAACCCTGGTGGACATTCGCTATATCCATCCGGATCTGTTGGGGGAATATCTGGATTTCCACGGTCAGGATGTGCTGATGCTCTACAGCACCCTGATTCTGAACAACAGCGCCGCATTGCGATAAAAATAAGCCCCGCCTGTTTTTCAGGCGGGGCAATTTTGTTAGGTTGTCAGATTCTGAATCCATTTTCCTTGCTTGAGCATAAATGCACCGATGCCGCATTTGAGCAGGTCGGTAGACTGGCAGATAATATACAGCGGCAGAATGGGAAGGTGGGCGAACCGGCTCAGGCAGAAGGCCAGGGGAACGCAGCACACCCAGACGAAGCAGCTGTCAAACAGGAAGGTAACCATGGTCTGACCGCCGGAGCGCAAGGTGAAGTAGGTGGCGTTGATGTAGGCGTGGAAGGGCATACCCACGGCACTGATGCAGATCAGCCAGCCTGCCAGCTGACGGACTTCTTCCGTGGTGTTGTAAATATGGGGGAAAGCCCCGGAGAAGGATGCCATCAAAGCGCCAAAAATCAGACCGGAACTGACGGACAGGGCAATCAGCTTGCGGTTGCTGTCGCGAACCTGAGCTTCGCTGTTGCCTGCGCCCAGCATCTGACCCATGATGATGCCCACGGCATTGCCCATGGACAGGAATACCACACTGGCCAGATTCACCAGGGTGCTGGAAATGTTGGTAGCTGGCACCACATCCAGTCCGCAGGTGGAGTAGCATTGGTTCAGGATTGCCATACCGCTGGACCAAAGGAATTCATTGACCAGCAGCGGCATACCCTTGAGGATAATGGATCGCAGCAGCTTGCCGGGGATAAAGAGGGAACGGTAAGCGCCCACAATGAAGGGATTGCGGTTTCGGTTGCGGTGGGTCCACCCGGCCACAATGGCCAGTTCCACATACCGGGAAATGACGGTAGCCAGGGCAGCGCCCTCTACACCCATCCGGGGAGCCCCGAAGTGACCGAAAATCAGGACGTAGTTCAGCCCCAGATTTACCAGCACCGCAGCCACGCCGCCGATCATGGGCACCATGGTTTCGCCGGTTTCCCGAAGGGTGCTGGAATAGGCATTGGTCAGGGCGAAGGGGAGAAAGCCCCACAGCATGACCATCAGATAGGACATGCCGTATCCCAAAGCGTCGGCGGCGGTGGACGCATCTCCCTGACCGGTGAGATACAATCCAATCAATGCGTCGCCGCCCAGCAGGAAGATGCCCAAGCTGGCTGCTGTAAGCAGCAGACAGATGAGAATTTTGAATCGGAAGGTGTGGCGGACACCCTCGCTGTCTCTGGAGCCGTGGAACTGGGCTGTAAAAATTCCGGCACCGGAGGTGGCGCCGAAAATACACAGATTAAAGACGGTCAGCAGCACATTGACAATGGAAACACCGCTCATGGGCACGGTGCCTACCTGACCGACCATAATGTTGTCCAGCAGGGAAACAAAGTTGGTTATGCCGTTTTGAATGATAATGGGCACGGCGACCCCCAGGACCCGGCGGTAGAATGCCCGGTCGCCAATATAACGATGGAACATAGATACCTCAATCGATCACAATGTGGATATTTAGAAAGTTTGCCGCCCGAAGGCGGCAAACCCCAGTTCAAGTTTCAGACAATTCAGATTTCCTTGCCGCCCAGGAATACCCGCTTGCTGCTGTAGTCGCTGCTGCAAACCAGGAAGTCAGCCAGCTTGCCGGTTTCAATGGAGCCGATTTTGCTGTCGGCGCCGATGGCACAGGCGGGGTTGTAGCTGGCGGCGCGGATGGCGGTTTCCTCGGGGATGCCCCAGGAGATTACGTTGCACAGGCACTGCCACAGGTTGGCGGCGGAGCAGGCGATGGTGCCGTCGGCCAGACGGGCCACACCGTCGCGCAGCCAGCAGTCCTGACCACCCAGCTGGAACTGGCTGCCGTCAGGCAGACCGGCGCAGCGGCCGGAGTCAGATACCAGAATCATCCGCTCCGGGCCGAACATGGTGAAGGCCAGCCGGACGGAGGCGGGATGGATGTGCTGACCGTCGCAGATAATCTCTGCCCGGACATTGGGATTCTCCACGGCGGCGGGGATCACGCCGGGGTTGCGGTGGTGGATACCGGGCATGGCGTTGTACAGGTGGGTCAGGTGGGTTACGCCTGCATCAATGGCAGCCTTGGCATGGTCGTAGTCGGAATCGGTGTGGGCGATGGACACGGTGCAAAGTTCCTTGGCCTTGGCAACGAATTGGGCAGCACCGGGCAGCTCGGGAGCCACGTCCACAATCCGAACCAAACCGCCGCAATCCTCGTAAAGCTTGCGGAAGCCTTCAAAATCCGGCTCTTTCAGATAATCCGGATTCTGAGCGCCCCGCTTCTTATAAGAGAAGTAAGGGCCTTCCATCTGAATGCCCATCAGCCGGGCGCAGCCGTCGGGAGATTCCTGGGTCAGCTGCTTGGCGGTGGCGAAAGCGGCAGAGAGCACGTCGTAAGGCAGGGTCATGGAAGCGGGGGCGAAGGAAGTTACGCCGCAGCGGGCGTAGTAGGCTGCCATTTTTTTCAGTCCTTCGTAATCGCCGTCAGAGAAGTCAGCACCGGAGTTGCCATGGCTGTGCACGTCCACCAGACCGGGAATGACGGTGGCACCCTGCAGATCAATGGCATCTTCGGGAACATTCTGGGGCAGAACCTCGCCGAATACCCCGTCTACCACTTCAAAGGCACCGGTGTGAAATTGAAAATCGGAGGCAAAGATGCGTGCATTTTTATAGAACATGATGCTTTACTCCTTTTTTGTAATATAGTAGGTTGCCACTATGGTATCATGGAGTGACAGAAAAAGCAATTGGCTGAGCAAGAAAATCTTTTCAGCATGCTGCATGAATTTCCTGTGACCGGAATGTTACCAAAATGCTAACAACAAAAATGACAAAATGTCATAAATTTGGCGTATGCAGGAAATAAGTGGAAGAAAATGTTTGGAAAGCAGTTTCAAACTGATAATTATTAAGAAAACTTTGTAAATCTTAATAACTTATTTTGTAATTATTTGTAATTTTCCTATTGACAGATTGCGCCTTATGGGTTATAATCCGGGTATGAAAGAGATGCCGAGGAACAAGTAACCCAGACGGGCTTCCCGATACCCTGCGGGCGGCGCTTGACCAACGGCAAGCTTTTCTAGAAAATGTCAATTTCATTCAGGAGGTTAAAGAAATGAAAATGGTATGTAAGAAGCTGCTGAGTCTGGTTCTGGTAGCCCTGATGTTGGTATCTGCGGTTCCCTTCCAGGCTTCTGCTGATGAAGTTGTGGCTCCTGCCGCAGCAGGAAAGGTTGATGTTCCGGTTACTGTCTACATTAACAATGAACCTGTTAACACTAGCAAGACTTTGAACGTTGACAGCACTGGTGTTGTTTTGGATGAGGCTCTCGCTATGCAGATGCTGAGGAACACCGAAAACCGTGAGTTTGTCAATTGGATGAACAACTCCGGCGAGGTTGTCACCAATAAGACTCTCGACTCTAACTGGCTAAGTACCCAAAGTGGTTATTCTCTGTCCCTGTATCTGACTGAGACCCAGACTCCTCCCGTCACCGAGCATACGCACACTTGGGACGGTGGCAAGGTTACTAAAGAGCCTACCTGCACTGAAACTGGTGTGAAGACTTATCATTGTACTACCCCCGACTGCACTGGTACTATGACTGAAACCATCCCCATGGTGGAGCATACTTACAAGGTGGAAGAAGTCCCTGCAACCTGCGGCAAGGATGGCTCTCGGACTAAGATCTGCAGCGTTTGCGGCGCTAAGGAAACGGAAACCATCAAGGCTACCGGTAACCACACCTGGGGCGGCTGGGTTATCCAGAATGAGGCTACCGCTACCACCGAAGGCAC
>CALXFP010000060.1 GCA_944387615.1 uncultured Oscillospiraceae bacterium | reverse complement strand
GGAACGTGCTATGATAAATAGCCTTGCGGCAAGCCATGCCGCAAGCAGCAAATTCTGATCCATAGAAAGAGGAACAACCATGTCTGTGCTTGAACATCTGCACCATCCGGAAAAGTACTGGAAAATCCTGTTCAAATGGGGGATTCTCGGTACGGTTATGGGGATTTTTGGCGGATTACTGGGCGCGGGATTTCATTACGCGCTGACCTTTGTTACCGGGATTCGGGGGCAACACCCCTGGGTGCTGTTTTTTCTCCCGGTGGGCGGTCTTATGACTCTGGGACTCTACCGCCTTTTCCGCCTGCGGGGAAATCGGGGAACCAATGAAGTGATCGATGCCATTTTAAATGATGGAAATGTACGCACCGCAGTAGCCCCGGTCATTTTCCTGTCTACGGTCATTACCCACTTTTTTGGCGGTTCCGCCGGACGGGAAGGCGCTGCACTGCAGCTGGGCGGTTCTACCGGCTCACTGTTGGGAAAACTGCTGCATTTGAAAGAAAATGAACGGGTCGTGCTGACCATGGCCGGCATGGCAGCGGTGTTTGCCGGATTGTTTGGAACACCTCTGACAGCGACTCTGTTTACCATGGAGTTTGCGTCTGTGGGGATTATTTTCTCTCCGGCGCTGCTGCCGTGTTATCTGGCGGCGATTTCCGCCAGCCATGTGTCCGGGATTCTGGGCGTCCATGCAGAAACCTTCTCCTTGGAGAGAGCCGCTGCGTTCACCGTAGTTGAAGGTGCCCAGCTTCTGGCCCTGGCGGTGCTGATTGGCGTTCTGGGAATGGTTATGTGCTACAGTTTCCACCAGGCGGAGCATCTGGCGAAGAAACGGATTCCCAATGATATGCTGCGGATCGTCCTGGGCGGCGCTGCGGTGATCGTGATGACCCTGTTGGTAGGGGATCAGCGCTACAGTGGTGCCGGAATGGATATGGCACTGAAGGCAGTGGCGGGAGAGGCAAACTGGTATGACTTCCTGATGAAACTGCTCTTTACTGCCATTACCCTCTCCGCCGGATTCAAAGGCGGCGAAATTGTCCCCACGTTCTGTATTGGCGCAACCTTTGGCTGCGTGGTGGGAGGATTGCTGGGACTGGACCCGGGACTTGCCGGAGCTTTGGGACTGGTGGGCTTGTTCTGCTGCGTCACCAATAGCCCCATTGCCGCGCTGATTCTCAGCATTGAAATGTTCGGCAGCGCCAATCTGCATTTGTTCGCCTTGGTGGGTGTCATTGGTTTCGTGATTTCTGGAAACTGGGGACTGTATGCCTGCCAGATCATCCAGTTCTCCAAATCCCGCATGGTCAAACGAAGCAGTGCAGAAAAAGAGGTCGAAAGCCTTTCCGAATAACTCTAAATTGCCCCCTTGCATGGCTTACCGGGTAGATTCCCGGCAGCAGGCAAGGGGGCATGTTTCTTTTAGGGATGTTCTTTTCCGTCCCGGTAATTGGCCATCACGTCACTGAAAACTTCTTTGTTTGACGGCGGCGTCCAGGTAATGGCGTTGGCTCCGGCGGCAATGGTAGCCAGTACGCTTTCGTCGGTAGGCCCGCCGCTGGCCATAATCGGAA
Source organism: uncultured Oscillospiraceae bacterium (assembly GCA_944387615.1). Lineage (GTDB taxonomy): Bacteria > Bacillota > Clostridia > Oscillospirales > Oscillospiraceae > Faecousia. The sequence continues at coordinate 6,517 of CALXFP010000060.1, read as the reverse complement.
TGTCCGGATACATGCTCCGAACCTGACGCACCAGATCGGCGGTATTGGCACCGGCTGCCACATTCAGTATGGAGGCTCCGGCTTCGATTTGCTGATGCAGTTCCTCACACCACCGTGTCACGGTTACAACGATGGGGATATCCACATTTTCCGACAGCTGGGCAATGACTTCCGGTGCGGTAGGTGCGTTAACCACAAGCCCTACAGCGCCCTGCATCTCGGAGAAAACGCCCAGGGTGACTACCCGTTTACCCTTGGTCAAACCGCCGCCCACACCGGCAAAAACAGGAATGTCCGCTGCCATCAGCAGCGCCTGGTTGATAATGGGCTGGGGGGTAAAGGGATAAACCGCCAGAATGGCGTCGGCATTGAGATTGCGCAGAATCGCCAGATCGGTGGTAAAGGCCAAGGACTTGATTCTGCGTCCAAACAGGATAATGCCGCTGCACTTCCAGATGGCCTCCGGAACACGAAGGGAAAATTTGCGGAGGGTTCCGTCAATGCGGGGAGGGGCTGCTTTTTCGATGATGTTCATAGGCACCTCTTTCCTGGGTACTTCCGAAGAAGTGAAACACGGATAAACGTATTGAAATTATTGTACCATATTGCTTTCGATGCTTCGGTGAAGTTTTTGTAAAAAAAGAACAAAAAATGTTTTACTTCCAGCCTCAAGACAATTCTGCCCAGAAAAAGACTGTGCGCCGAAATCTTACGTCGGCGCACAGTTTTCATTGAGAGAATTGTTATTTTGCCAGCAGTCCGTCAATAAACTGATTGGCGGCCCGAGCGGAACGCCCACCGCGGCCCAGAGCATAGCGCTCTGCCAGGGCATCCAGCTGGCTTTCATCCATTTGAATGCCCTTTTCCTTTGCCAGGTGATGGACAATGCCCAGGTAGGTTTTCTTGTCCGGCTTCTGGAAGGTTACCTGAATGCCGAACCGTTCAGACAGCGACAGCAGTTCCTGCATGGTGTCGTTGCGGTGTACGTCGTCCCCATCCCGGTCAGAGAAGGTTTCCTTCACAAGATGCCGCCGGTTGGAGGTGGCGTAAATCACAATATTCCGGCTCTTGGCGGAAACGCTGCCTTCCAGTATGGCCTTCAGAGCACTGAAGTTGTCGTCATCTTTCTGGAAGGACAGGTCGTCGATAAAGAGAATGAACTTCAGCGGATTGCTGTTCAGCTCGTCCAGAATGGCAGGAATGGCGTGCAGCTGTTCCTTGCGTACTTCCAGAATCCGCAGCCCCTTGTAGGCCAGCTCGTTGACTACCGCTTTCACAGTGGAGGATTTTCCGGTACCGGCATCGCCGGTGAGCAGGATATTGGCGGCAGGCTTTCCGGAAAGCAGCGCCAGAGTGTTGTCCAGAATAATCTGCTGCTCTCGCTTGTAGTCAATCAGGGAAGAAAGGCGAATCTTGTCCGGATTATGGACAGGGACAATCTGCCCGTTGTCTCCCACATAGAACATCCGGTGACGGGCATAGATGCCATAACCCAGCTTGCCGATGTTTTCGCACCGACGGCGATAGCTGGCGGCAACGTCCACCGGTTCTGTCTGAAATACCGGCAGATACCCATCCCAGTCCAGTCCGGAGCGCAAGGTTTCCGGGGTTAAGTCTGCGGCAGCCTGGAGAATCTCCAACTCCGCCCGCACGCATTCCACCATCTCCGGAGCGGGGGTTTCTCCCCGTCCTATCCGTCGGATGTAGGGATTTTCATCGTCCCCTGCCAGCTGCTCCACATACCGGGCCAGGGTCGTGCTCCCGGCGGCGTAGAGCCGGGAGACAAACTGACTGTAACAGGATACCGCCTGAGAAAGAGGCGCGCTCTGGAGGGCTTCCAGATACGCGAGCAGACTCTCCATCACGGGATCGGTCAGAAGATTGCGGAAAATCGCCAGAGAGTGCAGGCGAATCTGTAATTGGGAAAGAGAGTTCTTTGTCATACGTTCAAAATTGCGCCCTTGGCGCCGCTGGAAACCAGGGCAGCATAGCGCTTGAGATAACCGGACAGCTCCTTCTTCTTGGGAACAAAGTTCGCCATCCGGGCGGCCAGCTCTTCGTCGGAGATCTTCAGTTCCAGCTTGCTGTTGGGGATGTCAATGTGGATGATGTCACCTTCCTGAACCACGCCGATCACACCGCCGGCAGCAGCTTCGGGAGAGACGTGACCAATGCAGGCACCACGGGTAGCGCCGCTGAACCGTCCGTCGGTAATCAGCGCCACGCTGTTGCCCAGACCCATGCCCATAATGGCTGAGGTGGGATTCAGCATTTCCCGCATACCAGGGCCGCCCTTGGGGCCTTCGTAACGGATGACCACTACATCACCGGGCTGAATTTTTCCGGCATTGATGGCAGCTTGGGCATCTTCTTCGCATTCAAACACCCGTGCAGGACCTTCGTGTACCAGCATTTCCGGAAGAACGGCGCTGCGCTTGACAACGCTGCCCTCCATGGCCAGATTGCCCCGAAGCACCGCAATGCCGCCGGTGGGGGAGTAGGGATTCTCATACGGGCGGATGACCGAGGGGTCCCGGTTATATGCTGTGGCAATGTTCTCGCCCAGGGTTTTACCTGTGACGGTCATTACCGAGGTGTCCAGCAGATTGCCCTTGGTCAGTTCTTTCAGAACCGCATATACGCCGCCGGCTTCGTTCAGGTCTTCCATATAGGTGGGGCCTGCAGGAGCCAGATGGCACAGGTTGGGGGTCTTGGCGCTGATTTCGTTGGCCATATCCAGGTTGAATTCCACCTGGCACTCGTTGGCAATGGCGGGCAGATGGAGCATGGAGTTGGTGGAGCAGCCCAGCGCCATGTCTGCAGTCAGTGCGTTGCGAATGGCTGCGGCAGTCATGATATCCCGGGGGCGGATATTCTCCTTTACCAGATTCATGATCTGCATACCGGCATGCTTTGCCAGCTCAATCCGGGCAGAGTAAACCGCAGGAATGGTGCCATTGCCCCGCAAGCCCATGCCCAGAACTTCCGTCAGGCAGTTCATGGAATTGGCGGTGTACATGCCGGAGCAGGAACCACAGGTGGGACAGGTGTTTTCTTCGCAGACCCGCAGCTGGTTTTCGTCGATTTTTCCGGCAGAGTAGGCGCCTACCGCCTCAAACATGCTGGACAGGCTGGTTTTCTTGCCATCGACCCGACCGGCCATCATGGGGCCGCCGCTGACGAAAATAGTGGGGATGTTTACCCGGGCAGCTGCCATAAGCAGACCCGGAACATTTTTGTCACAGTTGGGTACCATCACCAGACCATCAAAGCCGTGGGCCTTGACCATAGCTTCGGTGGAGTCGGCAATCAGATCCCGGGTTACCAGAGAGTACTTCATACCCTCGTGGCCCATGGCAATGCCGTCGCAGACGGCGATGGCAGGGAAGACGATGGGAGTGCCGCCGGCCATGGCAACGCCCAGTTTCACCGCTTCCACGATTTTGTCCAGGTTCATGTGTCCGGGAACGATTTCATTGTAGGAACTGACAATGCCGATCAGAGGCCGCTGCTGTTCCTCGTGGGTCAGCCCCAAAGCGTGATAGAGGCTGCGATGGGGCGCATTCTGGGGACCGTTTACGATTGTGTCTTTGATCATAGGAAATTCCCACTTTCTGAAATATCGAAAAATCCACAGAAGGAGGGGCAGAGCCCCTCCTGTGGTACAGAATTAGTTGTTGATCAGCTTGTCCTCATCGCTCCAGCTGTAGAGCTTGCGGATCTCTTCGCCCACGATTTCGGAAGGATGCTCGCTGGCCAGCTTGCGCATGGCGTTGAAGTGCACCTGGGAACCGGCGGAGGACATATCCAGCAGGAAGTCCTTGGCGAAAGTACCGTCCTGGATATCGGAGAGGATCTTCTTCATGGCCTTCTTGGTCTCGGCGGTGATGATCTTGGGGCCGGTGATGTAGTCGCCGTACTCAGCGGTGTTGGAGATGGAGTAGCGCATGCCGCTGAAGCCGGACTGGTAGATCAGGTCAACGATCAGCTTCATCTCGTGGATGCACTCAAAGTAGGCGTTCCGGGGATCGTAACCGGCTTCCACCAGAGTCTCAAAGCCGGCCTGCATCAGAGCGCAGACACCGCCGCACAGCACAGCCTGCTCACCGAACAGGTCAGTTTCGGTCTCGGTACGGAAGTTGGTTTCCAGAACACCAGCCCGGGCGCCGCCGATGCCCAGAGCGTAGGCAAGGCCAATGTCCAGAGCGTCACCGGTGGCATCCTGCTCCACGGCGATCAGGCAGGGAACACCCTTGCCGGCCTGGTACTCACTGCGGACAGTGTGACCGGGGCCCTTGGGAGCGATCATAATGACGTTGACATTCTTGGGAGGCTTGATGCATCCGAAGTGAATGTTGAAGCCGTGGGCAAAGGCCAGGGTCTTGCCCTCGGTCAGGTTGGGCTCGATGCTTTCCTTGTAAAGCTTTGCCTGCTTCTCGTCGTTAATCAGGATCATGATGATATCGGCAGCCTTGGCAGCCTCGGCAGCGGTCATAACCGTCAGACCCTGAGCCTCAGCCTTGGCCCAGCTCTTGGAGCCGTTGTACAGACCGACAATCACATTCACGCCGCTGTCTTTCAGGTTCAGCGCATGGGCGTGGCCCTGGGAGCCGTAGCCGATGATGGCAACAGTCTTGCCGGCCAGTTTCTGCAGATCACAGTCCTGCTGATAGAAGATACGATTCATAGCGGATTACCTCCCAAAATTAGTTCATTTTTATTTCGATTATCGGGGATAAGGGAAAACAAGAGAAATTACAGATTGGTCACTCTGCGGATGGTGGTAGCACCTCTCTGGAGGGTGACGAGACCGGTGCGGCAGATTTCCAGAATCTCAAAGTCCCGCATCAGGTCGATAAAGTTGTCAATTTTCCGGCTGTCACCCACCATCTGAATGATGAAGGAGTCTTTGGTGTAGTCTACCACCTTGCCTTCGTAAGCGGTGGAGGCGGAGCGGATGTCGTTGCGGGCTGCAGGGTCATTGCGCATTTTGATCAGCAGCAGTTCCCGCCCGACGGTATCCACGTCGTCCAGCTCCGCAACGGAGCACACATCGGGCAGCTTATACAGCTGGTTAATCAGCTGCTCTTTTTTTACTTCGTCACCTTCCGACTGTACGGTAATCCGGGAGAATTCCTCGGACTCCGTCTCACTGACGGTCAGAGACGTGATGTTGAACTGACGGCGGCGGAACATGCTGGTGACCCGGTTCAGAACGCCGAATTGGTTGTTGACCAGAATGGCTACAGTAAATTTCTTCATATCAATCACCAATCCTTACAATGATATCATCCATGGAACCGCCGGGAGGCAGCATGGGCAAAACGAATTCGTCTTTGTCAATAGCGCAGTCAATCAGATAAGGACCGTCGCAGGCGAAAGCCTTGGTCAGAGCCGCTTCCAGCTCCTCCAGGGTCAGCGCCCGGCTGGCCTGAGCGCCGAAGGCCACGGCAAGCTTTACAAAGTCCGTCTGACGGTCAGACAGGGTGGTGTTGGAATAATGCTTATCGAAGAACAGGGTCTGCCACTGGCGAACCATACCCAGAACACCGTTGTTCAGCAGCAGAATCACAAGAGGAACCCGGTTGACCACAGCGGTGGCCAGCTCGTTCAGATTCATGCCGAAGCTTCCGTCACCGGTAACCAGAACAGAGCGCTCCTTGGTGCCCAGTGCAGCGCCCATGGCGGCGCCCATGCCGAAGCCCATGGTACCCAGACCACCGCTGGAAATGAACCGGCGGGTATTCTTCAGGTTCAGATACTGGGCAGCCCACATCTGGTGCTGGCCCACATCGGTGGCGACGGGGGTGTTTTCGTTCAAATGCTGATTCAGCAGACCAATGACATTCCGGGGGGTCATGCCTTCCCGGTTGTCCATACCCTGCTGCTCTTCTTCCAGGAACCGGTCAATGGTTTCCTGCCACTGGGGATGCTTGACTTCCTTCAGCAGGGGCAGCAGCTTCTGCAGGGTCTTTTTCACGTCGCCCCGCAGACCATGGGCGGGGGTAACGGTTTTGCCCAGTTCGGCGCCGTCAATGTCGATGTGGACAATCTTGGCGCCTACCGCAAACTTGGCCCGGTCACCGGTAACCCGGTCATTGAATCGGCAGCCCAGGGCAATGATGCAGTCAGCGTGGTGCATAGCAGTGGAGCAGGCGTAATGGCCGTGCATGCCCTGCATGCCCAGGAAACGGGGATAGTCGGTGGGAACACCGGAAATACCCATCATGGAGCAGCCAATGGGAGCGTCAATCCGCTCAGCAATCTGCAGCAGCTCATCCTGCGCATCGCTGGTAATCAGACCGCCACCAAAGTACAGGAAGGGGCGCTGGGCGGCATTGATGCAGTCGGCAGCCTGCTGGATGCGGATATCCTTGGCAGGGAAACTTTCCTCAGCGGCAACCGCCTCCTGGGGTTCATATTCCCACTGAGCAATCTGCACATCCTTGGGCACATCAATCAGAACGGGGCCGGGACGGCCGGATTTGGCCAGCCGGAAGGCTTCCCGGATGGTATC
>CALXFP010000059.1 GCA_944387615.1 uncultured Oscillospiraceae bacterium | reverse complement strand
GAGCAGTTCCCCAAGACCCGCTGCATGTACACCATTCACAACATTGAGTATCAGGGCTGGGCCAACGCCAACTTCTTCGACGACATGCTGGCACTGCCCTGGGAGTACCGTCCCACCATGGACATGAACAACTCCGTCAATGTGATGAAGGGCGCCATCGAAACCGCCGACCTGGTGACCACCGTTTCCGAGACCTATGCCCGGGAACTGATGTATCCGTACTATGCCCACGGTCTGGACGGCATTCTGTCAAACAATGCCTGGAAGCTCACCGGCATCACCAACGGCATCGACGTGAACACCTTCAATCCTGAGACCGACAAGGCGCTGCCTGCTCATTACAACAGCGAGACTTTTGTAGAAGGCAAGGCCAAGTGCAAGGCTGCTCTGCAGGAGGAAGTGGGTCTGCCGGTGAATCCGGATGTGCCCCTGATGGTCATGGTCACCCGGCTGGCCGGACACAAGGGCCTGGATCTGCTGTGCTACATTGCCCGGCGGCTGATGTGGGAAGAGGATGCCCAGCTGCTGATTCTGGGCACCGGCGAAGCCCAGTACGAAGGCTTTTTCAAGGATCTGGCCAGACAGTTCCCCAAGCAGGTGGCGGCAAAGATCACCTTCAATCTGGGGCTGGCTTCCCGGATCTACGCCGGCGGCGACATCTACCTGATGCCCTCCAAGTCCGAGCCCTGCGGCCTGAGCCAGATGAACGCCATGCGCTACGGCACCGTGCCTGTGGTGCACGCCACCGGCGGCCTGAAGGATACCGTGCCTCCTGCGGATGAAAACGGCGAAGGCGGCCTGGGCTTTACCTTCCAGAGCTACAATGCCGACGACTTCTACGCCGCACTGAAGCGCTGCCTGAACCTGTACAACAAGAAGCCACAGGCTTTCCACGACCTGCAGAAGCGGGAGATGGAAACCGACTTCAGTTGGGATGTTCCCGCCAAGCGCTACATGGAGCAGTTCGAGAAGATGCTCTCCTGGTAAATACACAAGCAAAGCACCGGCTTTCACCAGCCGGTGCTTTTTTTGCTGTAAGAAGGCGCTTTCGTATCGACGAAGGGTGGACTTTGTGATATAATGGGGAAACTTCCTACTCCGAAAGGATTTTGTTTATGACCCAACAGCTGCAAAAGCAACCCCCAAAGCCCCTGTGTCTGGGCATTCTGGCCCATGTGGACGCGGGAAAAACCACCCTCAGCGAGGCGCTTCTGTATGAAAGCGGCACCCGCCGAACCCTGGGCCGGGTGGATCACGGGGATGCGTATCTGGATACCCACGCCCTGGAACGGGCCAGGGGCATTACCATTTTTTCCAAACAGGCCATGTTTTCCACAGAGCACTGGCAGGTGATTCTGGTGGATACTCCGGGCCATGTGGACTTTTCCGCCGAGGCTGAGCGCACCATGCCCATCCTGGACTGCGCCGTGCTGGTCATCAGCGGCACCGATGGCATCCAGGCCCATACCCTGACGCTGTGGCGGCTGCTGGAGCGTTACCAGGTGCCCACCTTTTTGTTCCTGAACAAGATGGACTTGCCGGGAAAGTCGGAACAGGAACTGATGGAGCAGCTGCACCAGCAGTTGTCGGCGGCCTGTGTGGCCTTCGGGGAGGATTTTGACGCCATTGCGGAAAATGCCGCACTGTGCGATGAAGCCCTGCTGGAAAATTACCTGGAAACCGGCACCGTGACGGAAGGTAACCTCCGGGGGCTGATTGCCAAACGCAAGCTCTTTCCCTGCTGCTTCGGCTCGGGGCTGAAACTAACGGGGGTAGACCATCTTCTGTCCGTGCTGGGCCGCTATGCGCCCCAGATGGAATATGGGGAAACCTTTGCCGCCCGGGTGTATAAAATCTCCCGGGACCCCCAGGGCAACCGTCTGACCTGGCTGAAGGTCACCGGCGGCAGCCTGAAAGGGCGGAGTGTGCTGTCGTATAAAAATCAAAAAGGGGAAGATAAACAGGAAAAAATCACCCAAATCCGCCTTTATTCCGGAGATAAGTTCACCCCTGCTGAGGAAGTGGGGGCAGGTTCCTTGGCGGCAGTGACGGGACTGACGGAGACCTGGGCGGGGCTCCCCTTGGGTGCGGAACCGGACTCCCTGCCCCCGGTGCTGGAACCGGTGATGACCTACCGGGTGGGCCTGCCCAAAGGCAGCGACCCGGCGGTGGTGCTGCCCAAGCTGCGCCAGCTGGAGGAGGAAGACCCCCAGCTGCGGCTGCTGCTGGATGGCGGGCAGATTCACGTCCAGCTCATGGGCAAGGTGCAGCTGGAAATCTTCCAAAGCCTGGTGCGCCAGCGCTTCGGCCTGGACGTAACATTAGAGGACCGGCGGATTTTCTACAAGGAAACCATTGCCGATACGGTGGAAGGCGTGGGGCATTTTGAACCCCTGCGCCACTATGCCGAAACCCACCTGCTGCTGGAGCCTCTGCCCCGGGGCAGCGGGCTGGTGTTCGATACGGTGTGCCCCACGGATGTGCTGGACGGAAACTACCAAAAATTGATTCTGACCCACCTGGAAGAAAAGGTTCACCGAGGCGTGCTTACCGGCTCGCCCATTACGGATATGAAAATCACCCTGCTGGTGGGCAAAGCCCACTTGAAGCACACCGAAGGCGGAGACTTCCGCCAGGCAACCTACCGGGCGGTGCGCCAGGGGCTGATGCAGGCAAAGTCCATTTTGCTGGAACCCTGGTACGATCTGGTGCTGACCCTGCCCACACCCCAGGTAGGCCGGGCCATTACCGACCTGCGGGCCATGTCCGGGGAGGTAGCCCCCCCGGAGCAAAGCGGCACCTTGTCCACTTTGAAAGGCCAGGTACCGGCGGCGGAGCTGAAAGACTACGCCGAAACCCTGGCGGCCTACACCCAGGGCCAGGGACGGCTGCAAGTGACGCTTCACGGCTACGCCCCCTGCCACAATACCGAGCAGGTGGTGTCCCAGCTGGGCTACGACCCGGAGGCAGATTTGGACAATACCCCGGACTCGGTGTTCTGCGCCCACGGAGCGGGATTCAATGTCAAATGGGATCAGGTCAAGGAGTATATGCACCTGGACAGCGGCCTGAAAAAAGAAGAAAAACCCCAGATCATCACCCGCAACCTTGCCCTGGAAGACAAGGAACTGGAGAAAATCCTCCAGCGGGAGTTCGGCAGCCGCACCACCACCCTCTACCGCCCTCCGGTGAACCGCCCGGCCACCGAGGAAATCCCCATCCGCCCGCCCAAGCAGAAGTATCTGATGGTGGACGGCTACAACATGATTTTCGCCTGGGAGGAACTGAAAGAGCTGGCCCGGGAGGATCTGGACGCTGCCCGGCGCAGGCTCTGCGATTTGCTCAGCAGCTATGCCGGATTTACCAAGTGCCCCTTGGTTGTGGTATTTGACGGCTACAAACAGAAGGGAAATCCCGGAGAAAAGGGACAATTTCACAACATTCAGGTGGTCTACACCAAAGAAGGGGAAACGGCGGACACCTATATGGAAGCCCTGGCCCACGAAATCGGCAGCAGCTATGCCCTGCGGGTGGCTACCTCCGACGGCCTGGTGCAGCTGTCCAGTCTGGGCAGCGGCGCTCTGCGGATGTCCGCCCGGGAGCTGGAACAGGAAGTTCAGCTGACCCGGAAAGAGATGGGCAAGCATTTCCATAAATAATGGAAAAAACGGAAAAACTTACATAACGCTCTTCCTATTTTCTTCGGCTTGTTGTATAATGAATGCATCATATCCGAAGGAGGCGCTGTCCGTGAGTCACATCCCCACAACCGATGACCCCAAAATTCAGGCCCATCTTGAGAAAGCTGCCAAGCATGACCGCAGAGTGGAACATGTTTTCCGCCGGATTCTGCGGATTATGGAGCAGGTCATTGCGGGTATCACCGTCATTGCCCTGCTGGGTGCATTGGGAATTGAAGTTTTCCACATGTTCACCAACGAAGCGTATTTTGCCGATGTCAACTACATGCTACACAACCTGCTGGCCATTGTGGTGGGCTTGGAATTTGTGCGGATGCTGATGGACACCACCCCTGCCAACATTCTGGAAGTGCTCACCGTGGCCATTACCCGCCATGTGATTCTGAGCCACGACGACCCCTGGAGCAACATCGCCTGCATTGCCTGCATTGCCGGGCTCTTCGCCATCCGCCGCTTCCTCATCCGCCGCAGCGAACTGCAGGAAGAAATGGTGGAAAACGACTGAACATCCCTCTTTTACAAACCAAAAGCGCTTAGAGAGCAGAATTTGCTTTCTAAGCGCTTTGCTTATTTTTTGGATTCGTTGTCCGGCATTTCCGGGCACTGGCCGAAGGCTTTCAGCGCAGCCAACAGTTCCTTTTGATCCACTGTATAGCCCAAATATTGCAGGCTGCCCCATTTTTCATGCATTGGCGGCAGAAAGAGCAGAAATACACTGGTCATGGGATGAAAGAGCAGGCAATATGCGTCGGTTGTCCAGATTTCGTTATATGTTCTGCCTTTCCTATCGATCAGAATGCCAGGGCCATATATCGGGGATATTCCGGAAAAACCGAATATGGGGCTGCGGTTTTCACAATACCGGACGGTTAACTCCTCCCATTTGAATTTCCGCCGGAACCCCCAGATGCTGTAGCAGCAGCCCTCTTCGTCCAAGGTAATGGTTCGGCTGAAATACAATGGTATGCCGATCATCAGCAGCAACAGGATGCCCCACAGAATCGTACCCATCAAAATCGACAGAGGATACACGCTATCCGTGGTGTCCGCAGCCAAAAGGTTTTGATACAGCGACCAAAGGCCCCTAAGGGGCAGGGGCAGCAGAAAAAGAAGCGCATGAAAACCCCTGTGACCTTGGATTTTCATAGGAACCCTCCTGTCTTGGGAAACCAACCGTATCGATGGCAAAATGGACGGCCTTTTCTTACTCCTGGGCAATCACATGGGCGCCCTGGAATTCCACATGCAGCGGAATCATTTGCCAGGAATGCTCTGTAATGCTGTCCAGCTTTTTGGCCAGCTTTTCTTCCAGCCGGGAGTCCAGGGTGATGCACAGCAGGGTGGGGCCGGCGCCGCTGAGGCAGAATCCGGCGCCGGTGGTGCGAACCAGGGCTTCGATTTTTTCGTAGTCGGGAATCAGCTTTTTCCGGTAGTTCTGGTGGAGCCGATCCTGCATGGCGTTGCGCAGCAGCTTTTCGTCTCCCAGTTCCAAGGCCTTCAGCACAAGAGCGCCGTGGGAGATGTTGTAGATGGCGTCGGAACGGTTGATCTGCTCCGGCAGTACGCTTCTGGCCAGGGAAGTGGACAGGTTAAAGTCCGGAACCAAAGCCAGAAATTCCCAGTCCGGGTGCAGGGGGAAGCTGACGGACACCGGCAGACCACTGTCCACCATGGAAGCGGTGAGGCCGCCGTAAAAGGCCGGGGCCAGGTTGTCCGGGTGGCCTTCCATGGCGTTGGTGATGTTCAGAAGACCCTGGGTAGACAGCTTGTTGCCCCGCAGCACGTTGGCGCCCATGGCTCCGGCTACCAGCAAAGCGGCGGAGGAGCCGAGGCCCCGGCAGATGGGGATGTGGGCATCGATGTGGATTTTCACGCCCCGGACTTCCTCGCTCATGGTGTTCAGTACGGCGCAGTAGGAGGTATAGGCCAGGTTGTCCGGGCCGGTGAATTCTTCGTCGCAGCCGGTAATTTCCAGACCGGCCTGCGTCTCTTCAAAGGTAACGTCGGTGTACAGGCTCAGGGCGCAGCCGAAGGCGTCAAAGCCGGGGCCTAAGTTTGCGGTGGTGGCGGGTACGCGGATGGTAACTCGTTTCATATTCTTTGGTTTCTCCGTTGGTTTTTACAGATTCAGCACGAAAGAGAGCATATCCTCTTTGTTGATGACTCCGGTGTGCTTTTCCGGCTTGCCTTCCAGGCTGGACAGATTCTTGGGGGTGGGAACGCCGGATAAGGTTTCCAGGCGCTTCATCTGGTCAAATTCGCTGCCGCTTAAGTCGCCGCCGATGGCTTTCAGCACCGCCGCCGGGAACTTGTAGGGGGAGGCGGTGGACAGCACCACCATGGGGCGGTTGTCGCCGGTTTCCTTTCCATAATCTTCTGCGGCGGCCCAGCCGGAAGCGGTGTGGGGATCGCACAGATAGCCGAACTCCCGGTACACCCGGCCCATAATTTCCTCAGCCCGGGCATCGTCACAGTAGGCGGCCCAGAACAGGGACTGGATTTTCTCCAGCAGCGGGGCAGGAACGGTGTAAGACCCTTCCTGGTTCAGCTGCTTCATCAGGTCGGACACTAAGGATGCATCCCCGGACAGCAGGTACAGAAGGCGCTCCAGGTTGGAGGAAACCAGAATGTCCATGGACGGGGAGGTGGTTTTCAGCAGGGGGCGCAGCCGGTTGTAGGTACCGGTGCGGATGAAGTCCGTCAGCACGTTGTTGGCGTTGGAGGCGCAGATCAGCCGCCCCACAGGCAGACCCAGCAGCTTTGCCAGGTATCCGGCCAGAATGTCGCCGAAATTGCCGGTGGGGACGGAGAAGTTCACTTCCTGGCCCATGGAAATCACCCCGGCATCCAGAAGATCCCGGTAGGAGCGGAAATAGTACATGATCTGAGGTGCCAGCCGTCCGATGTTGATGGAGTTGGCAGAGGACAGGCGATAGGGCAGGTCTTTTCCCTGGCAGGCGGCGAAGATGTTCTTCACTCCGGTCTGGGCGTCGTCAAAATTTCCCCGAACGGCGCACACGGTTACGTTGCTGCCCTCCTGGGTCACCATCTGGGCCCGCTGAACCTGAGACACGCCCCCGTCTGGGTAAAATACACAAATCCGGATGCCCGGCACGTCGTGGAAGCCCTCCAGAGCGGCCTTGCCGGTATCGCCGGAGGTGGCGGTGAGAATCAGAATGTCCTCTTTCACACCCTTCACATCCTTGGCGGCGGTGAGCAGCTGGGGCAGCATGGACAGAGCCACATCCTTAAAGGCAGAGGTAGGGCCACGGAACAGTTCCAGCACCTGGAAGGGGCCGACGGATACGGTGGGAGTTAAGTCTTCTGTTTCGAATTTGCCGGTATAAGCCCGGTTTACCAGGGTTTTCATATCCGGAATGTCCGGCAGCAGAGCCGACAGAATCTGGGTGGCCATGTCCTGACTGGAGCCATTGAGGCAGGCTTTCCAGTCAAAGCCGGGGATGGATTGGGGCATGTACAGTCCCCCGTCGGGGGCCAGACCTTCCAGAACGGCCTGGGCGCTGTCTGCGCGGTGGTTTTCGCTGCGGGTGGAATGGTATAACATAACGGCCTCCTGAATTGTTTTCTTTTTACTAATTGCACAAAAAGACGAAAATTCAAGGCGAATCCTTGGCTTTTTGGTGTAATTGAAATTTGAGCAGGTATATGATATACTGTTTTTCGTAAAAAAGCAAGTGTTTTCGAGCTGGACACATCTGTTTTTATTTTTGGATTTACGGAGGATGCATTATGAACATCGGATTGCTGGGCTTCGGCGTGGTCGGCCGGGGTGTCTACGAGATTGCCAATTCCCGAAAGGACATGCATGTGACCAAGGTACTGTGCCTGGAAGATATTACCCTGCCCGATGCCCAGGCGGTGAAGGACTTTGGTGAAATTCTGAAGGACGACACCATTGATACCGTGGTGGAAGCCATGGGTGGTCTGCGTCCTTCTTACTCTTTCGTCCGTGCCGCTCTGGAGGCAGGCAAAAACGTGGTCACTTCCAACAAGGCGCTGGTGTGCACCTATTATGACGACCTGATTCCCCTGGCGGAGAAAATGGGCGTGAAATTCCGCTGCACCGCAGCAGTGGGCGGCGGCATCGGCTGGCTCAGCGAGCTGGAGCGCAGCCGCCGGGTGCAGAACATTCAGGAAGTTGGCGGCATTATGAACGGCACCTGCAACTACATCCTGGACAACATGACCCGCTTTGGCCTGGACTACAGCGATGCTTTGAAGCAGGCCCAGAAGCTGGGCTACGCCGAGGCCAACCCGGCAACGGACGTAGACGGCATCGATACCTGGCATAAGGTGATTCTGTCTTCCAACATTGCCTTCGGCGTTTCCATGGATAAGGAAACCGTTCCCGTGGCGGGCATCGCCAATATCCAGGCGGAGGACGTGGCAAACTTCACCGCCCACGG
>CALXFP010000058.1 GCA_944387615.1 uncultured Oscillospiraceae bacterium | reverse complement strand
TAGTCAATGCCTAAGTACTGCATAGGAAATTTCCTCCTCTGGTTTGAATTCTATTGTCATTATACCATATTTTTCTCATTGCGCCATGGCAGATTCTCGAAAGTTTTTACAAAAAACTGCTATTTTGCAAAAGCCGCCGGAGGGGGTCCGGCGGCTTTTCGATTTTAGCAATACTTTGCCACAGCGGTGCGGATCATCTGGGCGGCTTCCTGGGCAATCAGGTAGTCGCTTTCGATCATCTCCGCCAGAGGTGCCCGGACGCTGCCGCAGTCGGGGCCGCCGTTGATGCGCAGGATCTCCTTGATTACGGCGTACATGTTGCCATGGGCAGAGCACATCTTGTAGATAATCCGGCAGCACTCGTTCTGGATTTCCAGAGCGGTGGCCAGGTCACCGGACTTGACCAGGTCAAACAGCTTGGTGTACAGCTCCGGCATTGCGCCGTAGGTGCCGCCGATGCCGCCGGTGGCGCCCATGACCATACCGGAAATCAGCTGCTCATCGGGACCGTTGAAGACAATGGCCCCTTCGTCCCGCCACATCTGGATGTCCTGAACCGGCATGGAGGAGTTCTTGACACCGATGACCCGGGGGTTCTTCAGCATTTCCTTCAGCAGGGGTACGCTCAGGGCAACACCTGCCAGCTGAGGGATGTTGTAGATAATGAAGTCGGTGTTGGGAGCGGCGGCACTCATGTCATTCCAGTACTTGGCAATGGCATAAGGAGGCAGCTTGAAGTAGATGGGGGGGATGGCAGCAATGGCGTCAACGCCCAGGCTTTCTGCGTGGGCAGCCAGCTCCTGGGAGTCAGCGGTGTTGTTGCAGGCGATGTGGGCAATGACGGTGAGTTTGCCTTTGGCTTCCGCCATCACATTTTCCAGCACCAGCTTGCGTTCTTCCTTGCTCTGGTAGATGCATTCGCCGGAGGAACCGCCCACATAAACGCCCTTCACGCCTTTGCCAATGAAGTAGCGGGTCAGTTCCCGTACGGCCTGGGGGTTGATGCGGCCCTCGGCATCGTAGCAGGCATAGAAAGCGGGGATAATGCCTTCGTACTTTTTGATATCAGTCATATGTATTCTCCTTCATATATTGGTAGAATCAGCCTGAGCCCCCTCTAAATCAGAGGGGGCGAGACTGGGATTAACCCTTGACAGCACCCATGGTGATGCCCTTGGTAAAGTATTTCTGGAAAATCAGGAACACAATGATGATGGGGATGGATGCCAGGGCGGAACCGGCCATGAGGATGCCGAAGTCGGTGGAGTTTTCACCCTGCATGGTGGCAATACCGACGGAGATGGTCAGTTCCTTGGTGCTCATCAGCATAATCAGTTGCATGAAGTAGTCGTTCCAGGAATTGATGAAGGTGAAGATGGCGCAGGCACCCACACCGGGCTTAATCATGGGGAACATGACGTCGGTGAAGGTACGCCATTCGCTGGCGCCGTCAATCCGGCAGGCTTCCACCATTTCCGTGGGAATACCCTCGGCAAACTGCTTCAGCAGGAATACGCCGAAGGGCCAGCCGACGATGGGGATAATGACGGACCAAATGGTGTCATACAGCTCCAAGGCAGACATTTCCCGCACCAGAGGGATCAGGATAACCTGCTTGGGCAGCGCCATGGCGCAGACGATCAGGCTGAACAGAATGGTCCGGCCGTAGAAGCGCTTCTTGGCCAGGGCATAACCGGCCATTGCGGCAGTCAGGCAGGTCAGCAGCATGGAGGAGACGGACATGACCACCGTGTTCAGCAGCCAACGGATGGCGCCGGGGATGGTAGGTCCGGTGATGGTGTAACCAAACAGGGAGAAGTCAAACAGCGGCGCAGTACGCTTGCTCATCAGATTCTCATAGTTGGTCATAACCCATTCGGAAGGAACCCAAACCGGGGTAGAGGACAGGATCTCAGTCTTGGTTTTGAAAGAGCCGGTGATGATCCAGTACAGCGGGAACAGGAAGGTAAAGGCAATCAGGCAGATGACCACACAGGAGAAAATGGAGTAGAGTTTGGCTCTGCGCTGCTCGGGGGAAAGCTGACTATAATTTCTCATATTCCGTTGCCCCCTTCCTTATTTCTCCTGTCCGGCCTTGAACTGCAGGGCGGACAAAATAGCGATAATAATGGCGAGAATGACGCCCATGGCATTGCCGTAACCATACTTATACAGCTTGAAGGCGCTGTAGTAGATATAGTACATAATGGTCATGGTGGAGTTCTTCGGGCCGCCGGAAGTCAGCAGCTGAATCAGAGCGAAGCACTGGAAGGAGTTGATGGTGGTAATCACCAGGATGTACAAGGTAGTAGGCATCATCTGGGGCCACTTGATCTTCCAGAATGCCTGCTTGGGGGTGGCGCCGTCTACCTCGGCGGCTTCCACCAAGGATTTGTCCACGTTATCCAGAGCGGAAACGTACAGAACAATGGGCTGGCCCACGGAGGTGGTGAGCAGAATCAGGATGATGCACCACAGAGCGTACTTCTCATCGCCCAGCCAGTTGATATTCTTATCCAAGATACCCAGCACGTCCTTGCCCAGGTAGTTGAAAATGCCGTAGTAGTTGTTGAACATCCACTTCCAGACCATGGTGACGGCCACAGAGCCGGTAACCACTGGCAGGTAGAAGATGCAGCGGAAGGCGGAGGTGGCAGCCACCGGCATCTTGCTGATGGCAGAGGCTACCCACAGGGAGAAGATGCAGGTAATCGGCACGGAGACCACCACGATTACCAGCGTATTGCGCAGGGCGATCCAGAACACTTCGTCCTGGAACAGCTCCTGATAGTTTTTAAGACCCACAAAGATATCTTCCCGGCCCATCGTTGCGTCAAAGAAGCTGGTATAGACGCACATGAACATGGGATACAGCACAAAGCCTACGAAGAAGATTAAAAACGGCAGCAAAAAGGCGTAGGCTGCCACATTTTCCTGCATTACCAGGCGGCGCTGCTTTTTGTTGTATTGCACAGGTGTCTTGACCAAAAAGATCCCCCTCTCGTAAATTCGCTTTGGAAAACGCCCCTCCCCTCAAAGGGGAGGGGCGCTGTTCAGATGACTATTTCTTCTTTCCGGTCAGGAATCAGCCTTCTGCGGCAGCAGCGGCATTGGCAGCGGTCTGAGCGGTTTCCATCTCAGCCAGGATGGCTTCCACGGAGCCGTCGGTGGCGCTGACACGCTGCAGCATGTTCCACCACTCGGTACGGGCCTGAGTCCAGCCCTTGGTGACCTGGTAGTAGTCACCCATCATGGGGCTGAGCAGGTTGTACTCGGGGAACAGCTCGTCGGTGGCGTAAACGCCTTCCACATCACGGACAGGAGCATAGGTGGTGGCTTCAACAGCCTTGATGTACTGAGCGTCGTCTTCAGTCATGAACTTGATGAAGGTCTTGGCAGCCTCGATCTTGGCCTCATCGCCATTGTCGAACACGCCGAAGCCCCAGATACCGCCCTGCAGGGAGGGAGTGGTGTCGGAGGGGAATGCCATGGGCAGAACGTCGAAGCTCAGAGCGTCAGCATTGGTAACTTCCTGGCCGATGTTCCAGCAGAAAGCCATCTGGAAGGTGCCGTTGACAAAAGCCTGGATTTCGTCCGCAGCCTGGATAGCGGTATCAAAGGTGATGCCGTCCTGGGCATACAGCTTGGCCAGAGCTTCCGCATTTTCCTGAGAAGCGTAGGTGTACTCGGTGTGCTCGGCGTTGGCATAGGTGCCGCCGCTCAGATTGGTAATCAGAGCACGGGTGCCTTGGTCGCCGCCCTGACCGCCGCAGTAGATGGTGCCAACGTACTCGTTGCCGGCATCATACACAGCCTGAACAGCCTTGAAGAAGTCTTCCACAGAGTTCCAGGTGTGGGTTTCCTCGTTCAGGTACTGCAGAGCGTCAGCAGCCTCGAACACGTCCCGGTTGATGGCCATGCAGTGAGCGATCATACATACGGGCATTTCGTAGACAGCACCGTCAGCGCTGGTGCAGGAGGACAAAACGGAGTCATAAGTACCGGCGGGAACGATGTCCTTCAGGTCGACCATCAGACCCTTGGCGCCCCAGTTGGCGATCAGACGCTCGGGTCCTTCCATGACGATGTCAGGAGCCTGGCCGCCTTCGATGGCGGTGTTGACCTTGTCGTCACCGTTGGTGTAGTCCAGATACTCGACCTTGACGGTGATGTTGGGGTAAGCGGCATTGAAGTCAGCCAGCAGAGCGGAGACGGTAGCCTCGTCAGTCCACTTGCCGATGGGGTAGGTCCACAGAGAGATTTCTACGGGATCGCCGGCAGCCTCGGGAGCCGCAGCCTGGGTGCCTTCGGCGGCAGCGGGCTGGGTTTCGGGAGCCTGGGTTTCCACGGTCTTTTCCACGGAGCAAGCGCCCAGTGCCAGAACCATGACCAGAGCCAGCAGAAGTGCGATAACCTTCTTCATAATCACATTCTCCTCACAGTTTGTTATTTTGCACAATTCGACACAACAAATCGTGCGTTCTACTGAAGATATTACACGATAACATTTCCTTTGTCAACCATTTTCTGAAAATTATTTTCCGATAACAGTCGAAAAAGAAAACTTTTTCCATAACGCACAAAAACAGCATTCTTGTTTACAGCACATTGACGAAAGTTTTGCCCTGCCCTTGACGGCAGGACAAAACATGCTATCCTGTAAGAAAAAACAGGAAGGTGCATTCCATGAAAAAACATATTTTGTGTCTGGGCGATTCCAACACCCACGGCTACTGCGCAGACCCTGCCGACTGTGCCGACGGCGGTATCCGCTTCAATGAGGATGAGCGCTGGACAAAGCTGCTGCAGAAATATCTGGGAGAAGACTACCTGGTCATTGAAGAAGGACTCAGCGGCAGAACCACCTGCTTTTCTGACCCTCTTTACGAAGGGCTCAGTGCGCTGGAGTACATTCATCCCTGCCTGAAAAGCCACGAACCCATTGATCTTCTGATTATCATGCTGGGTACCAATGATACCAAAGACCGTTTCTGCGCCAGCGGCGCCTGCATTGGTCTGGGTATGGGCAGACTGGTGAAGAAGGCCATGGACACCCCCTGCTGGGGAGATCATGCCCCCAATATTCTGGTCATCGCCCCGCCCCCCATCGAAGATGGCATGCTCACCTGCCCGGTGGCCGCCACCATGGGCAGCGGCTGTGTCCAGCGTTCCCGGGAACTGGCCCGGTATTATGAAGAGCAGTGCCGCCTGCTGGGCGCTCACTTCCTGGATGCCGGTACCTTAGGCTGCGAATTTAACAAGGTTGACTACATGCACCTGACCCGTAAGGGCCACGCCGCTTTGGCCCAGGCACTGTATCACTGGGTGCAATCCCATTAAAAAAGCGCCGCCCTCACGGGACAGCGCTTTCGGCTGGGGTTAAGTAGGGTTTGAACATGGGCTCAATCAGCAGACTGTCAATCAGCGCCAGCAGGGCCGGCAGGAAAAAGATTGGGAAAATAAACCGCAGGCACAGATACAGTCCCAGTGCATTGATGGCTCCCAGCGCCAGAGTAAAGGGCAGCTTGCTCAGGCTCAGAAACACGGTATTTTTCAGCAGTCCCAGGAAGGAATTTTCAAACCGGGACAGCATGGGAAACAGCACGCTCAGAATCCCCAGCAGCAAAACTCCCACCACCGCACCGGCGGAAAACAGCATCCAGGAAAGCTGCCCAAGCACCGCGCCGTTCCACAGGGAAATCATTCCCCGGGCAGCGGCCCAGAACACCCCGGCAAATACCACCGACGGCAGCAGCCCCGGCTTGAGATTGCGCCGGAATACCCGGAAAAACCGATGCCAGGTGTGCTTCTCCCCCTGGCGGTAGCCCCGGAAGGCGGCATCGTACAGCGCCGCGAAGGAAGCCCCCATGGTCAGCACCGGAATGCAGCCCAGCAGCCAGAACAAGCTGAGGAAAATGCAGTCGGTAACCTGGGTCATGGTAATCATCAAAGGATTTTCCGGGTTCAACAGTTTCTGAAACATTTCGCTTACCTCCGGGGATGAGATTGGCTTCATTGTAGCACAGTTTCCCCGGAGTGTCACCCTTTGACAAAAAAGTTTTTCCTTTTCTCCATTCCGGTTGAAATTGTTTTTCCGCAATGGTATGATAAAGAAAAGTCCGCCCGGGAGGGCACACAACATTTACAGGAGGAATCATCCATGGATCGTCAAAAATTTCTTGCAGAGCGCCAGTGGATTCAGGATCAGCTGAAAATTGCAGCTGACTTCTGGCTGAAAAACGGCATGGACCCCGTCCATGGCGGCATTTACACCTGCCTGGACCGCCAGGGGAAAATCTTCTCCACCGACAAGAGCGTCTGGATGCAGGGCCGCTGCGGCTGGACCTACGCTTACCTGTGCCACGTTTACGGTGTGCGGGAAGAGTGGCTGGCCGCTTCCAAGAGCTGCATCGATTTCCTGGAAAAATACTGCGTCAATCATGAAGCCGGCGGACGGCTCTACTTCACCGTCACCGGCGACGGCAAGCCTCTGCGCCAGCGCCGCTACTGCTACTCCGAGGCCTTCTACTGCATCGCCAATGCCGAGTACTACGGCATCACCGGTGAGCGGGAGTATCTGGAACGGGCACGTCGGGCTTATGACATGTACTGGAACCTGAATCATGGCATGCCCGACCCCACCGGCCTTGGCCCCAAGACCATTCCCGAAACCCGCAGCGGCCGCTCCCTGGGCATCCCCATGATTATTCTGAACGTCACCGGCGTGATGAAGCGGGTTGACCCGGAGATGAAGGACGTATACGACGCCCGGGCCAAGGAGTGCGTCAGCGACATTTTCCGCTACCACGTCAAGCCCGACCTGCACTGCACCCTGGAAAACGTGGCTCCCGACGGCACCCCCCGGCTGGACATCACCGAAGGCCGGATGGTCAACCCCGGTCACGACATCGAGTGCAGCTGGTTCCTGATGGACTACGCCAACGATACCGGCGATAAGGAGCTGCATGCCAAGGCCATTGACGTATTCAACATGGCCTTCAACATGGGCTGGGACAAGGAGTACGGCGGCATTCTGTACTTCATGGACTGCCTGGGCAATCCTCCGGAAGCTTACGAGCATGACATGAAGCTGTGGTGGCCCCACAACGAGGCACTGATCGCCTCCATGATGATCTACCGGGATACCAAGGACGAAAAGTATCTGGACATTTTCTACCAGATTCTCGATTACTGCAAGACCTACTTTGCCGACGAATACGGCGAGTGGTACGGCTATCTGCGCCGGGATGGCAAGCCCACCCAGCCCGCCTGCAAGGGTTCGACCTTCAAGGGCCCCTTCCATGTACCTCGCTGCCTGACCCTGGTTGACCAGATGATGGGTCAGATTCTCGGCGAATAACCGAATTTTTCTTACATCACCGCCCCACGAAAGGAGACCAGGAATGGACGAACAGCATATGGACATTCTGGAACGAATCCACGCATCTTATTATCAGCTTACCGCAGCGGAACGAAAAGTAGCGGATTTTGTGCTGGCCCAGCACGCCCAGGTGCAGTTCATGTCCATCACCCAGCTGGCTGACGAATGCGGTACCGCCGAGGCTACCATCTCCCGGTTCTGCCGAAGCCTGCAGCTGAAGGGCTTCAACGCTTTCAAGATTGAGCTGGCCCGGCACTCGGCCTCCCTGACCAAGCATCCGGAGGACGCCACCGACACCGTCACTGGCCGCAGCCAGGAAATCGCCCGGCTGGCCCATGATGCTGTGCAGCAGACCATCCGTCTGATGGAACCGGAGCAGGTGATGCAAGCGGTGGAGCTGATTGAAAAAGCCCCCCGGGTAATCTGCCTGGGTTCCGGCGGCTCCATGATTATGGCCAGCGAGTGCGCCCACCTGTTTTCCACCGTCAGCGGCAAATTCCAAGCCATTTCTGACTACCACATGCAGATGACCGCCGTGGCCACCATGAGAAAAGAGGACGTGATGATTCTGTTCTCCTATTCCGGCGCCACCATCAACGGCTTGCAGCTGCTGGAATTGGCAAAGAGCAGGGGCATCCATACCATCCTGGTCACCCGCTTCCCCAAATCCCCGGCGGCATCCCTGGCAGATGTGGTGCTGCGCTGCGGCTCCAACGAAGGGCCCTTCCAGTCCGGCTCCGTTCCGGCCAGAATTGCCCTGCTGATTGTGGTGGATGTGCTGTTTCAGGAGTACTATCACCGCAATCCGGAAGCCTGTGAGGAAAA
>CALXFP010000057.1 GCA_944387615.1 uncultured Oscillospiraceae bacterium | reverse complement strand
GTGTTATAATGAAACTGCCAAAACAATGATGTAAAGGAGGACACCGGGATGAAGCTGAGTGAACAAATCAAAGCCAGCCGGAAAGCCGCAGGACTGACCCAGGAGCAGGTTGCCAACTACCTGGGGGTGACGCCTCCGGCGGTGAACAAATGGGAAAAGGGCAACTCCTATCCGGACATCACCCTGCTTCCGGCGCTGGCAAGACTGCTGAATATCGACATGAATCAGCTCTTTTCCTTCCGGGAGGAGCTGAGTCAGCAGGAGATCGGGCAATTTGTCAACGAACTCTCCCAAATGACAGCCCAGGGGAAATTGGAGCAAGCCTTTGACCGTGCCGCAGAAAAAATCCGGGAATATCCCCGGTGTGATCTGCTGATTCACACCACCGCAACGATTTTAAACGGCGCGCTGCTTGTGGCGGATCTGGAAGAAGAGAAGATGGCGCGCTATGACCAGCAGATTATGGATTGGCTGGAGCGCTCTGCCAATGGTCGGGACCCCCAGGCCAGTATGGCGGCAACCTATGTGCTGGCCAGCAAGTATATTCAGCGGGAAGAGTATGACAATGCTGAGCGCATGCTGGAAAAATTGCCGGATGCCCCGGTGGATACCACCTTGCTGCGTGCCAGCATTGTTGCTTACCGGGAAGGCAAGGACGCTGCCGCTGCATTTCTGGAAGGCAAGCTGATGCAGGCGTATCACAGTGTCCTGGGGTATCTGTATAAGCTTATGGACTTGGAAGAGCAGACCCACCATCCGGAAATGGCAGAGGCCATTGGCGAAATCGCCAGTCAGATGCCCCGGCTGTGGGGGTACTGGCCCTATATGCAGATCATACCCCAGCTGAGTCTGGCAGGTTACCGCAAGGATACGGAAGGCTGCCTTCAGCTGATTCGCAGGATGCTGGAACTGTCCAAAGAGCCTTGGGATATGACACAATCCCCACTGTGTTATCGCTGCCATACCGTGAAACCCAAAGCGGACATGTCTTCTGTGCTGGTCTCTTCCTTCCGTTCCTGCCTGGAAGGAAAAGGAGAACATGCCTTTCTCGAAGGCAACGAGCAGCTGCGAAAAATCCTGGAAGAATATGGGGGATAAAAAATGCCCGGAGAGAATTTCCTCTCCGGGCGATTTCGTTACATCTGGAAAATGTTTCCCAGCACCACGCCGCTTTGTTTCGGTTCGACGGGCTTGACGGATTCGTAAGCCAGGGCCAGAGTAACTTCGGCCCGGTTTCTCAGGAAGTAGTAGACGGCGAACAGCACCACAATATAGGCAAAGTAGAACAGATAATAGCTCACGCCTGCGGAGAAGGGAAGGGAAATGCCCAGCGCCGGCAGAATCTGATCGCCATAGCAGACCAGATAAGCAATCAGCAAGCCGCCGTAATATTTCCACAGGCTCAGATCCAGCCGCAGCAGCGCCAGACGGTTGCCCCGCATCATTTTCCGGCTCTCCCGCAGAACAGCCAGAGCGCCAAGAGCAGGACGGTCGATCAGCACATATTCTGCCATCCGGTACTGATACATCACCGGAGCCGCTGCAAAGCAGAATACCAGGGCGCTGATTGCCAGGGCGGGCCACATGGTAGCGGCAATCTCCATGGCCAGTGCGTCATCAATCACAAAGCCGGAAGTCATGGCAGTGCTGCTGGTCAGCACAGGGGTCAGTAACTCGATCAGCGGCTGGGCGAAAGGAGTCATCATAAAAATGCTGATGCCGGCGTACAGACACACAGAGCCAATGGCGGAAAAAATCAGTCCTTTGACAATATTCAGCCGCAGCAGAGGCCAGAACCGGTCAAGCCCCAGCCGCAGGGTCTGGGGGGACGTGTACTGTCCCCGGGCAATGCGCAGCATAGCGGCCAGGTATCCCAAGCCCAAAGGCATCAGTGCCAGGGTCAGAAAAACAGGCAAAATGGTTTGAATCGTGGACAAAATCGAGCGCATGCCCAGATTGCTCAAACCGCCGTAGTTGGAAATTTGCAGAGAAAGCAAAAGATTGACAATCGAAACCAGAACGGTCAGTCCCAGCGCAATGCCGCTGTAAATCAGCACAATCCGCTTATGGTTAGGAAATTCATCCAATCGCTGCCGGGCAGCCTCTTTTAACTGCCGAATATTGCGAATATCCATAAAATAACTCCTATCTGTCAGGTGATATAAACGCTGTTTTGATATAATACTACTGTTATAAACCAAGACGTGAAAAATAGCAAATGAAATTTTTGTAACGGTAGAAAAAAGCGGCTGGTTATGGTATAATCCGGTAAATGACATTTCCCTGGAAGGAGGGGCGGCGTATGGAACTGGGTGAGAAAATCCGGCAGGCACGGCTGGAAGCAGGGCTGAGCCAGCGGCAGCTGTGCGGTCAGGAAATTACCCGGAATATGCTCTCCCAGATTGAGCACGGCACCGCCAGACCTTCCATGAAAAGTCTGCAGTATCTTGCCGCCCAGCTGGGAAAACCCGTGAGCTATTTTCTGGAAGAACAGACGGTCATCTCCCCCAATCAGCAGATTATGGAAACCGCCCGGCGGCTGTACGATGCCGGAGATTTTCCGGGGGCAGCCCAGGCGCTGAAGGACTACCGGCAGCCGGATGAAGTCTATGACCGGGAAAAAGGGGTGCTCTGGGTGTGCACCTACCTGGCCCTGGCCCGACGGGCAATGGAGCAGGAGCGGTGGATTTATGCCCGGAAACTGCTGGAAAAGGCGGAAGAAAGCACCGCTTACTGCGGAGAACTTCTGAACCGCCAGCGGCTGCTGCTGTTGGGCAAACTGGGCAAGTCTGTCAGCGAAAGCCTTCCCAGCCTGGATGAAGAGCTGCTTTTGCGGGCAGAGGAAGCCTGGAACCAGGGAAAAACCGCCAGAGCCCAGGCGCTGCTGGAAGCGGTGGAGGACCAGACCGGGCCAAATTGGTGCATGCTCCGGGGAGAACTCTACTTCCGGGTCGGGCAATTCCGGGAAGCCGCCCGGTGCTTTCATGGAGCGGAACAGGCATGCCCCCGGGAAACGGCCCAGAAGCTGGAACACTGCTACCGGGAGCTGGAAGACTATAAACGGGCCTATGAATATGCCTGCAAGCAAAAAAAGTAGTGGAGACAGATTGCTCTGTCTCCACATTTTTTCTTTGATTAGGCGGCAGCGGGCAGGGTGGTTTCTTCCACTGCCTGGGTGGTTTCCACCACAGAAAGAGTAGGTTCTGCACTTTCGTACTTTTCCGGATTGGTGGCCAGATCCAGATAGTAAGCTTCCCGGTCGGTCTTGGCCTGGGCCAGATAGTCCTGGCATTCCTTCAGACCATCGCCCACAATATCCATGGTACGTTTGTAGGATGCCTGAGCGGAAGAGAAGTTATTTGCGGTGAGGTTGAACATCTCCGTCCACTGGTCTTCCTTGCTGATGTCCAGGGGCAGAATGTTGTATTCTCGGGAACCGTTGTTGCTGTGCATGTTCACCCAAACGGGCAGCACATCGGTGCCGGAGAGGTAAACCTTACCGTCGGAATACTTTTCAAAGGTCACGGAGAACAATGCGCCGTCTTCGGTGTGGGCGGTGCTGACATAGGAGATGTTGCCCAGCCGCTGGTTGGAAACGGCATTGCCCAGAGAATAGATGATGACCGTCTTGTGGTCGGGGTCAACACTGCTCTGCAGCAGGTCCACCGGTTCTACCACGTGAGGATGACCGCCCACAATCACATCCACGCCCATGTCGCACAGTTTCTGGGCCATGGTGCGCTGGGTGTTGTTCTCCTGAAGCTGATATTCCACACCCCAGTGCAGGAACACCATGGTAGCCTCAGCACCGTCCGCCTTCATATCGGCCAGGTGCTGCTCTACCTCGGAGTAGAACTTATCCAGATTGGTTTCCATAAAATAGTTGACGATGCCAGCCTGGGACAGAGCGGCGTTGCCATTGAGCTGGGGCCGTCCGTCGGAGGTCACGCCGGTGGCGTAGGTGTAGCAGAGCATGCCGATTTTGATGCCGTTCACATCCACCACTTCGTATTTCTTCTCCTCGTCATTGAGCATGGTGCCCAGGGTTTTCAGGCCCTTGCCCCGCACCTGCTCCAGGGTGCGCAGGATGCCGGAAGCAGTGGTGTCGCCGCAGTGGTTGTTGGCGGTGAGAAGCATATCGTAGCCGGCATTGATTACGGAATCCACAATGGAATCCGGGCAGTTGAAATGGGGGTTACCCTGAATGGGGTAATCCGGGCCGCCCAAAGTGGTTTCCAGGTTGGCGGCGGCGTAATCGTAGGCAGAGGTGTAATCCTTCAGATACTGGAAGATGGAATCGAAGTTGTAGCCATCGCCGGTGGCGCAGGTATCGATGATGGGCTTGTGCATCAGCAGGTCACCCATGGTGGCAATATTGGCGGTAGCTACCACGGTTTCCGGTTCCGGTGCGGGGGCGGTGGTTGGCGCCTGGGTTTCCACCGGGGCCTGAGAGGGTGTGGTGCCGCTGTTCGGCAGCTGCACGGTGCTTTCCGGAGTGGAAACAGAGGGGGTTTTATTCACCAGATCGATGCACATCCAGATCACCAGAGCAGTGGCTGCGATCATCAGGATAATCAGAACCACCAGGATCGGGGTGGCAGAAGAATGCCTGCGGTTGGATTTACGGGACATTGAGATCCTCCTTTGTTTTGGATTTCATAGACGATGGAACTGCCGGAAGTCAGTTGTCCAGCAGATAATGGACGGAATGAATGACCTTGCCGCCGCTGAGGTACAGCCGGGGAACCCGGCGGCTGATGCCGCAGACAAATTCGTAGTTGAAGCTGTCCGCAGCCTGGGCGATGTCCTCAACGCTGATGGATTCTTCCCCATCCCGGCCGATGAGAGTCACCGGCGTACCGGGCTGGACATCGGGGATGCCGGTGACATCCACCATCATCTGGTCCATGCAGACCCGGCCCAGAATGGGGGCCTTTTTTCCGTTTATGAGGACATGGAACTTGTTGGACAGGCTCCGGCGGTAGCCGTCGGCATATCCCACCGGAACGGTGGCAACCACCGTATCCCGGCTGGTCACATAGGTGCCGCCGTAGCTGATTTCCCGACCGGCGGGCAGGGTTTTGACACAGGTCACATGGCTGAACCACTGCAGTGCCGGGGTCAGGGCCAACTGCTCGGTGGAAACTTCCGTGCTGGGGTACAGACCGTAGGTAACGATGCCGGAGCGAACCATTTCGTAATGGTTGGCAAAATTCATCAGACCAGCGGAATTGTCCAGGTGCCGTATGGGGATGGACACGCCCCGCTGTTTCAGCATGGCATCGAATTTGTCAAACAATGCAGCCTGCTTCTGTGCCCGGGTTAAATCGGCACAGTCGGCAGTGGCAAAGTGGCTGAACAGTCCTTCGGGATTCAGTCCGGGAAGGGCAGCAATTTTGGCGCACAGGTCGGCGGATTCTTCGCTGACCTGAAAGCCGATCCGGCTCATGCCGGTGTCCACCGCAAAGTGGAAAGCGGCGGTTTTGCCCAGAAGCACTGCGGTCTGGGAAAGAGCCAGGGCATCTTCCCACCGGAAAATGGCGGGACGAATCTGCTGGTTGATAGCGGTGGGGTAAGCCTCCACCGGGGTATGGCCCAGAATCAAAATCGGGGTATCCAGTCCGGCCTGACGCAGTTCCATGGCTTCCAGCATGGAGCTGACGCCAAAGAAGGCACAGCGCGTTTGCAGCAGCCGGGCCACCGGAACGGCGCCGTGACCATAGGCGTCCGCCTTGATCACTGCCATGACCGCAGTCTGGGCTTTTTCACAAATCGCATCAAAATTGGATGAAATGGCATCTAAGTCAATTTTGACCAGCGTGCTGTCAAAATTCAAGAATATCAACTCACTTACTTCACAATTGGAACCATTCTAACATAGAAATTGGAAAAAGTAAACCTAAAAACCATTAAGCTTTTCTTGCGGACAAAGCCATTTGGTGCTATAGTGGTGGAGAGAAAACAAAGCAGAAGGAAGGAGAATTTCATGCAGCGCACGGATAACTACCAGATCCAGGCCGGCCAGGCCAAGCAAAAGTTTCTGACCTACGACCAGCAGGCGCTGATTCGCAAGCTGAATCTGGCTTTTGACGAAACCTACCTCTATCCCGTACTGTTTCGCCAGACCTACCGCCTGCATCGCAAGACAGGGAACCTGGAGCGAAAAGTGGGAGAAATCTGGGCCGATGCCAACACCTTTGCCGAAGTGATGACCATGCTGGATCTGATCTGCGACAGCCGGGAAGATCGGTTTCTCACCGGAACCTTCCGGAATATGGCTTCATTCGGTCTGATGTTTCATACCAACCTGCTGGAAGACACCCGGGACCCCTGGGCGGAATTGTTTCAGGAAAACCCGGAAGGTCTGCGCAAAGCCTGCCAGTCGTTGGAAGGCCGCCCCTTGCCCAACGGGGACATTGCCTACGCCATGGAGATTTTTGACGGGCTGGAAATTGCCCTGCAATTCTGGTTCGCCGATGAAGATTTTCCGCCCAGTCTACGGTTTTTGTGGGATGAAAATGCCCTGATGTACATCCGCTACGAAACCATGCACTATGCCAAGGGGCTTCTGCTGAATATGCTGAAGCAGAGAATGTAAAAAAAGCGCTGCCGGAACTCCGGCAGCGCTTTTGCAGTTTGTTACGCTTTGGGATCGGGGCCCCACTGGTTATCTTCGGTACTGTCTTTGCAGAACTGAACCAGCAGAATAATGCCGCCCACCAGGGGAATCAGAAGGAACAGATACCACCAGCCGCTTTTGCCCACGTCATGGAGTCTGCGGATGCACAGTGCTAAGCTGGGAACCAAAATGACCAGCGACCACAGGCCGGACAAAAAAGCCAGACCTTCCGGCAGAAAAGCTAATACCGTAGCCACAATGGTGTTAAACAGAAATGCCCACCAATATTCACTGCGCCGGGAACGGCCGCTGAAGTCAGTATAACGGGAGAAGAACAGTGCTACAGCTTCCAGGAATCCAACAGAATGCTTAGGGGTTTCGTACATAATTCCTACCTCCGTTTTTCTATTTATTTTTGTCTTTAGTTCGTCCCTTCCATGACGGTTCCATCGGGGTGGAACAGGGGCAGCTTTTCCAGGTAGATCAGGTCGCTGCGCTCCTGAGCATCGCCCTCAGCCAGAATGGCCATGCGGCCGCAGATTTCGCCGCCGGCTTCTTCCACCAGGGTTTCCAGAGCCTTCAGGCTTTCGCCGGTGGAGATCACATCGTCCACAATCAGAATCTTCTTGCCCTTCATCCGTTCTGCGTCGGCGCCATCGAGATACAGCTTCTGCTCCTTGGCAGTGGTGATGGAGTGGACGGTAACACCGAACACATCCTTCATATACAGCTTCGGAGCCTTCCGGGCCAGAATATAGCGGGAATTTCCTGCCTGACGGGCCATCTCATGGGCCAGGGGAATGCCCTTGGCTTCGGCGGTGATGATGTAGTCATACTCCGGGGCCTTGGCCAGCAATTCCCGGGCGCAGGCAACGGTGAGTTCCGGATCGCCAAAAATGACGAAACCGGCAATATACAGGGTATCGCTGACCGGGCAGATGGGCAGATCCCGCTCCAGGCCTGCGACTTTCATACGATAGTACATGGGGCTCACTCCTTTTCCTCTTATCAAAACAATTATACTACCCGGCAGAAAAATGTCAAGATTGGCAGAAGAAAAGGACAGTTCCCCTTACGGAATAATTGCCAGCAGGGCCATGACGGCAATCCCCGGAAGCCCCAGAAAACCGGCAATGAGCACCGTGGCGGCGTTAATGGGGAACAAAATCCCGGTAAAGCCGGAAATGGCGTTGAGCAGCCACAGGCAGATAAATCCGGCGGCAGAGTGCAGCGCGATTTTGAAAATCAGCTTCATGGGCAGCACCAGCAGCCGGATGAGCACGATGGCCAGCAAAGCAGGGATCAGCAGCGTTACAATTTCTTCCATAATTTTCCTCCGTATACCTTAGATTGTGCCGGGCATACTACCCTTGGACAGCAAAGGAACAGAAAGCAAATGCGACGGCAATTGCAGCATCCGTTTCCATAGTCTGTCAAGTGTATCGCCGAATGCGCAGCGGTGTGATGCGAAAAAGGGTGAGAAGGGAACAGCTCGCCCTTGTCCATACTACCACAGCAAAAGCAAAAAGAAAGGAAAACCGGGGCAGATGGCTGCGGCTGAAACTGTCGAAAAACCCCTACGGGCTTTTCCGACAAACTTTGGCAGTCTGCTGCGCGCATAATTTGTCCCCCGATGGGGGACAAATTTCACACTTGCAGCCTGAGAAGTGTTTTCGGCCAGGTACACGCCCTGGCCGAAAAAGTTAGAATTCTCAATACGCTAAAATCGGGGCAGATTGCTCCGATTTTTTGTTTCTCTGGGAAATGGGGTGGGCTTGGCATCACCTATACAATATGCTGTGGCGTGCCAAAAAAGTGCGGGGCTTTTTTTACAGTATTCTCCTGTGTTTTTCCGTTGTCCCCCAGGGGAAGCTGTGCTATAATGTCTATAATTAGCGAAATTTGTGAGGAATGCCCCATGAT
>CALXFP010000056.1 GCA_944387615.1 uncultured Oscillospiraceae bacterium | reverse complement strand
GAACGGGAAGAACATGAGAAATCTGAACCCGGTCACCCCCTGACGGGCCCGCTGAAAAAGTACCTAAATTTCACACCTCTTCAACCGAACTGCCCACACCGTTCATCCGAACCGGGCATTCCGTTGAAGCGAATTTAGCAGAACAACCATGATTACAGTGCAAGACGTTCTATCCAATTCATTTTCCGTCTCCATGATCACCGAGTTAAGCAATTGGCTGGTAGAAAAAGATTTGGACTTTCCTCCTGTTCAAGCAGCTTATCAGGATGCTGCAAAAATACTGGTCAATCGACTAGGAAAAGAAGCCGAGGAATTTCTCTCTGCCCAGGATCAACAAATCATTTCGGACTTGCGCTACAGCGCCTATCTGGGCTTTCAGGCAAATCTCGCCAATTTCCGCTGTCCAGGTGGAAATCATTTTGTTGCGGAAGGATCCGATCGTTTCCTTCACGAACACATTATGTACAGTCTCCCGGGCCGCATCTGCTATGACACCGCCATCACGGCCTTCCAGGCAAGGCATGGACAGTCCACAGAATCACAGCTGGATGCCATTCAAAATTATTACATCTATCTGGAAACAATCGGCCCAAAGGTTGCCCATTACTGCGGATATGTTTTTGCCAACCAAGTTTTACCCTTAGTGGAACCAGGATATGTCTGCGATGGTGCACAAACCAGCATTTATACAATGGAACTGAGCCGGGAGCTTGGTTTTCCTGTCAAGTAGTCATAGCATCCGCTTATCTTTGCCTAAAGCCTAGTTGACAGGTCCATTTTATTTTAATACAATAAAAATACTTTTATTCTCTTGTTTTCCCTTAAAGTGACAAAAGAGGTGACGCTGTATGCAATCCGAACGGAATATCCTGTCCAATCCATTCAAACGTTTTGAGGATATGCAGATGCTGCACCACACCAAAACTCTGGGCATTGTCCAGGTGGATGAATCCGTCTGGAAGAAGCTCAGCAAAGCGGAAAAGGAAGAGATTGAGAAGATCTGTGATGAGAAATTGGAGCAGTATTACGGGCGGATTACAAAAGAGAGAACGTGATTTTATGAGTGCCATAATGACTTATACCGGTACAATGTTTGATCCTCTGAATCCCAATCCAGATCAAATTGATAGCCGGGATATCGCCCACGCGTTGAGTATGCTCTGCCGGGCAAACGGCCATTTCAAGACCTTTTACTCCGTGGGGCAGCACTGCGTCAACTGTATGCAGGAGGCTGCGGCTAGAGGGTATTCCCGTAAGGTACAGCTGGCGTGTCTTTTGCATGATGCCAGCGAAGCCTACTTGTCCGATGTCACCAGACCGGTGAAGCAAGAGCTGCCCCAATACCTGGAAATTGAAAAACCCTTACAAGAAGCTATCTGGAACAAATACCTTCCAGAGCCGATGACACCGGAAGAACAGAAGCAAGTGCAGGAGATTGATGATGCCATGCTGTACCATGAGTTTCTGGCCTTGATGGATACCAGACTGGCCGCTGCAGAGCCGGTGCTACAGGCCAAGCCGGAATTTGATTTCGTCGGTTTCCCTTACTGGGAAACACGGTATCTGCAGTCGCTTTCCCTGCTGACCAAGGCCCCTGCTTCTATAGGCGGTGAAAAAGGAGCACGCTACCAGACTTTGGTAGAGAAGGCACGCCTGAGCTACGCTTCCTACGATGGTCCGCCGGATGGAAAGAATCCACGGCTGTCCTGGTGCGATGCCTGCCAAGAAATCAACCTGTGGACATACTGGCAGGGCCGAGGAAATCTGAATGCACCCATTCTTTTGGTAGGACAGGACTGGGGATGTCTCCGGACAAAAGACGGAGAAGCCTGTATTCGTAAAATCCAGCTTGCCCCGAATGGCCCCATTCCCGATTACATGACCGGAAATGACAACCCCACAGACAAAAATCTGGTACAGCTGTTTCAGGAGGCACTTTCCATTCCCATCGAAAGGCCCAATTCTAACGTGTTCTTTACCAATTTTGTTCTGGGGTATCGAAATGAAGGAACCAGCGGTGGCTTCAAGCCGGGCTGGGTTCGGCACGACCAAGCATTTTTCCAGGAACTGGCAGAAATCATCAAGCCCAAGGTAATTCTCTGTCTGGGCCGAAACACCTTTGAAGGCGTGTTAACCGCATTTAGCAAACAGGTTCAAATTGGAGCATATAACCACTTCATTGAAAGCGACCAAAACCCCGTACCTGTCATGCTGAATAGTGGAAAAACAGCGTACATATTTGCACTGGCACACTGTGGTGTCATGGGAACACTCAATCGGAATCAAGGAAAAGATACGAGCCTTAACACACAGATCCAAGATTGGAAACGGATCCGGCCTTATCTGGAAAGGGGTTATTCATGCTGATTCCATTACATGAATTGTATTACTCCAATTGTTCGGCTATTCCAGACAAACCGGGCATTTATTTCGTATTAGCTCCAAAAGATATGGAGATTCGATTTCTTCCGACCGCAAAGAACCCACGCGCCCCATTTTACGATGTAAACGTGCTGCAGGAAAAGTATGCCCTCTGCAAAGATAGGGAAATCCTGTATATCGGCAAAGCCAGTGGTCAAAAGGGGTTAAAGCAAAGACTACGGCAGTACATGCGATATGGTTGGAATGAAGCAGTCAATCACAAAGGCGGACGGGCAATCTGGCAAATTGAGGGTGCCGAAAACCTGCTTCTTTCCTATGAAGTCTGCCAGGATGCCGACGCCAAGGAGCATGCGCTGCTTGCAGACTATAAACATATCAATGGCAGCTATCCTCTCGCCAACTGGCGGGGATAGGGTTTAATTGTGCAAAAAGAAACAGATAAACTACCTCAAATGCTTTTATAGCAACTGTCTGCTTCAAAGTACACATAAACTTTGGTGCCGGAAGACGATCTCTTCATTATTTGTATCCTGGTCAATTTTGAGCATCAGGCTACAGTTGAATAGTGAACTTCTTACGTCCTAGGAAATGCTCATGGCAGTGCAAGGAGAGCGTATGCACCCGATTTATTGGGCACTTCCTGCATTAAAATGCTCATAAGAACATCTTACTGCAGCACATACAGACGGATGGAAAGGCTGACTGAATCACAGGCAGTGCTGAGGCCTACACCTTCCTGGGCACAGCAAGTTATGTAAAGCACGAAGGCAGCAAGCCCATGAACATTACCTGGAAACTGGACCAGCCCATTCCGGCGAAGTTTTTGAAGAAGACAAATAAATTGGTAGTGGGATAAGGAGCAATGGTATGACTGAACTAGAAAAAATCACTTATGCAAAAGCTTATGTAGAAAAACTAGCTAACGGGATCAATCCTGTGACCGGCCAAGTGGTTCCCGATGGTGATGTCATCAACAACGTCAAAATATCCCGTTGCCTTTTCTATGTGTCTGACCTTTTGAGGCAGATAGTAGAGAATGGAGGCATTTCTCAGCCGAAAGTGAAAATTGTCAAGCAGCCGTTTCAGCTGGATTACGAAGCCCGGAAACAGTTTCGTTATTCGGAAATCCCCATTTCCATCAGCGAGATTGCCAAGCGCATTAATGAACTGATTCCAATTGATAACATGCAAAAACTAAGCTACAAATATCTTTTGGATTGGCTGATGGAGTCGAACTTTCTAGAGATTATTCCTGACGCCAATGGAAAAATGACACGAAATCCCACACGCAACGGCACAATGTTGGGCATCACGCTGGAACACCGAGAAAGCCCCAGAGGCCCCTACTCTGTGATTGTCTACAGCCTGGATGCCCAGAAGTTCATTCTGGACAATCTGGATGGGGTAATTGCCCAAACTCAAAAGTGAGGAAAAGCTGATGGAGCATAGCATATTTGAAAACTTGAGCCCAGAACAATATCGGTTTTTACTGGCATTTCTACGCCATCGAGGAAATTTGAAAGGCGTTCAGAACGAATTTGGAATATCCTATATTGTAGCGAAGGACAAACTGGACGATCTTCTTTTCCAGATGCACCTTACCTCGGACGAAGTAAATCGTTCTGAAAAGGAGAACGTAGCTATGATCAGTCTGAAACTTGACCAAAGCAATCCGAAAGCATCAGAAATTATCAAGGCAAAGCTGCTGGAAAATGGTGGTCATGTTACTGTCTACACCGCACGAGGCCTCCCCTGTGAGATTTGGGCAGATAGTGATGGAAAGTCTTTTATCAGCGACAAACTCCCAATTAAACCCAATTATGAGTATACTGTGTTCGACGTAATTGTAGAGTTGTTAGTCGCCAATGGCGGCAGAGCCAAAAAAGGAAACGGCAGAAATTACAAGCTAGGGCATCCCAGTTGTGATGAACATACAGTTGTTGGAGCCGTAGCAAAAAACTACGCTGGCAAGAAAGTGGGAGACTCTGTATTTGATCCCGTATTTGTACTTGCCGCAGTTTTGGAGTGGGCTGGAATTGCACACAATGGCCGGGGAGAATTGGTTCTGACACAGCAGTACTTGAGTAACGCCCGATCAAAGTAAGAACGATAAATACGCCTTTCGGGACATCAACCAGGCAAAGGAGGTCCTCTTATGCCCTTTACCATCATCCGGCAAGACATCACCAGAATGCAGGTGGATGCCATTGTCAACGCTGCCAACACCCAGCTGGCCATGGGCGGCGGCGTCTGCGGCGCGATTTTCCGGGCTGCCGGGCCTGCCAGGCTGCAAGCCGCCTGTGACAAGGTGGCTCCCATTCAGACCGGCGAGGCTGCCATCACCCCCGGCTTTGACCTTCCGGCAAAGTATGTTATCCACGCCACCGGACCCGTATATCAGCAGTGGAATCCGGCAGAAAGCGCCCGGCTGCTCCGCAGCGCCTACCGCTCTTCTCTGGAACTAGCAGAAAAGAACCACTGCGCAAGCATCGCCTTTCCCCTGATCTCCAGCGGCATCTACGGCTATCCCAAAGATCAGGCCCTGGAAGTAGCAATTTCCACCATCCGGGAATTTCTGGCCGACCATGACATGGATGTTTACCTGGTGATTTTTGACCGGGTCTCCTTTGCCGTGGGGAAAGAACTGCTGGGCGCTGTGGAAAGCTACATTGACGAGCACTATGTGGACACCCATCCGGTATCCCGCCGAAACCTGCTGGAAGTGGAATATCAGGCCATGGACAGCGCCATGATGGCTCCGCCCCCTGTCCAGGCGGCACCCATGGCAGCGGCTCCCCAGGCGCTGGACGATCTGATGGAGCAGCTGGACGAGCCCTTCAATACCACCCTGCTCCGGCTGATCGACGCCAAAGGGATGACTGATACCGAAGTATACAAACGGGCCAATATTGATCGGAAGCTGTTCTCCAAAATCCGCACCGGCAAGGGCTATACCCCCAGCAAGCGGACCATCCTGGCCCTGGCCATTGCCCTGAAGCTGACCCTGCCGGAGACCGACGACCTGCTGGAACGGGCGGGCTATGCCCTGTCCCACAGCCAGAAATTCGATGTGATTGTGGAATTTTTCATCGTCAGCGGCAAATACGATATTTTTGAAATCAATCAGGTCCTGTTCCAGTACGATCAGCCCCTTCTGGTCGCTGTGTGACGGATGTCGCTTGAAAAGCGACCAATAAAACGCCCTCCTGCTGTATCCTGTAGATACAATCAAAAAGCAGGAGGGCTTTTACTATGAAACAGAATCTGACAGAACTGGTATTCATCCTGGACCGGAGCGGCTCCATGGCCGGGCTGGAAAAAGACACCATTGGCGGTTACAACGCCATGCTGGAGCAGCAGCGGAAGGTGGACGGTGAATGCATCATCACCACGGTGCTCTTCGACAACCACTATTCGCTGCTCCACGACCGCATTGACATCCGGGCGGTGAAGCCCATCACCGGAAAGGACTATTTTGTGGGCGGCTCCACGGCGCTGCTGGATGCCATCGGGAAAACCATTCACAAAATCGCCACCGCCCAGAAAAACACCGCCGAAGATTACCGGGCAGAAAAGGTGATGTTCGTCATCATCACAGACGGTGAGGAAAACGCCAGCCGGGAATATTCCGCCCACCAGGTCAAGGAGATGATTCAGCGGCAGAAGGAGCGCTTCCACTGGGAGTTCATCTTCCTGGGAGCCAACATCGACGCCGTGGAAACCGCCGGACGGTTTGGTATTGACGCCGACCGGGCGGTGGACTATGTGCCGGACGCAAAAGGCACGGAGCTGAACTTCCGGGTGATGAGCGAAACAGTGGCATCCTTCCGTAGCTGCGGCGCAGTTCCCTCCGCAAGCCTGGACAAAATCCGGCAGGACCAGAAAAAACGGGGCAGCAGGAGATAAGGAGCGGTAATTGAAAGAGCCACGCGAAGGAGAGTCAGGGGCTTCCTGCGGAAAGCGGATGATTTCCTGCACACTTGCGGCTGCTTCCAATCATCACAGGGGACGCTACGCTTCCCCTGCGCTGGCTGTGCCAGCTACCCCTTTGTGATTTGCTGGGCGGAAACACCTTGCTTTGTAAACTGTTCCTGTTCAGAAAGTTTTATAGAAACCAGCTACTTTCTGGCTAAACAATAAGACGTGAACTGTTATTGACATTATTGATGCTCGGTGTTATAATTAATCAAAACCAGATAGAAAGCGAGGTGCTCAATTATGGAAAATAACAAGGTTAATTTGAAACCTGAATATCTTTTGAGGACCTCGGTTGCATTGTAAGAGTATTTTGTAGATTTTTGCCGTGGTTTAATTAGCCACGGCTTTTTGTTTGTTTTTGATGCAATCCTCTGTTCCTTATAGATGTTCACACAAGATCAACTTATCGATTAAGTCAGGACAATTTATGGAGGAATTTATGATTCATCTTAGAAAAATTACAGAAGAAAACTTTATTGACGCATTTAATCTGAAACTCGCACCAGAACAAGAACGCTTTGTTTCACATCCGATTCGCAGTCTCGCACAGGCCTATGTTTACAGGGATCAATGTCAGCCTTTGGGAATATATGAAGATAACATTATGGTTGGCTATGTTATGGTAATTTACGATTATGATATTCCTGAATATGATATATGGCATATGATGATTGACGAATCGAATCAGAGACGGGGCTATGGTAAAAGCGCACTGGATTGTGTGCTTGATTATATCAAGGCTAAACCTTTTGGCTCTTCAAATCGAGTAACCTTAACCTGTAACAAGGATAATATCCAGGCACTAAATTTGTATAAGAGCAGAGGCTTTACAGAGACCGGAGCAGCGGACGAAGATGAAATAGAACTATCGCTGATGATGCAGTAACAAATTCTAATTTATCAGGCTGGTCGTCTCGCCTAAAAACTGAATAGCAGTCGCCCACCGGCGGCACACCAAGCATGAAATGAGAAATGGTTACCTACTTTTCTTTTACCCAGAATCAGTGAAAGAGGATACAGACATAGACCGGGAGAAATCTCCCGGCCTTTTCTTCTTTATTGCATCATTGACTCTCCCTCCGGGAGCCGGTATAATGGGGCAAATGGTCCCTTCCCTCGCCCCAGCCCGTTCGCTTTCCCCATCACCGTCAGGAGTTCCTTATGAAGTATTTGAATCGTGTCAGAAAGCCGGAAACACAACCTTCTCTCCAGTCCAGATTGCTCATGGTCGCAGGTGCCCTGCTGCTGGGCGCGTGTCTCGGCACATTTTCCAAATACCTGGACTACCGTCAGGCTGCCCTCCCCGGTATTTTGCAGCAGATCGACGCATCTTTGGATTTGCATAACTTCCTGGGCACCTTTGCCCCGTGGATCGTGATTGCCGTCCTTTTGTCCATAAAAAGTCCCAGTCCTTTTCAGGCCAGCGCAAATGTCTTTGCCTTCTTTGTGGGAATGGTGGCAAGCTACTACCTGTACAGCAACTATGTGGCCGGATTTTTCCCGAAAAGCTACGCCATGATCTGGGTGGGGTTTACGCTTCTTTCCCCGATTCTTGCATTTTTCTGCTGGTATGCCAAGGGAACTGGCTGGCTCGCCATTGTGATTTCCGCCGGGATTCTGGGCTTTCTCATCAACTGCACCCTGGTGTACGGAATGTGGTATGTGGACCTTCGCTCTGCGCTGCACCTGGTGACGTTGATTCTGGGCATCCTCACGGTCCGGCGCAGGTTCGGAAAGGAAACCCTTCTGGTGATCGGACTTTCCATTCCCGCTGCCATTTTGCTGGATATGCTCATTCCCTTTAATTTCTAGCTTACGCATTTCGCCAGCAACAGGACAGCGCTGGAAACGGCTATTTTCTTTTTCAAGGAAAGCAGCGGCTTCAAAATAGTGCGTGTGGAGTTCTCTTTGGAAGGTATGGACATGTCCAGCTTTCAGAAGGATGCTACTACGGGCAGATAAAAGAGCTCGTGTTAGAGCAGACTGGATGAAAGGCATTTTCCCCTATATTGCTCAGATCGAGCTGAAGCATAGCATTATTGAGCTTGAGAATTACAATAAATCGAAGGCTTAAAATGCCTGGCAGCCGAAATATCTGCCAGGAAAAGAAGTGGCGATTACAGATGCCTTAGTATTCTTTGGTATGATTTAAGCCCACAATGTGGTATGAGTCAATCCATATAATGAGGTAAGATAAGTTTTGCAAATTT
>CALXFP010000055.1 GCA_944387615.1 uncultured Oscillospiraceae bacterium | reverse complement strand
GAGTATGTGGAATTGAACGAAGGGTCGGGAATCTGGGACTTCCTGATGGAAGTCTGGCAGGTGATGAAAAACTCCATTGACGAAGGATTGTCCAAAACCGGCGTTCTGCCCGGGGGACTGAATGTCCAGCGGAAGGCCAAGTACTTGATGGAGAAAACCGTGGGGGATGACAAACCGGCGCTGAAGGAATTTCAGATGATCGCCGCATATGCCTATGCAGTGGCGGAGCAGAATGCGGA
Source organism: uncultured Oscillospiraceae bacterium (assembly GCA_944387615.1). Classification (GTDB taxonomy): domain Bacteria; phylum Bacillota; class Clostridia; order Oscillospirales; family Oscillospiraceae; genus Faecousia. Next base: position 8,418 of record CALXFP010000055.1, on the reverse strand, counting down.
CAACGGCACCGTGGTTACCGCGCCCACCTGCGGGGCCTGCGGCGTTCTGCCTGCGGTGCTGAAATATGCCCAGGTCACCCAGGGCTTTACCGACCAGGAAATCTGCCGGGGACTGGCCACGGCGGGCATCATCGGCAACCTGACCAAGACCAACGCATCCATCTCCGGTGCTGAGTGCGGCTGTCAGGCGGAAATCGGCACTGCCTGCTCCATGGCTGCCGCCGCACTGGCGGAGCTGTATCATCAGCAGCTGGATCAGGTGGAGTACGCCGCAGAAGTGGCTATGGAACACCATCTGGGCCTGACCTGTGACCCCATCTGCGGGCTGGTGCAGATTCCCTGCATCGAGCGCAACGCGGTGGCGGCGGTTCGGGCCATGAATGCCTGCAACCTCAGCTATTTCCTCACCGGCTCCCGGAATATCAGCTACGATATGGTCTGCCGGGCCATGAAGGAAACCGGCATCAACCTGGATCACCGCTTCCGGGAAACCAGCGAAGGCGGTCTTGCCAAGCTTTACAACCGAAAGCGCAACCAGCTTATGTAATCAAAAGTGCCTTCACCATTTCCGGTGAAGGCACTTGTTTTTGCTTATACGATTGGTCAGATCACTGTGGCGGTCAGCAGCAGAATCGCCAGACCTGCCACATTTGCCAGCAGAAACACACCCAGAAATTTCCCGGCCTGGGCCTGGGGAGAACGCAGGTACAGCTTCAGGGTAATCAGGCTGGCCAGGGATGCGATGGGGGTGCCCAGACCGCCGATGTTCACCCCTTCCAGCAGAGGCTTCCACTGGTCGGTAAAGCTGGAGAGCAGAACTGCGGCAGGAACATTGCTGATAATCTGGCTGGTAGCAACGGATGTGAGCAGGGTGCTGCGGGAGAGTAATTCTTCCAAGAAGGTACGAACTGCCTCCACTCGGGCCAGATTCCCGGATACAATGAAGAAACAAACAAAGGTGGCCAGCAGGGCAAAGTCCAGTTCTTTCAGCAGCTCCCGGTTCAGCCAGGCTACGCACACCAGCACCACCACCGTGGTCAGACCGTAGGGGACCAGCCGGAAAACCGTCAGCAGGCACAGGATAAACAGGAGCACATAGACCCCCAGCCGTCCCCGGCTGCGCAAAGTCTCCGGTTTCAGGTTCAGCTGAGGCAGGCTGCCGGGAAGAACGGGCAGCGCCCCGGCGGCAAGGCAAAATAGACTCACTGCACTCAGCGGCAGCATCACGGCGAAAAATTCTCCCGCCGACAGCTGATAGGCGGCATAGAGAAACAAATTCTGGGGATTGCCCACCGGCGTTGCCATGCTGCCCAGATTGGCGGCAACGGTCTGCAGCACCAGCATGGGAATCACTGCCTTTTTGTTGCCCAGCTGCTGCAAAAGTCCTAATGTGAAGGGAACGAAAATCAGAAGGGCCACATCATTGGTTACCACCATGGACACAAAAAAGGGCAGCAGCACCATAGTTACGCCCAGAACCCGGCCACTGTGAATTTTGCGCAGCAGCTGGTAGGTGATGTAGCGGAAAACGCCCACCGCCTGAAATCCTGCCACCACAGCCATCAGGCACAGCAGCAGACACAGCACCCGAAAATCGATGTATCCCAGATAAGCCCCATCCGGGGGAATCAAAAACATAGTCGCCACCGCACACAGGGCGGCAATACAGAGCACCATTTCTTTCTGAAAGAATGTGCGTACACGCGTAAGCATTTCAGCGCCTCCAAATTCACAAAATCCGCCTTGTACGATACCACAATTTCCTCCCGTTTTCAACCAGGAAAGGGAAATTCCGGGGGATTTCTTTTGGCTGCTGGATGTTCACTGCCTGGTAAGAAGGGAACGGACAAAAAGGGGAGGAAACGCTTTTGCGCTTCCTCCCGGAGAGATTCCTTACACAATGCCCTGGGCGTTCATGGCGTCCACGACCTTCAGGAAACCGGCAATGTTGGCACCGGCAACATAGTTGCCTTCCATGCCGTAAGCCTTGGCGGCATCGTCCAGATTGTGGAAGATGTTCACCATAATGTCCTTCAGCTTGGCATCCACTTCCTCAAAGGTCCAGCTCAGACGCTGGGAGTTCTGGCTCATTTCCAGAGCGGAGGTGGCTACGCCGCCGGCGTTGGCAGCCTTGCCGGGGCAGAACAGAACGCCGTTCTCCTGCAGATAAGCGGTGGCGTCCAGAGAAGTGGGCATGTTGGCACCTTCTGCCACGGCGAAGCAGCCGTTGGCAACCAGCATCTTGGCGTCATCCAGCAGCAGCTCGTTCTGAGTGGCGCAGGGCAGAGCCACGTCGCACTTGACGCTCCACACACCCTTGCCCTCGTGGTAGACAGCGTTGGGACGAGCCTTGGCGTACTCGGTCAGGCGGGCACGCTTGACCTGCTTGACATCGATGAGGGTAGCCACATCGATTCCGTCGGGATCGTAGATCCAGCCGGTGGAGTCGGAGCAGGTGACGGGCTTGGCGCCCAGCTGCCAGGCCTTCTCAATGGCGTAGGTTGCCACGTTGCCGGCACCGGAAACCACAACGGTCTTGCCTTCCAGAGACTTGCCGTTGCACTTGAGCATCTCGTCGGTCAGGTACAGCAGGCCGTAGCCGGTAGCCTGGGTTCTGGCCAGGGAGCCGCCGTAGGTCAGGCCCTTGCCGGTGAGCACGCCTTCGTACAGATCCCGGATACGCTTGTACTGGCCGAACAGGTAGCCGATTTCCCGGCCGCCTACGCCGATGTCACCGGCGGGCACGTCGGTATCAGCGCCGATGTACTTGTACAGCTCGGTCATGAAGCTCTGGCAGAATGCCATCACTTCCCGGTCGGACTTGCCCTTGGGGTCGAAGTCAGAGCCGCCTTTGCCGCCGCCGATGGGCAGACCGGTGAGGGAGTTTTTGAACACCTGCTCGAAGCCCAGGAACTTGATCACGCTCAGGTTCACACTGGGATGGAACCGCAGACCGCCCTTGTAGGGACCGATGGCGCTGTTGAACTGCACACGGTAGCCGTTGTTTACCTGAACCTGACCTTTGTCGTCCACCCAGGGCACCCGGAAGAGGATGGCCCGCTCGGGGGTGGTCAGCCGCTCCAACAAAGCGTTGCGGCGGTAGGTATCTTCATTCTTCTCAATTACGGTGCGCAGGGACTCCAGAACCTCATAAACGGCCTGGTTAAATTCGGGCTGATCCGGGTTTTGCTGCTTGACCCGGGCCAGGGTTTCATCTACATAACTCATGAACAGATGTCCTCCCTTGAAAGAATTGGATGCTCCACATTGTAGCAGACTTGGGCGGAGAATACAAGAGGTTTTTGCAACTTTTTTGGTGCGCAGTTGCATAAAACAAGAAAAAACGCCGATTTTCACAACCGACGCTTTTTTAACGAAAGAATTATTGTGCAAAATTTCATCGCACCCGGGGAAGCAGGGTGTCCCGGATAACGCTCAGAAGGGCATCCAGATCCTGCTGGGTACTATAGCGGCTCAGGGAGATCCGGAAAGAGCCGTCCATGACCTCGGGAGAAAGACGCATGGCAGTCAGTACATGACTGCGATGCCCCTTGGCACAGGCGCTTCCGGCACTGACGCAGATGCCCGCATCCTGAAGCAGGTTGATGGAATTCTGGGTGGGAAGGCCGGGGATGGACAGGGACAGAATGTGGGGCGCTTCGTGGGCACCGTTGATTCTCACTCCCTCCAGGGCAGAAACTTGCTCCACGAATTTTGCCAGCAGCTCCTGCTCCCGGCAGGTATCTTCCTTCCAGGTGGCGGCGCCGGCAGCGGCGGCAGCGGCAAAGCCCAAAATGGCAGGCATGGCTTCGGTTCCGCTGCGAAGACCGTTTTCCTGTCCGCCGCCCAGAATCAGCGGGGGGAAGGATTTCAGCCGGGGGGACAGATACAGCGCACCGGCACCCTTGGGGCCGTGGATTTTGTGGGAGGATACGGAAATCAAATCTGCGCCCAGGGTTTTGGCGCTGAACGGAACCTTCAAGAATCCCTGTACCGCATCGGTGTGGAAAATGGCTTCCGGGCAGACCTTGTGGGTCAGCTTCGCCATGGCGCTGATGGGCATCACGGAACCGACCTCATTATTGACCATCATGATGGATACCAGAATGGTATCTTTGCGCAGAGCGGATTTCAGATCTTCCAGGGTAATCCGGCCCAGAGAGTCCGGCTGCAAATAGGTTACCTCATAGCCCTGGGCTTCCAGCTCCCTGGCACAGTTGAGGATGGCATCGTGTTCGATGGCGGTGGTGATGATGTGCTTGCCCCGTTTGCCCAGCTTTTTCACGGTGCCGAAAAATGCCCAGTTGTCGGTTTCGGTGCCGCCGGAGGTAAAGAACACCCGATCCGGTTCGGCGCCCATGGCAGCAGCTACCTGATGCCGGGCAATGCGCAGGTTCCGGGCGGATTCCAGGCCAAAGCCGTACAGGGCGCTGGGATTGCCCCAGGTTTCGGTGAGGGCCTGGGTCATGGCAGCCACCGCTTCGGCACAGGGCTTGGTGGTGGCGGAGTTGTCTAAATAAATCATGGTTTTCTTCCTTTGTATTAAACATAGAGGCGCAGGTTACTTGCCTACGCAGAAGCGCTCAAAAATCCGGGCGGTGATATCCTCCCGCACGGTAGCGCCGGTGACTTCGCCCATGGCTTGCATGGCTTCTTCCACATCGGTGAGCACCGCATCGGGGGTAAGCCCCAGCTGCATGCCCTGCATACAGCGCAGCATGGCTTCATAGGCCCGGCGGCAGGCGTCGAACTGCCGGGCGTTGGTCAGAATGGAGCCGTCACAGGGACTTTCCCCTTCAAACAGGGTATCCACCATGTCTGCCAGCTGATCCAGACCCTGTCCGGTTTTGGCGCAGATGGAAATGACAGCCAGGAACGGCAGATCACCCGGAGCAACCTGAGCGCCCAGGTCGGATTTGTTTACCAGAGCAATGGCGTTTTCACACTCCAGGCACAGGTCGATGATATCCTGGTCTTCCTGGGTCAGGGGCTGGGAACCGTCACAGACGAACAGCACCAAATCCGCATTCTCCACCGCCTCTTTGGAGCGCTGGATGCCCATGGCTTCCACCTGATCCCCGGTTTCCCGAATGCCGGCGGTGTCAATCAGCCGCAGCCGGGTGTGGCCCAGCATCACCGTTTCTTCCACCGTGTCCCGGGTGGTACCGGGAATGTCGGTGACAATCACCCGGTCATATCCTGCCAGGGCATTGAGCAGGCTGGACTTGCCTACGTTGGGTTTGCCCACAATGGCGGCAGCCACGCCCTGGCGCAGAATCCGGCCCTGGCCGTAGGTTTGCAGCAGCGCATACAAGGCCTTGGCGTTTTTGCGCAGCAGGGCGCTGTAATTTTCCAGGGCGAAATCCTCAATATCCTCATCCGGATAGTCCAGCACCGCATGGAAATGGCTGCACAGGTTGGTCAGGTCGTCATAAATGGGGGCCAGCTTCTTTTGCAATACACCGCCTACCTGCCCGGCTGCATTGGCGGCAGCGTCGGCGGTGTCCGCTTCAATCAAATCGATTACCGCTTCCGCCTGGGTCAGATCCAGCTTGCCGTTGAGAAAGGCCCGCTTGGTAAATTCTCCCCGGCGGGCAGGCCTGGCACCGGCTAAATACAGCGATTCCAGAGCCGCTGCCAGCACAGCGGGGGAGCCGTGGCAGTGAAATTCCACCGTATCTTCTCCGGTATAACTGTGGGGCCCACGACTGACTACGGCCATACACTGATCCACGGTACGGCCCTGTTTGTCGTGCAGAGCGCCCAGCATCAGCTTCCGGTCGGGAATGTCAGCTAAGGTTTTCCCGGACTGCAGGGAAAATACCCGGTCGCAAACGGCAATGCAGTCATCTCCGGTCAGACGGACGATGCCGATGGCACTGACCTGGCTGCCGGTGGAAATTGCGGCGATGGTATGGGACATGGAAAAGACTCCTTTATACTCAGTTTACCCTTCCAGAAAATCCAGGGGATCTCCCGGAGCTGCGATGAAGTGCATCATCATATATGCGCACATCACGGCTACATTTTCTTCTTTGAGAATCCGGCGGCATTCTGCCCGGTCGGCCAGAACCACCTGGATTTCCTCGGAGGCCTCCTGGTGGGCGTTGGTGGGAGTACCGGAGCAGTAGCCGAATACCATGGAGCAGCTTTCGTCAGTCATGCCCACAGTGGTGAAGAAGGGACGGCTGTAGCTGCCGCTTTCTCGGGGCTGAAAAGACAGACCGGTTTCCTCATACATTTCCCGGATGCCGGCGCTGAGCATATCCTCTCCATCCTCAATCAAACCCGCAGGAAATTCATACACATAATCGCCCAAAGGGTAACGATACTGGCGAATCAGCACCAGCTTGTCTTTCTCGGGGCCGTAGACACCGTACAGAATCACCCCATCGGGGGCATTTTTTCCGGTGACGGATTTCAGGTGGGCAATGTCCTTTGCCCGGGATGCCATATAATAAGGAGAAATCCGTCCGTCCCGATGTTCAGCCTCCAGCTGATAGAAATTCAGATAGGGGGTGTCGGTTTTCTTTTCAATCCGTCCAATCCGGCTCATGGCGCTCCCTCCAAAGATAATCTGGAGAAATTATACCATTTCCGTAATAAAAAAGCAATAACCGGGCATAATTGCCCAGAGGTGAAGGAAATGACAGACGCGCAGATCCGCAAGCAATTTGAGGGCGCAGGAGATTTTATTGCCAGGGAACTGGACTGCGGCAATTTTACCCTGTATGCTTACGCCATTGACGGCCTGATTTCCGGAGCAGATATGTCCGAATACATTCTCAAGCCCATCTCCGATAACTTAAAAGGTAACTCCATGGAGCAGCTGTACCGCAATGCCCTCCGCGGCGGTATTTATAATAGTGTGGCGGCGGCCTGCGACAATATGGAAACCGTTGCCATGAAATTGGTCAACGGTTTTTGCGTGGTGCTGTTTCCGGAAGTTGGGGCCATTGCCTATGAAGTCAAAACCGGTGTCAGCCGGGGCCCCTCCGCTCCCGAGGTGGAAAACACCATCAAAGGCCCCAAGGATGCCTTCGTGGAAACCATCCGCATCAACACCAGCCTTTTGCGCAGACACCTGCGGACGCCGGATCTGCGGCTGTACGCTACCACCGTTGGACGGCGGAGTCTTACCAATGTGGCGGTGATCTGGATTGATGGCATTACCAACCCGGACTTGGTCAGACGGATGAAACAGCGGCTGGATACCATTGATATTGACGGCATGATCTCTCCGGCTTCTGTAGAAGAGTATATCACCGGCTCCCGGGCAACGGCTTTCCCGCTGCTGCAATATACCGAGCGGCCAGATCGGTTCTGCCAGGGACTGCTGGATGGAAGAGTGGGACTTATGGTGGACGGTCTGCCCCTGGCCTATCTGGCCCCGGCGGACCTGGGGTATCTGATGGAAAGCTCGGAAGACAGGAGCCGGGATTTTCTCACGGCCTCCTGCATCCGCTTTCTGCGGTATGCGGCATTGATTATCGGACTGCTGCTGCCGGGAATCTATATTGCCATGGTAAAATTCCATCTGGAGTGGATTCCCCGGGGACTCTTGAATATTATTATGAACAATAAACAAGGCATACCCTTTACAACTGCGGCTGAGGTGCTGGGGCTGCTGATTGCCTATGAAATGCTGCAGGAGGCGGGTATCCATCTTCCTCAGGCCATCGGCCAGTCTGTCTCCACAGTGGGCGGTATCCTGGTGGGTACTGCGGCGGTGGAAGCGGGGCTGCTTTCGCCCATTGTGCTGATCGTGGTCAGTGTGGCAAGTATCTGCGGCTTTGTGCTGCCCAATCGGGACCTGGCGGAAGGAATCCGGGTGTGGCGGTTTGTATTGGGATGTATTGCTACCTTCTTTGGGATTTGGGGAGTAGCAGCGGGAACGGCAGTCCTGATCTACCATCTGGCAACACTGAAATGCCTGGGAGTAAGATTCCTGACACCCTATCCCAGCGGCAGAGGATTGCTGCGCAGAAGACTGAAAAACCAGAAGGAAAGAGACCCGAATCTGAATCCAGTGGACAAGAAAAACCAGCAATGAAAAAATGTAAAAAAATTGAAAAAAAGCTATTGACAAATGGGAATCCCAGTGGTATACTACGCAAGCTGTCTGGCGAGGGCAACAAGCCAAACGAAAGACCGCGAAGAGCACAACGAAAAAGTTTGAAAGAACTCGAAAAAAGTTCTTGACAAACTCTGGAAGATGCGCTAAGATATAAAAGTTGCTCGAGCGAGCAACGGCAAGCGAAAAAGCTCAAAGAAATTTGAAAAAACTTGAAAAAAGTTCTTGACAAATGAAACTGAGCGTGCTAAAATAAAAAAGCTAACCGCGAGAGCGGGCAGCGAGTTCTGTACCTTGTAAATTGAATAACGCAAAGACGAACAAGAAACACCTTGGACAATTTA
>CALXFP010000054.1 GCA_944387615.1 uncultured Oscillospiraceae bacterium | reverse complement strand
GTCCATTCCACCAACGCCTTGGTGGAGCCCCATTCCAGGGGGACACCGGCGCAGTCCTCTTCCTTGATTGCCCCACGCTGATACAGCTCCATGGCCGCAGCAATGGTACAAGGAGTGCCGATGGCGTCCAGTCCATATTCATTGCAGAGCATATTGCACTCGTCAATGACATTCAAATCGTTATTGCCGCAGTTGGAACCATAGGCCCACAGCGGTTCGTATTCCGGGCCTCCCGCAACCTTGCCGTTGATATTTACCACACGGCCGCAGGCGATGGGGCAGCGGGCACAGGCGCTGTTTTTGACCAGGTACTTCTCTGCCAGGGCTTCGCCGGAGATGTCTTCTGCCTGCTCATAATAGCTTTCCTGCCAGTTCTTGGTGGGAAGGGAGCCAACGTTGTTGATAATGTTCACCAGAACAGCGGTGCCGTAGGTTTTCAGTCCTGTACCGGTGACGCCATTGGCTTTGATCAGCTCCAGAGAACGCTTGGTGGCGGCCTTGAGTGCATCGATGTCGGCGATGTTGTCCAATGTCTTGCGGGAAGCTTTTACAACGATTGCCTTCAGTTTCTTCGAGCCCATGACCGCACCGACGCCGGAGCGGCCGGCAGCCCGGTCCTTATCATTCATAATTGCGGCCAGCAGAACCTTCTTTTCGCCGGCAGGGCCGATGTTCAGGACGGAACAGTCCGGGCCATGCTTCTGCTTCAGCTTCTCGTCAATTTCCTCGCTGAGCATTCCCACATACTCTGCCGCACTGTGCAGTGCAATCTGGTCATCCTCAATGGTGATGTAGCTCCATTCGGGCGCTTCCCCTTCTACAATGATGCCATCCCAGCCGGCATACTTCAGCTTGGCGCCCCAGATACCGCCGGAGTTGGAGCATGCGATCATGCCGGTCAGGGGAGACTTGGTGACCACCATATAACGACCTGTGGAGGGTGCGGACGCACCGGTCATGGGGCCGGTAATGTATACCAACTTGTTTTCCGGAGACAGGGGATCTGCTGCAGCAACCCCTTCATCATACAGAATCTTTGTGCCCAGGCCACGGCCGCCGATGAACTTCTTTGCCAAATCCATGTTCAAAGGCTCAGACTTAATTTCGCCGGTGGTCAGGTTGATTCTTGCCAACTTTTCATAATATGCACCAGCCATATGTATTACCTCCGTTTATCAGGTTGTTTCCGTTTTCTAACGATCCACTTTTATTATATGGCAATCCCTTATTTGTTCAAGTAGGTTCCCTCTTTTCTGTGCGAATTGATACGAAACAACCCCATTTGAACCATAGAATTTTCGGCATCTGCAACAAACGCTGCGCGAATTGATACGAAATGATATGAATTTTGTTATAAAACTTTCTGCCTGGGGTATTGTAAAATATGACAAAAAGAAGTATAATACTTCTTATCAGTCTGTGGCAATATGTCGAAGGAGGTTTGAGCATCGTGGCGCAGAACAAATCCCTGTCCACCCAGGAAGTGGCCGATATGCTTCATGTCAGCAAAACCACCATCTATGACCTGATCCGCAGAGGGGAAATTCACTCCTATAAAATCGGACGAAAAGTACGCTTTACCCAAGAGGATGTAGACGCCTATATTGCCCGGTCCCGACATGAGCATTCCACCCGCCCGGTTCACACGGTAGATACCAAGTCAACGCTTCTGACACCGGATGAACCGGAAATGATTCTTGCCGGTCAGGATGTGGTGCTGGACGTTCTGGCCAATTATTTGCAGGAAGAAGGTGTCCCTGCGGCCCGGACCTATCTTTCCAGCTTTGAGGGGCTTCTTTCTCTGTATCAGGATCGTGTGCAGGCTGCTGCCTGTCATTTGTATGACGGAATTGACTATAATACTTCGTTTGTCCGATTCCTGATGCCGGGGGTACCGGCAGTGCTGATCAACATCAGCTACCGCACCCAAGGGTTCTATGTTCAAAAAGGGAACCCCAAGAATATTCGCAACTGGTCTGATTTGGGACGGGGAGACATTTCTATCCGCAATCGAAGAGTAGGTTCCTGCTCCCGGATTTTATTGGATATGCAGCTAAAACGGTTGGGAATCTCCCCGGTTTCCCTGCAGGGCTACCACAACGTGATGCAGTCCCATCTGACTATGGCGGCTGCCATTGCTGCCGGTGAGGCAGATTTGGCCATTGGCACAGAGCGGGTGTGTCATCAGATGGAGGGGCTGGATTTTATCCCTCTGCTGGAAGAACGGTACGATCTGGTGTTAAAACAGTCATTTTTGGACATGCCCCAGGGGCAGCGGCTGTTACAGGTATTGAATTCTCCTGTGTTTCGGAAGGAAGTCTGTTCCTTTTCCGGCAATGACTATCGGGATTTGGGAAAGATCATTGGAAAGGTATGACGGTTATGCTTCATGTAAAAACGCCGGAAGAAGTTCTGGAATTGATAAAACAGGAATTTGTTCCTGCTGTAGAAATTGAGAAAGTCCCGTTGTCATCGGCTCTGGGACGGGTTTTGGCGGAAGATATTGCTGCCCGGGAGTTTGTACCGGATTTTGACCGGTCTACCGTGGATGGATTTGCCGTTCGTGCCCGGGATACCTTTGGATGCAGCGATGCGATTCCAGCCATTTTGCCCCTGCAAGGAGAGGTCCTCATGGGGCAAGCACCAGGGTTTGCCCTGGCGCCGGAGTCCTGTGCTGCGGTTCCCACCGGAGGCGCCATTCCGGAAGGTGCTGACAGTGTGGTTATGGTGGAATTTACCGAGGATTACGCAGATGGAACCATTGGCATTGCCAAATCTGCTGCGCCTGGTCAAAATATGATTTTCCGGGGAGATGATGTCTACCCTGGGAAAAAGATCCTGCAAAAGGGGAGAGTGCTGTCTGCCCAGGATATCGGCGCCCTGGCGGCCATTGGGTGTGTCCAGGTCCCGGTAGTGAAGCGGCAGACGGTGGGAGTGATTTCTACCGGCGATGAATTGGTTCCCTGCCAGGAAATTCCCGGCCCGGGACAGGTCAGAGATGTCAACGGTCCTATGCTGGAAGCCATGCTGCAAAGCTTTGGTGTACAGGTTATCAATTACGGCATCGTGGTGGATGACGAGAAAAAGCTGGGCGATACGGTTGCATTGGCAGTCCGTCAATGTGATGCGGTGCTGCTGTCCGGAGGCAGCAGCGTGGGAGTGAAGGATGCCGCCTGCCGGATTATCCAGTCCATGGGGCAGATTCTCCTCCACGGCATTGCCATTAAGCCCGGAAAACCCACCATTTTGGGAAAAGCGGGAAACAAGCCCCTGGTGGGCTTGCCCGGTCACCCGGTTGCCGCCTATTTTATTACCCAGCTGTTTGTGCTGCCCCTTCTGGGAATCCTGACCGGTCGGAATATGCCTGCTTATACCGTCACAGCGACCTTGCAGGAAAGCATCAGCGCCAACCACGGCAGAGCCCAATATCATTGCTGCCGGCTGGAATATCAGGGAAGTCAGCTGCTTGCCTATCCCATTCGGGGAAAATCGGGGCTCATTACCACATTGGCCGGGACAGACGGGTATTTTTCCATTGACCGGGACTGCGAGGGCCTTCCCCAGGGAACACGGATTCAAGTAACGATTTGCGGAGGTTGATACCATGGGATTCGCCTATTTGACAAACGTGCCGCTGGAGCAGGCGCGAAAAGATTACATAGAAGTTCTCACCCAGCAAGGCTTCGCACCCCAGACCCAGACCGTTCCGGTCTTTGGTGCCTGGGGCAGGATTACGGCCCAGGCTGTCTACGCCCATATCTGTGCGCCGCACTACGCTGCCAGCGCCATGGACGGTGTGGCTGTTTGCGCCAAGGACACCTTCGGCGCTACGGAAACCACACCGAAAACGCTGCTTCCTGAGCAGTTTACCGTTGTGGATACCGGTGACCCCATTCCGGAAGGCTGCGATGCGGTCATTATGGTAGAGGACATTCTGCGCCATCCGGATGGCTCCATTACCATTCACGATGCCGCAGCTCCCTGGCAGCATATCCGGCAAATCGGAGAAGATGTGTGTGCCGGAGAAATGATTCTGGCCAGCCACATGACCATCACGCCTTCTGCCATTGGCGCCATGATTGCCGGGGGGGTACTGGAAGTGCCGGTAATCCGAAAGCCGGTGGTGGGCATTATTCCCACGGGGGATGAAATCATTCCTCCCTGCACCGACCCCAAACCCGGTGACATTCTGGAATTCAACGGCTCCATTTTCTCCGCCATGGTTCAGCAGTGGGGAGCGGAAGCAGTGGTTTATCCCATTGTTCCCGACGAATTTCAGGCGATCCAGGAGATGGTGGAAAAAGCCCTCTCGGAGTGCGATATGGTGGTGCTCAATGCCGGCTCTTCCGCAGGGCGGGAGGATTATTCTGCTCAGGTCATTGGCCGGTTGGGACAGGTTCTTTACCACGGCATTGCCATGAAGCCGGGAAAACCTGCAATTTTGGGATATCAGGGATGCAAGCCCATTTTGGGTGTGCCCGGATATCCGGTTTCCGGCATCATTGTGATGGAGGAACTGCTCAAGCCATTGGTGGATGCCTGGTTAAAGGTTCCCGCCGCTGCTAAGGTTTACCGAAAGGCAATTCTGTCCCGACCGGTGGTATCCGGACTGAAATATCAGGAATTTGTCCGGGTTCGCATGGGATATGTGGGAGACAAACTGATGGCGTCCCCCTTAAGCCGGGGCAGCGGTGTGGTTTCTTCCTTTATGAAGGCAGACGGTATTTTGGAAATCCCTCAGGGATTGGAGGGGTATGAAGCCGGGGCGGAGGTCAGTGTCCGCCTGCTCTGCCCACCGGAAAAACTGGAAAAGACCCTGGTGGTCATCGGCAGCCATGACCCGCTGCTGGATGAACTGGCAGATATGCTCCATGTTTCCAACGGCGAGCTGTATATGAGCTCTTCTCATGTCGGCTCCATGGGCGGCATTATGGCTATTCGCCGTGGGGAAGCCCACGGGGCAGGCTGTCATTTGCTGGACACCAATACCGGAGAATATAACCGCAGTTTCCTGAAAAAATATTTTCCCAAAGGAGAGGTAACCCTGGTGCGCTGTGTGGGACGCCAGCAGGGATTGATGGTGGAAAAGGGAAATCCCAGAAACATTCATTCCTTTGCTCAGATTGCAGACCCAGGCATTCGATATGTCAATCGTCAGAAAGGTTCCGGAACCCGAATCCTGACCGACTATTTGTGCCGGGAAAATGGCGTGGACACTGCTGCCATCTATGGTTACGACCGGGAAGAGCTGACCCATACCTCGGTTGCCGCACAGATTGCCAACGGCAGTGCGGACGCCGGAATGGGAATCTATTCCGCCGCAAAACTGTATGATCTGGATTTTATCCCCATCTGCATTGAAGAATATGACTTGATTATTCCAAACTACGCATGGCAAACCCCCATGGTTCAGCAAATGCTTTCCACTTTGAAAAGTCCCGAATTTAAGGAAAAACTGGATGCGCTGGGGGGATATACCCTGACCAATCCCGGCGAAATTATCCCGTATCTGGATGAAACGGTTTGACGTTGCCATTATTGGCGGGGGCATTTTGGGGTGTTTTGCAGCCCGGAATCTCATGCGTTATCGACTGTCTGCGGTTTTGCTGGAAGCCAAAGAGGATGTGTGTACCGGAATCACCCGCGCAAATGCAGCGATTGTGTATCCCGGATATGACAACTGCCCTGGGAGCCGAAAGGCAGCCATGACCGTCCAGGGAAACGCTGCCTTTACAAAGCTATGCGAAGAACTGGATGTGCCCTTTTCCCGCTGCGGCAGCTTGATGCTCAGCTACAGCCAACAGGGAGACCAGGTTCTGAAGGGCAAATACCAGGCAGGACTATCCAACCAGGTGCCGGGACTGACATTGCTTTCGGGAGAAGAGGCCAGGGAGCGGGAACCGATGGCTGCTCCCGGAATTTCCAAAGCCTTATATGCCCCATCCACCGGAACGGTCAACCCATGGCAGCTGGGAATTGCGGCCTGCGAAAATGCCCGGAGTCAAGGGTGTGAGGTTTGGCTTTCTGCTCCGGTGAAAAGGATTCTGCCGGAAAAAACAGGGTATATCCTGCAAACAGACCGAGAGGAATTGGCTTGCTTTATGGTATTAAATTGCGCCGGTGATTCTGCGGATTGGATTCAGGAACTGGTTTTTCCTCCCAGCGTCCGCATTTTCCCGGATGGTGCGGATTTTCTGATATTGGACTCTACGGCAAAAAAACCGGCCCATATTTTGTTTCACCAGGGGAATCAAGGCAGCAAAGGAATGACGGCTGTGCCCACGGTGGAGGGAACCCTCCTGCTGGGGCCTACCCGCCGGCCTTTGGCAGAATCGCCTTATGCAACCACTCTGGAGGGGCTGGCTGCCCTGCGGGAGGATGTCAGCACATTTTTGCCGGATATTCAATGGGACCAGGTCATCCGCTCTTTTGCTGGTGTGCGTCCCAATCCCCATCGGGTTGTATTCCAAGACGGCACCTATGTTCCCGACGGAAAAAGCCTGGGGGATTTTGTCATAGAACGGCCTGCCCCCAATTTTATCAGTTTGATAGGCATCAAAACCCCGGGCATTACCTGCGCCGATGGGCTGGGGGCGATGCTGGCCCGAAAGGCGACCGAATACTTACACGCCAAAGAGAATCCGGATTTTTCCCCCATTCGTTCCGGGATTTCCAAAATGGAAGGAAAAGAAATTGTCTGCCTTTGCCAGCAAATTACCAGAGAAGAGATTCTGGAGGCCATCCGCCGGGGAGCTGCAACTGTGGATGGCGTGAAACGGCGCCTTGGAACCGGTATGGGACGGTGCCAGGGGAGCCGCTGTACCTACGCCATTGAAAAGCTGCTGGAGGAATCCACCCATGGAACACACTGACCTTCTGATTGTGGGGGCCGGAGCGGCGGGCATCGCCGCTGCAAAAGGGGCTTATGAAGCCGGGTGTACCTCCATCACCCTGGTGGATCGAAAAGAAGCCATGGGTGGCGTGCTGCTGCAATGTGCCCACTGCGGATTTGGGAAGCAGCTCACCGGGCCGGAATATGCGGCGCAGCTTGGAAAAGCGTTTCCAAAGGATATTGCCTTTGTTCCAAGTACCACTGTGCTCCGTGTTTCTTCTGACAAAATTGCCCGATTGTCCGGTGGGAAGCAGCTTCATTTTCATCAACTGATTCTGGCCACCGGCTGCCGGGAAATCCCCATGGGGGCGCTGCCCATTGCCGGTACCCGTCCCAAAGGGATTTACACAGCAGGGCAGCTGCAGGAGATGGTTAACCTACACCAATTTCGGCCGGAAGGACCGGCGGTTATATTGGGCAGCGGAGATCTTGGGTTAATTATGGCGAACCATTTATCAGACCAAGGGCTGCATGTTACGCTGGTAGAACAGAAATCTTCCTGCACAGGCATGGCCAGAAACCGAGTGTGCCTGAAAAAGCCGCTGGTTTCCCTGTTGTGCGGCACAACCATTACGGAAGTTCTGGGGGAAGAGACGATAGAAGGATGCATCACACAAACTGGAACGGTTCTCCCCTGTAAAACCCTGGTCATTGCGGTGGGCCTTCGACCGGAACGCACTCTGGCAGAGCATTTGGGAAATCCTCCCTGGCTTCATCTGTGCGGAAACTGCGATAGGATTCACCCTATGGTAGAAACTGTAATCGGGCAAGGAAAACAGGCGGGAATTGCCGCCTATGAAACAATGCGAGGTACCTTATGATTGACCAACACGGCCGTACCATCACCTACCTCCGTTTCTCTGTGACAGAATTGTGCAACTTGCGCTGCCGCTACTGTATGCCGGAGGATGGTGTGTGCAAAAAAAGTCACTTTGATATGCTCACAGAAGAGGAAATGATTACCGCAGTGGAAGCAGCTGCTTCTCTGGGGATTTCCAAACTGCGCCTTACAGGTGGAGAACCCCTGGTAAAAAAGAACATTGTTTCGATTTGCCAACGGGCAGCGGCCATTCCCGGAATCAAGGAAGTGTGTTTGACCACCAATGGTACGCTGCTTCCCAAGTTGGCCAGGCCCCTTCGGGAGGCCGGGGTCCAGCGGCTGAATATCAGTGTGGATACCCTGGACCCCCGGAAGTATGCCTACATCACCCGAATTGGTTCTCTGGATGCCTTCTGGGACGGCCTGCATGCGGCCTTGGATGCGGGATTTTCCAAAATCAAGATCAACGCTGTCCTGATAGGCGGGTTTAACGATGACGAAATTCGCCCCCTGGCGGAGCTGACCAAACGCTATCCCGTTGACATGCGCTTTATCGAGCTGATGCCCATGTGTGACAAAGAATTTGACGAGCATGCCTTTCTTCCCTATACCAAGGTGCTGGAGCAGCTGCCGGAAGCCATGCCGGTTGCCCATGATGGCGGCGTTGCCAAACTGTATCGCCTGCCGGACGCCCAGGGGAATGTGGGGTTAATCAGTCCGATCAGCGCCCATTTCTGCGGAGAATGCAATCGTATCCGGCTGACAGCCGATGGGAAAATCAAGCCATGTCTGCATTGCGCGGAAGAATATTCCCTGAAGGGATTGGATTTTGCGCAGATGCGCCAGGTGTTCCAAGCAGCAATCTGGCAAAAACCTGCTTGGCATGGGGAATTGGACGCCTTTCATCCCAGCCATGCCGGACGAAATATGAACCAAATCGGAGGTTG
>CALXFP010000053.1 GCA_944387615.1 uncultured Oscillospiraceae bacterium | reverse complement strand
GCCAGAATGTACAGCCAGATCATGTCGGGCCAGAGCATATCGTCATGCTTCTTGGAGGTGTAAATACCCCACCAGCCGGTCATGCAGAAAATGTTGATGATACCGGCAATGCCGTTGAGCCAGTTCCACCAGCCGCCGTACAGCCAGACATTTTCGCTGGACAGCCACCAACGGTCGCCAAATTCCTTCATTGCGGCAGCGCCCTTGATTGCGGACTCGAAATCGCTGGCAACGGCAATGAGAATGTTAATTGCAACGATCACAAAGGGGAAGGCTTTGAACCACTGGGTTGCACCGACGCCTTTTTTGTACTTGAGCATCATGAAGCCAATACACCCAGCCAGGGATGCGTACAGCTTGGCATAGTGGAACCAGCCGTTCATGTACAGATAGGTGGGATTGTTCAGCGCCCACTCAGCTCCCATGGCAGCCCCAACATAAATGGAAATAAAATACACCGTCAGTCCCGCAGGCAGCAGCAGGAAGAAGAATGCACCGCCTTTTTTCGACCGGCGGGCAATCTCGTTGCACAGGATCAGCCCCAAAAAGACCAGCAGCCAGCCAAACAGCTGGAATCCGGCCCGTTCTCCGTAGATTTGAAACAACATACCGGTTACCTCCTCTTAAATTGCGGATATTTCTTTGATATTCAGCTCATTTCCTTTGATTAACCAGGTTTTTTCACTGCCGCAGTAAGGACAGATTCGCCCATGGGCCACGGTGCCGTAGTCTTTGCCGCAGCCGTCGCAGTGGGTAACGGCTTCCAGTGTCTGTACCAGCAGCTTACTGTTTTCAAACAGGGGCCGCTTTTTTGCGGCCCACTGCCAGCAGTCGATGAGATAGTCCCCCACAACGGTGGAAACCTCCCCAATTTCCAGAGTCACGCTCTGAATCTGGGTCAGATCATTGTCCTTCGCCACGCCCTCCAATGTGTCCATGACATGAAAGACAATTCCCAGCTCGTGCATATTACTTCTCCTTCTTGGCTTTGCGCTGTGCCTTCTTGATCTTGAACTGCCGCTTAATCATGTAGGGCAGAATGACCTTCATCTTATCCTCGGTACGCACCATGGTAGAGCATTCCGGAAGCTCCCGGTGCAGGTGGATGGCATCAAAGGCACACTTGGTGGTACACAGACCGCAGCCGATGCACTTGTTGGGGTCTACAACGGAAGCGCCGCAGCCCAGGCACCGGGCGGTTTCTGCCTTGACCTGCTCCTCAGTAAAGGTCAGTTTGGCATCCCGGAAGGAACGCTTGTGGTCGATATCCGGGTTGAAACCGGGAATCTGACGGGAGGAATTGTCGTAGTGCTCTACCACAATGTTCTTCTTATCCAGTTCGATGAAGTCATTGCGATTTCGGCCAATGGTCAGGCTGGTGTTGGGATGGACGAACCGGTGGATGGAGATGGCGCCTTCCTTACCGGCGGCAATGGCGTCAATGGCGAACTTGGGCCCGGTGTATACGTCGCCGCCTACAAAGATATCGGGTTCTCCGGTTTGATAGGTCAGGCTGTCGGCAACAGCGCCGTTGCCCCGGCCCAGCTGAACCTTGCTGCCTTCCAGCAGATTGCCCCACTGGATGCTCTGACCGATGGACAGGAACACCCGGTCGCAATCCAGGGTGATGGTGTCGTTTTCGTCGTAGGCAGGAGCAAACTTGCCGTTTGCGTCCCAAACCGAGGTACAGCGCTTGAATACGATGCCCTTGACTTTACCGTTTTCCGTGAGGATTTCCTTGGGGCCCCAGCCGCAGCGGATGGCAATGCCCTCGTCCTCGGCTTCTGCAATTTCTTCTGCCGATGCAGGCATCTTTTCCCGGGGTTCCAGGCAGAGCATGGTCACGGATTCTGCACCGCACCGTCCGGCGGTACGGGCCACATCAATGGCAACGTTGCCGCCGCCGACTACCACAGTCTTACCACTGACGGGATACGATTCGTCTGCGCCTACCGCGCGCAGGAACTCCACAGCGGTCATAACGCCTTTGGCATCTTCACCGGGAATGTTGGCCTTTCTGCCGCCCTGACAGCCAATGGCAATGTAGAAGGCTTTGTAGCCTTCCTGACGCAGCTGATCCAGAGTAATATCCTTGCCAACTTCGATGCCGCAGCGAATTTCCACGCCCATCAGCTTCAGAATTTCGATTTCCGCATCAATGACGTCTTTTTCCAGCTTGAAGCTGGGGATGCCGTAACGCAGCATACCGCCGGGCTTTTCGTTCTTTTCAAAGACCACCGGCCGGTAACCCTTTTCCGCCAGATAGAATGCGCAGCTTAGTCCGGCAGGGCCTGCACCGATGATGGCAATTTTTTCATCAAATTCCCCAACGGCCTTGGGAATGACCTTGGGCGGAATGTACCGCACGGCGGCGTCCAAATCCTTCCGGGCGATAAATTTCTTGACTTCGTCAATGGCAACTGCCTGGTCAATGGTGCCACGGGTGCAGGCATCTTCGCAGCGGCGATTGCAGATGTGACCGCAGACAGCAGGGAAGGGGTTGTTTTTCTTAATCAGGGCCAGAGCTTCGGTGTACTTTCCCTGGGCCGCCAGCTTCAGATAGCCCTGTACGGCGATGTGAGCAGGACAGGCGGTTTTACAGGGAGCGGTACCGGTATCGTAGCAGTTGATCCGGTTTTTGTCCCGGTAATCAATGTCCCATTTCTCCGGACCCCACTGGACTTCATCCGGCAGTTCGTGCTTGGGATAGACGATGGGACCATCCTTGGTGCAAAGCTTTTGACCCAGCTTCACCGCACCGGCAGGGCAGTATTCCACGCAGCGGCCGCAGGCTACACAGTTTTCCGTTTCCACCTTGGCAACATAGGCGCTGCGGCTCATGTTGGGGGTGTTGAACAGCTGGGAGGTTCGCAGAGCGTTGCACACGTTGACATTACAGTTGCAGATTGCGAAAATCTTCTCCTGACCGTCAATGTTGGTGATTTGGTGGACGAAGCCGTTTTCCTCTGCCTTGCGGAAGATTTCCAGGGCTTCTTCGTAGCTGATGTAGCGGCCTCGGTCGGTTTCAACCACATAGTCCGCCATATCGCCAACGGCAATACACCAATCCTCAAAGCAGTCGCCGCAGCCTTCCTTCAGCTTTTCACGGGACATCCGGCAGGAGCAGGGGGAGGCGGCGAATTTGTTGTATTTCTTCAGCCAGTAGGAGATGTGTTCGATGTCAATGGAGGTATTTTCTGCTTCAATGGCCTTTTCCACCGGAATGACGTGCATACCGATTCCTGCGCCTCCGGGGGGGACCATGGGGGTAATCCGCTCCAGAGGCAGGAAGGTCATCCGCTCAAAGAAGGCGGCAACTTCCGGATGCTCGTCAATTTGGGATTTGCGCATGTTGAAAAATTCACCGCTGCCGGGAACAAACCGGCACAGCACATAGCGCTTTTCATGGTTGGGATTCTTCCCATCCAGGTTTTCCCAGTGGTATTCCAGAAGACCGATGTAGGCCATCTGTTCCAGCAGCGGTTCCAGTTTTTCTGTCGGTATGCCGGTCATTTTCACCAGCTGCTGCAGTGTTTTTGGCTTTCGCACCTGCATTTTCAGGGCCACATCCGCCATTTCGTCGGTTATCAGACCTGCCAGTCCCCAGTATTCCGGATCTTCGCCGGAGACACCTTTGATTTTGGCAGGAACCCGGTCGGTGATTTTTCTGCCCAGGGCAATGATTTTTTCCCGGGGGGCATGGCTTTTGGGGAGGGGAAAGTCCAGTTTGCTTTCATCCAGGGGGAATTTGGTATCGCTCATATCAATTCTCTCCTTTCCAGGCGATTACTTCTTCTTTCAGCCAGGCGGCCAGCGCATCCACACCGTTGCCTGTTTTGGCGCTGATGGGGAAAATCCTGGCCTTGGGATTGCGCATGTGAATATATTCCGTACATTTGTCCAGATCAAAGTCAAAATAGGGCCGAACGTCCATTTTGTTGATGATAACCGTATCACAGACCTGGAACATCAGTGGGTATTTCAGTGGCTTGTCGTGGCCCTCCGGAACAGACAGAATCATGCAGTTGGCGGAAGCGCCGGTATCAAATTCCGCAGGGCATACCAGATTGCCCACATTTTCCAGGATGACCAGATCCAACTCACCAGGGTCTAATCCTTCCAATCCCTGCCTCGTCATGGCGGCGTCCAGATGGCACATGCCGCCGGTATGCAGCTGAATGGCCTTAACGCCGGTGGCGGCAATGGTTTTGGCATCCACGTCAGAATCGATGTCCGCTTCCATCACGCCGATGCGCAGATCATTCTTCAGCGCCCCAATCAGCTGGGTGAGGGTGGTGGTTTTCCCAGAGCCGGGGGAGGACATGAGATTCAGCAGGTAAATTCCCTTGCCTTTCAGTTCTTCCCGCAAGGCGGAAGCCTGGGCATCGTTGTTGGCAAAGACGCTTTGTTTTATCTCTAAAATTTTAACCTTCTCCATGGGCGTCAGATGCTCCTTCCTGGTCATACCAGAGTTTTCCTTTACTTATAGTGTAAGTCTATTTCAAAACCATGTCAATGATACTTTCACTTTTCATCGATTTATCCGGGAATTTGACCTTGTTTTTGTGAATAATCCATGGTAAAATAAAATCCGTGGTATGTGGTATAACCACAAAAAGGAGATGGACTCTATGGAATTTGAAAGACTCTACGCGCCCAGCCTGAAAGATCTGTTTGTGCAGCAGCTTCAGGGGATGATTTTGTCGGGGGACTTACCCTTGGGAACCAAGCTGCCCCCAGAACGGGAACTGTGTCAGCAGATGCATGTCAGTCGGGCGGTGGTTAACTCCGGCATTGCGGAGTTGGCCCGCCAGGGATTCCTGGAGGTGCGGCCTCGGCAGGGGGCTTATGTGACGGATTACCGCCGCAATGGCAATATGGACACCCTGATGGCCATCATGCACTATAACGGCGGCGTATTGGGCAGGGAGGAAATCCGCTCCATCCTGGAAGTGCGCTGGGGATTGGAACAGATGACCGTCAGCCGCGCCATTGACTTTGCCAGTGATGAAGATTTGGAGCATCTGGGACAATATGTCCGGGCTTTGGCTGCCAGCCCAACCCCATCTCCGGCCCAGGCGGCGGAACTGGCCTTTCAGTTCCACCACGAGCTGACCTTAGCGGGAGGAAATTCCATTCTGCCGCTGATTTACCTTTCCTTTAAGGTGCCGTGCATGGCATTGTGGATTCGCTTTTGTCGGAAATTCGGGGTTCACGCCCTCCATGACAATGTCCAGGAACTATACCGCCACCTGCTGAATCGGGACAAAGAAGGAGCCTCCCGCTGGGCCCAGAAATACCTGACAGAAGCCATCAGCGGCAGTCAGCAGATTTATGAAGCATAAAAATACACCCCCTGTTGGCATTTGGAACCAACAGGGGATGTTTGTATCCTGCGCTGCATCAGATGCAGGCTTCTTTGATTATGGAAATGGCATTCATCAAAATGTCCATGGGGATATTCAATGCCGGAAGCAGCCGGACTTTGTTCTTGGCGGTCAGGCACAGTACGCCTTTTTCCATGCAGGCCTTTACCACTTCGGATGCCGGTTTCTTTGTCTGGATACCGATCATCAATCCAAGGCCGCATACGGATTCGATACCCTCTGCACCGGTTAAGGCAGCAAAGACCGCTTCGCTCTTCTTCTGCACATCTGCCAGGAAGGCATCATCCAGACGATTCAGAATGCTCAAGGCACCGGCACAGCACACCGGATTTCCGCCGAAGGTAGAGCCGTGATCGCCAAAACCAAGAACCGCCTCCACCTTCTCGCCCAGCATGGTGGCGCCCAGAGGCAAGCCGCCGCCCAGCCCCTTTGCGGTGGAAACCACATCGGGCTGAATGCCATAGTGCATATAGGCGTAAAGTTTCCCGCTGCGGCCGTTGCCGGTCTGCACTTCATCCACCATGAGCAAAATGTCCTGCTCCTGAGCAAGCTTCGCTACCGCCTGGACGTACTCCTTGTCCAGTACATTCACGCCGCCTTCGCCCTGAACGCATTCCAGCAAAATGGCGGCCACGGAGTTTTCCTGACACAGCTGCTGCATATGGGCAATGTCGTTGGCCCGGGCGTGAACAAAGCCGGGGGTCAGAGGCTGAAACAGTTCATGGTAGTGATCCTGTCCGGTGGCAGCCAGGGTGGTCAGGGTACGCCCATGGAAACTGTTTTCCAGGGTAATGATGGTATAGCATCCGCTGCCTTTTTTGTCGGCGGCATACTTTCGGGCAACTTTGATGGCGCATTCATTGGCCTCTGCACCGGAATTGCAGAAGAAAACCTTCTTCATGCCGGTTTTCTGGCACAGGAGCTGGGCAAGCTGGGCGCAGGGCTGGGTGTAGTACAGATTGGACATGTGCTGCACCTTTCCCAACTGCTGCATCACTGCTTCTTTCCACGCTTCGTCGGCAATTCCAAAGGCGGTGACGCCGATGCCGCTGCCCATGTCGATGTATTCTTTCCCGGTTTCATCGTAAACCAGGGAACCCTTGCCGGAAACTACTTCGATAGGAAACCGGGCGTAGGTATTGGCTACATAGGTTTTATCGATGGATTTCAGATTCGTCATACATTTCATCTCCCACAACCATAGTACCGGCGCCTTCGTCGGTGAGAATCTCCATGAGAATCGAATGGGGCACTCGGCCGTCCATGATGATAACGCTGCTGACGCCTTTGGCAATGGCCTCAATGCAGCAGTCCACCTTGGGAATCATACCGCCGGAGATAACCCCTTGCGCGAACAGTGCTTTTGCTTTGGAGACGGTGAGCATGGGAATCAGGGTGCTGGGGTCGTCCTTTTTCTGCAGAACACCATCAATGTCGGTCATCATAATCAGACGTTTTGCTTTCAGCGCACCGGCGATGCAGGCAGCGGCGGTATCTCCGTTAATGTTATATACGTTGCCATCGTTGTCACAGCCCAGAGTGGAAATCACCGGGATATACCCTTTTTCCAGCAAATCCATTACCGGCTGAATGTTGATGTTTGTGATTTTGCCCACATATCCCAACTTCGGGTCTTTCATTTCCGCTTCAATCAGGTGTCCGTCCATGCCGGACAGTCCCATGGCCTTGCCGCCTTTGGTTTGCAGCAGATTCACCAGGGTTTTGTTTACCCGGCCTGCCAGAACCATCTGTACAATGTCTACCGTTTCCTTGTCCGTGACCCGCAGCCCGTCTACAAACTGGGCTTTTCTGCCCAGCTTTCCCATCAGTTCACTGATTTCCGGCCCGCCGCCATGAACCAGCACCACTTTCACGCCAACCAGCCACAGCAGCAGAATGTCCTCCATGACCTGCATTTTCAGCTGCTCGTTAATCATGGCGTTTCCGCCGTATTTTACAACCACAATCTGTCCGTTGTACTTGCGAATGTAGGGAAGAGCTTCGGTCAGTACCTGTGCCCGCTGGGCGTTGGAAAAAATATCGACTGTATCCATAGCTTGCCCTCACGTTCTGTAGTCGCCGTTGATGTGGACGTATTCGTAGGTCAGGTCGCAGCCCCAGGCGGTAGCCTCTGCCGTCCCGTCACCCAGGGAGATGAGAATTTCTATCTCCGTTTCCAGCAATACCTTCTTTGCCGCTTCTTCGGAAAAATCAATTCCCGCACCGTCCTGGCAGACAGCCACTTCTCCTGCAGGAGAACGGAAAGAAACGGCTACTTTGCTGACATCTACCTGGGCACCGCTGTAGCCGATGGCACACAGAATCCGTCCCCAGTTGGCATCGGCTCCGAACATTGCCGCTTTGGTCAGACTGGAACAGACCACGCTTTTGGCGATGGTCTTGGCAGCATCCCAGTCTTTTGCGCCGGTGACTTTGCACTCCAGCAACTTGGTTGCCCCTTCGCCATCTCCGGCAATGCTGCGGCACAGGTGGATGTTTACGGTGTTCAGCGCCTTCATGAACTGGGAAAAGTCCTCACCTTCGCTATCAATGGGGGTGTTTCCGGCCAAGCCGTTGGCCAGAATGGTGACCATGTCGTTGGTGGAAGTATCTCCGTCTACGCTGATCATGTTGAAGGTTTTCTGAATGTCTCCGCTCAGGGCCTTCTGAAGCATCTGGGGAGAGATGGCTGCGTCTGTGGTGAGGAACACCAGCATGGTAGCCATATTGGGGTGAATCATGCCGCTGCCCTTGGCAATACCGCTGATGTGGCAGGTTTTGCCCCCCAGTTGAAATTCCACCGCAATTTCCTTTGGCTTGGTATCTGTGGTCATGATGGCCTCGCAGGCGTCAGCGCTGCCAGTGGGATTCAGCTGGGAAGCCAGCTGCGGCATATACGCAGCGATTGGGGCGATGCACAGCGGCTGTCCGATCACGCCGGTGGAAGCAACAATCACGTCGTCGGGATTGATTCCCAGCGCTTTGGCGGTAAGAACGCTCATTTCTTCCGCAATTTGAATGCCGTTGGCATTGCAGGTGTTGGCGTTGCCGCTGTTGCAGACCACAGCCTGGGCTTTCCCATCGGATAAGTGGGATTTGGTTACGACCAAGGGCGCGCCCTTTACCAGATTGGTGGTGTAAACCGCAGCGGCGCTGCAAGGTACCTGACTGTAAATCAGAGCCAAATCCTTTTTTGTCCGGTTTTTACGAATGCCGCAATGCACGCCTGCGGCTAAAAATCCCTCTGCGGCGCAAACGCCGCCGGAAATCAGTTTCATAATACGACCTCTCTTTCTTATCTGCCGATGTTCAGACCGGTGGTTTCCTCCAGTCCCAGGATGATGTTCAT
>CALXFP010000052.1 GCA_944387615.1 uncultured Oscillospiraceae bacterium | reverse complement strand
TTCCACCGCGATATTGGGAGGTTTTACATGAGCGGACATTATGAACGTAAAAAGCGGCCGCCTTCCGCAGGAAAAATTCTGCTGATTGTCCTTGCGGTCATCGCAGTCCTGGTGGTTGCATCGGTAATTGCCGGTGTTATCTATTACAATTTCATGTTGAATAAAATCAACCATGTGGAAGTGCCGGACATTGTTTACACCCAGGCTACCACAGAAGCAGCAACGATTGCCACCGAAACAACGGAAGCCACCACAGAGGCAACCACAGAGCCGCCCCATGTGCCTTCCAGCGCCGATTACCTGAATATCCTGCTGGTAGGACAGGCAAGCCGGGAGGGTGAGGAAGAGCGCTTTGCGGACACTTCCATTCTTTGCACCCTGAACACCTACACCAAGACCCTGACCATGACATCCTTTCTGCGGGACTCCTTCGTGAAGATGCCCGACTACAAGGGCCACTACGGCGGCCGGATCAAGCTGACCACTATCTACCACCTGGGTTCCATCTATGGCGACGGCCCTGCCGGCTCCATGGAGCTGATGAACATGACCCTGTACAACAACTTCGGTGTTGAGGTGGATCACAACTTTGAAGTCAGCTTCGACGCCTTTATCAAGGTAGTGGATATGCTGGGCGGCGTAGATGTGGAGCTTACGGAAGCAGAAGCGGATTACCTCAATAAGGACGATGTATGGGTGCTCTATGACGTGGAGCCGGGTCCTGCCCATCTGGACGGTATGGCCGCATTGTGCTACGCCCGGATGCGCAAAGCCGCCGGAGACAACGAAAGCGACATCACCCGTACCAGCCGCCAGCGGCAGGTGATCGAATCTCTGCTGGAAAAGGTACGGCAGTGCAGCCTGTCTGAGATTCAAAACATTGCCAATGTCGTTCTGCCCCTGGTCACCACCAGCATGAGCAACTCGGAAATCACCGAACTGCTGATGACCCTGGTTCCCATGCTGCCGCAGCTGCAGATTATCGATGGCGGCACTTGCCCGGCCAACTATCAGGGCGATACCGTTGATATCTATGGTGACGGTATGCAGCACAGCGTACTCCGCTTCGATGAAGCCCAGACCAAGAAGGAAATGCGGGCAATCACCGAAGGAGAAGTTTCGGAATAAAACAAAATCCCACGCATATCGGAAGATATGCGTGGGATTTTTTGCTTTTACGATGCTGCATTTACATGCTCTGATAGCGGGATTTTGTCAGGAAGCGCACCGGTACGGTTTCCGAAATCCGGGCAATCAGCTGGCGGTAAAAGGCATTTCGCTCCTGAGCCTCCTCCGAAGAGATGGGCTTTCGCATGGCAGCCTCCCAGTAGTTTTCATTTACGTCTCCGGAGAATCCGTCAAATCCAGCCAATAAAATCTGAGAAGCCCCCAGAGATTTTGCCAGCATCAGCCCCACGACACCGGAGGAATCCTGGGTCTTCTCCCCTTCTACAATCCGTTTTTCATAATCAATCACCGTCGCGCCGTCATCTGCGCTGCCGATATTGGATGGTGCAATCACCCGGCACCCCCGTTCCAGCGCCTGCCGGTATACCTCCGGTCGGGTGGTCAGCACAAAGTCGGTGTCAAAGACAAATTGGTTCAGCCCAACAGACACCACCTCCGGGGAAAAGAGCATATGCAGAATCTTCTCTTTCTCCCGGGCGATGGATTTTCCCGGCGCAATCAGCAGCACGCTCCGACCGGAAAAAGCTTTGCCCAGCCCCTCCAGCACCGTCCCGTCGTCCAGCTGGCGTTTTCGATTGTAGGAACGGTACAGCGATTCCGCCAGTTCTTTGTCAAAGGAAATCTTTTTCTCCGCCGGAATACTTTCCAGCAGCTGGGCCACCTGATCCATGGACAGCATATGGCGGTTGTAAAAATAGGAAGCGTAGCTGGGACTGCAATGATGCACCGCAGACAGATAATATTCTGCCGTATAACCCCAGTAGTGCTCCTGATGAATCACCCGAATCACCTGGTCGATCAGTTCCAGCAGCGGGGCAATCCGGTAATGCCCGTCGTGGTACAGATTCATGTGTTCCAGCAGCAGCTCCGTATTCAAGTTCCCCGCGCCTTTTCCCATGCCCATTACCGACGCATCCAGCATCCGGTTTCGCTTGGTCGGATAGGTCAGCAGGGCCATGGCATTGGCGTAGGACAGCTGCAGGTTGTTGTGGCTGTGCAGTCCCAGGGTCATCTCGGGTTTGAGGTTGTGATCCACGATCTGCATCAGCCGGGTCACATCGGTGCCCCGCATTTCTCCAAAACTGTCCACAATATAAAACCCTTCCGCCTGGGGAAGCTGCTGGTTCACCGCCTGAATCAGTTCCAGAAGTTCCATATCCGAGTAGCGCAGGGTCAGCATCGGCTGGATATACAGCTGATATCCCCGCTCCAGAACCACCCGGCCCATCTCCAGTGCCTGATGCCAGTCTTTTTTGTGAAAGGCCAGACGGATGCCGTCAATGTCCCCTTCCTGCCGTGGATGAAGCTTCTCCAGGTCGAATTTTCCAAAGTCCACCATGGCAACATATTGCTGAAGCGGAACTTTTTCAGTCAGAAAATTCTGCCGGATGGCTTCTACGCTGCAAAACTGGGTCCGCTCCCGTTGGGTGCCGTCTTTTTCGTCCAGGTAGCCCAGTTCAATCACATCCACCCGGGCACTTTCCAGGGCATGGAGAATCCGCTCCATATAGCCCTGCCCGAAATTGAAGCCATTCACACACCCACCGTCCCGGAGGGTTACATCCAAAACTTTTATCATGCTTTCATCCTTTCCGCTTTTGCCTCAGCCAAGTAAACAGCTGCCCAGCCGCCTGCCGGTATTGTCGCAGATACAGTCCCAAAAGCCCCGCCGCCGTGAAAATCTGAATGCCATAGTTTCCTTTCAGAGCCGCCCCCACCTGAACCAGCAGCAGGCAATAGCCACCCAGGTCTTTTGCAAAGCTGCACTTCATCCGGATGTATCTCCGGGAAACCACCGCCCGAATCCCCCAGGAAGCAAAGTAAGCCGCCAGCGTGGCGCCCGCTGCCCCCAAAATTCCATACCGGGGAATCCAAAGCGTATTGAGCACCACATTGACCACCGCGCTGGCAACGGTGGAGTAGGCGCAGGTCTTGGTATCTTTGGCTGCGGCAAAAATACTGCCCAGATACCCGCTCAGGGCGCTGAAGAAGGATGCCGCCAGCAGCACCGGCACATATCGCCACGCTAGAAAAAATTCCTTGGCAAACAGCATCCGGCAAAGCACCCGGTTTCCCAGAATCATGGCACAGCAGATCAGCAGCATGGTACATTGGTAGTAGGTATAGGTTTTTCCGAAAAAGCCGTCGCTGTCCTGACTGTCAAATTCCGTAATAGCCGACAATGTCCATGCTTGCTGAAAGATTCCCTGAAACACCCCCAGAATGTTGGGGATTTTATAAGCCACCGCATAAATACCGTTGGCTGCCATGCCGCACAAGGCTGTGACAAAATAGTGATCCAAACTGGAATTGATCCACCAGGCCAGGGCGGTAAAAATGGTGGGGACGCTGTAGCAAAGCAAAACCCAGGCAGTGTCTCCTGATATGGAAACCTTCCAGCAAATCCTCCGGGCAACCCCCAGCGTTCCTTCCAGGAAGCCAATCCCGGCAAAGGTGCCCAAAACCTGAGACAGAAAATACCCGTCCACCCCCCGGCCCAGCCACACCAGAAACACCACATTGCTCAGCAGCATCACCGCCGTCTGAATCAGGCTGCTCAGCACATACACCCGAATCTGCCCCACTGCCCGGACATAGTTCTGATACAGTCCGTTTACGCTTCCGGAAAGGTACAATAGAAACGTCCACACCAGATAGCTTCCCGGAATCCCCGGTACTGTGCTCAGCAGCAGCAAAATCGCCAGAAGCCCGCAGCTGCCTCTTGCCATCACCCCAGCGCCGATGCTGAGAAATTCCTGGTTCTCCTGGTCCTGCAAAGTAAAGCGCATCACCGCTTCGGCAATGTTGGCGGTAAACACGGGAATCAGCAAAGTTGTGCCGGTGGAAACCAGGTCAATCAGGCCGTACTGCTCACTGGTCAGCAGGCTGGTGTACAGCGGCACCAGCAGGAACGACAGCACTTTCTGTCCAAAAGAGCCGATGGTAAACAGCAGAAAATTCCGGGAAAGCGCATCATATTTTTTCCCCATGGTTTCCCCCGCTTTCCGGACAAATCCTGTTATTTTCTCATAAAACCCGGCATAGGATGGAGGCTTGGTACTGATCGTCCTCTTCCAACTGTCCGGGATAGTCCATTACACCGCTTTCCAGCACATGCTTTCCCGCGATGGGTTTTCGCAGAAGATCCCCTCGCAAATACCAGATATATTCCACATCAATATGCCCGATATCCACCATCTGATAGCCCGCTGCGCACATCCGGGCCGCCAGCACCGTAGCCGTTGGCCCTAATGCAGCCAAAAGAAGGGCATCCTTGCTTGCATGGGTTCGGATGGCAGCTTCAATGGCGTCGATTTTTTCATAGGCATTGGTGGCAGGGCAGAGAATCCGGCGAAGGCTGGCAGCATTGGAAAACAAATCGTTTCCCACCCCCAGCTTGGACTTTTCCCCTTCCACAATCACAATGTCCCGACCCTGCCACAGCCGCCGGAGGTTGGCAAACCGCCGGGCACTGGCCTGCCGGTCGTGGTAGTCGATATAGGGTCTGGTGATGCTGGCATTGCAGTAAATCCGCTCCCGGTCTGCCAGCAGCAGAATCCGGCTGTAGAATTCTTCCCGGATGGTGCGCCAGTGCATTTTTGCATACAGGTTGCACTCCCGGCAGTCCACCACCCCCCGGGGAATTCCGATGAGCAGATTTTCCTCCCGGGACTGAAATACCCGGGTCAGCTCCTTCGCCAATTCCGGGGAATAAGACTGAAAGGAAGGCAGATCCACCCCGAACATCCACCGAATCTCCCCGTCTCCGAACCGGCTCAGGGATTTCCTCTGAGAAATCAGCATGTCCACCGTTTCCTTATCATCATAAAAGCGAAGCTTCGGCGCTTCCCGGTTCCGGTCCCGGATGCAGGCCGCAGTGAACCCGGGCAGCTGCCGGGCCAGCAGATACAGGTACACTGCCCGGTCAGGCAGGTGTTCTTTCAGCCGTTTTTTCCATGTTTTCTTCATCTGCCCATCCCCTCCAAAGGGGCGGTATCCAGCCAGGATTGGATGATCTGCTGCCCTTCTTCCAAGGATTGGGCAATCCGGAACCGCTGGGGATTCCGGTACAGCGTTCTTTCCAGCTCCAGCTTCTGCTTTCGCTCCTGGGTAAAATAGAGCCGTCCGGTGGCTTTGTCCCGGATTTTCTGCTCCAATATGGGATACAGCATCAGCGAGCAAGGCTCCTCGTCAAAGAGCAGCTTGCTGGAAATCATGGTGGCGCAGGACAGGGAAATGAGAATTTTGTTTTCCAGATTCCCGTTAAGCCCATAGACCTCCCAGGGTACGCTGGTCTGCTCCATCACCGGGAAGGTATCCGCAAACCGGTTTTCCCGGCTTCGCGGATGCAGCTTGACCAGGCACTTTTCTTCCGGGAACCGCCGCCGAATGGCATCAAACAGATCTACGTCCAAATTCTGAGTGAGCAAACCGTCATTGCGGTAGCACTCTTCCATGAACAGCAGCTTCGCCTCATTCAGCGCAGGCACTTCCCGATACCCAAAAACATGGTTCACCGCTTCTACCAAGGCGGCATCTTGTTTGTCCACCCTGGGCAGCTGCCTTTTTTCCCCGGTTCCGAAAGGCTCCATCCACTTAGGGCAGCTGAACCACCAAACGTCAATATGGTCGGTGGCATCCTGCAATCCCAGCACAGGATACAGATAGGCCTTGGTTTTGGGCTTTCGCCGTTCAATGTGATAAATCGACGGCCCATCCTCCACCATGTGAAAAACAAGCTTGGGGTTGTGTTTTTTCAGCCGGGTCACCGCCAGATCGTTGAAAGCGCCGTAGATATTAAAGCCAAAGAGCTGATCGTAGTCCTGTTCTTCCAGCAGCTGGGAAAAATCCGACAGTTTCAGGCACGTCCGCAAATCCGAAGCTTTTCCCCGCACCAGATAGGATTCTTCTTCGATTTCATAGATATTTGCAAACATTTTGGTTTCCCGCAACCGCTGGGCAATCCCGCCGCTTTCCGGGAAGGTGTCAAACACATACACATCCCCCTCCGCTTCCGGCAGCAGCTGCCGCTTGAGCTGGATGGTGCGAAAAACATGAATGGGCGTCCGGCATAAAAAGGCAATGCGCATTTTATTCGCCTCCTGAAATCCGGGGCCGCTCCTGGGAGTAGGCATACACCAGCGCAGATCCCATCAGCGCCACCTGGAACACAAAATATCCTTCCGTATTGTCTGTCAGATAGGTGATAAAGGAATAGGTCAGCAGCAGCAAATATAACGTAGCCGGTTTCTTTCCGTACATGTGGAAGACCTTCTTCGGCAGAAACAGCAGGTTATACCAGGCCCATCCCAGAAAGCCCACAAATCCCCAGTCCAGATACCGCTTCAGGATATCGTTGTGCAGTCCCCGGAATACCACCATGTTTCCCACCTCGTTGTAGGACATATTTTCCAGCATTTTGGATGTGGCCCCCTGGCCCCAGCCCAAAAAACCGGGGGCAAAACTGCTTCTTCTGGTAAAATACTGAAACACCGCGTCCCGACCGCTCCAGGAGATATTGTGCTCGTTCAGCAGAGAAATCAGGGAATTATTGTAGATTTCATTCAGGTAAATCAGGCACAGCACCATCCCGCAGATGCCCACCGTCACCACCAGCTTTTTCGATAGTCCCCGCTTTTTCACCAGAAATCCCAGCAGCAGGGAGAACAAAATCGCAAACAGCCCGATTCGTTTTCCCGCGAGAAACAAAAACACCAGCGATAGAAGCCGAATAAATCTGGCAGAAAGGGTCTTTTCCCCCTGAAAGTAAGAATACAGGTAGCAGATTCCCAGGGTAAAGGAAATGTGGTTGGTCTCCAGAAACTGACTGGCCTTGCTTTCCGGAAGGAGCTTCACCACCACCAGCGGCACTCGCAGCACCTGCCCCGGGCCGAACCGGAACACCGCCAGCACCAACAGGCTGGTGCTGATGATCAGCAAGGTTTTGGTCAGCAGATCCATGGTCTTTTCTCCCAGTATCACAAACAGGCACCAGGCAGAAACCAGCATGCACCCCCGGAACAAAAATTCCGACAGCCACCGGCTCCAGTAAGACATGCCGAACTGGGCAATGGGTTTGCTCCACAGGCTGTACAGCGGCGCTGTCACCAGTACCGCCAGAGGCAGCAGAATCTGCCACCGAAAGTACTGCCCTGCCCACCGTCTGCGTATTCTCCACTGCCGGGAGTGTCCCGACAGAGCCATCACAACCAGCACCAGGGTGGAAATCAGGTAGAAAAAGTGAATGATCCGTCCGGGAATCCCGTAAATCAGCGGCTTATAGACTTTCCCGAAAAAGTCAGCGCTGAACAGCCCGAAAAGAAGAACCGTACAAAGCAAATGGTTTGCATTCAGGGTCAGAGTTTTCCTGTTGTCCATGTGATCTTCTCCTCTCCCCGAAACTCCCAGATGCACAAAAGGGGTCTGGATTATCAGTATGCGCCGATTTTCCCCCGGGCATTACAATTTCCTGTGGAAAGCGAAAAATTCATCCCCCGGCGGATGGCGGCGCCTGCATACGCTTTCCCCGCCAGCAGAAGCATGCAGGGCAGCGTCCAGCCTTTGCGGAACAGGAAAAACAATACCTTCCGGGCAAGGGTATCCCTGCCCACCTCTGCCCCTTCCAAAACCTGACGATGATGGCTGTCTTGCATCATCGATTCCAGATATCGCCGCTTTTCCCTCCAGGAAAGCCCCGATTGGGAAATCTGCTTTGCCGCGGCAATGGTATTGGACAGGTAGGGATAGGCCAGTCTGCGGCGCACTTCCTCGCTGTAGCCCAGCTCCCGGCATACTGCCATGCAGGCATCATAACAATCCTTGATTCTGGCATACCGGTCCGGGCGATAGACCCTGCTCAGGGAGGTTTCATTTTCGCAGTAGTAATACAGCGCTTTGGGCAGCACCGCCACCTTCTTCACAAAGGCATACAGGTTCAACAGGGAGTAAAGATCCTCAGACAGCACCACCCGCTCGCTGACAAACTGCCAACCACTTTCTTGCAGCAGTTCCAGCCGAAAAAAAGAAGTCCAGGCGCTCATCCACAGCCCGCTGTCTTTTCCCCGTGCCGTATCCGGGGCAATCAGCTCCGGGAGAAATTCCTCCCGCACCGCTTCTGCCTGATACACAAGCCGCTGCGGGCAGGGGGTTCTCGTCTTCACAACCTGCCCTGTTTTGCTTACACTGCAAAACCCAAAGGTTACCACATCCGCCTGTTCCCGCTCTGCCAAAGCGCAGCACTGTTCCAGAGCGTCCAGAGCCACATAGTCATCGCTGTCAAAAAAGCAGATGTATTTTCCAGTGGCATGTTCCATCCCGGTATTCCTGGCCATTCCCAGGCCCTGGTTTTCCTTGCGGATGTGCCGGATTCTGCTGTCTTTCTCTGCCCATTTCCGGCAGATTTCCTGGCTTTTATCGGTAGAACCGTCGTCAATCAGCAGAATTTCCAGATTCCGGTAGGTCTGGTTTACAATGCTTTCGATGCACCGCTCCAGATAGGCCGCCACATTATAAACAGGCAGCACCACCGAAATCAAAATCGGTTCCATGGGCATTCTCCTTTCTGTGCTTCTCTTCCCACCAATGGTAGAGCCCCACCCCCGGCAGAAAGGTCAGCAGGAACAGCCATTTTCCTCGGACCTTTCCATACAGCTGCCCAGGCGTAAACCCTGCAAATCTGCCGTAAACCTGGTACTGCATCATGGCTTTCAGCCGGGGCATACCATGGATGTCCGCATTCAGAAACACCCTGGCCCGTTCTGCACAGCCTTTGGGGGAGGCCAGATTGTGGGCTCTGCGGTTTTTGGTCAGCCCTTCTTCCAGATAATCCGACAGATAAATCACATCGTTGAAAAACCGCATTTGATATTTTTCCGCCATGCGAATCCATACAATGTCCTCTCCCAGAAACTTCTCCCCGGCAA
>CALXFP010000051.1 GCA_944387615.1 uncultured Oscillospiraceae bacterium | reverse complement strand
ACCGTCAGCACCCGTCCGGAGGTTCTGATTCTGGACGAGCCGGTGGACGGCCTGGACCCGGTGATGCGCCGGCAGGTAATGAGCGTGATTCTGGCGGATGTGGCGGAATACGGCACCACCGTGCTGATCTCGTCTCACAACCTGCGGGAACTGGAGGACGTGTGCGACCATGTGGGCATTATGGACCACGGCAAGATGCTTCTGGAGCGGAGCCTGGCGGACATGCAGGGCAACACCCACAAGCTGCAAATCGTAGGCGATACCCCGGCGGGACTGGAGATTCTCCACGAGTCTGCCTCCGGTCGGCTGAAGACCCTGATTGTTCGGGGTCAGGCCTGGGAAATCAGCACCAAGGCATCCGCAGCCAAGCCTGCCTACTATGACCTGCTGCCCTTGTCCCTGGAAGAAATTTTCATTTATGAGTTGGGAGGCGTGAATTATGCCGTCAAAGACATCCTTCTTTAATAAAACAACCTTCCGCAAGGACCTGACCCGGTTCTTCCCTCTGTGGGGATTGTATGCCCTGTGTCTGCTGCTGGGGCTGGTGCTGATTATGGACGAAAGAGAAAAATTCTGGATTGCCAACAACTTTGCCCAGCTTCCCAGGACTATGGCGGTAATCAATTTGTTTTACGCTCTGGCAGCCGCAGCTGTGCTGTTTGGAGATCTGTACAACACCCGGATGTGCTATGGCCTGCATGCACTGCCCTTAAGCCGGCGCAGCTGGTTTGTCAGCCATATTCTGTCCGGGCTGTGCTTCAGCCTGATTCCCACCGCCATCATGGCAGTGGTGGCGCTGCCTATGCTGGCAGGAACGCCTATGGAAAATGGCTGGCAACTAAGTCCCTACTGGTTCCTTATCAGTAATTTGCAGTATCTGTTCTTTTTCTCTCTGGCTGCGTTCTGCGTCCAGTGCGCAGGCAACTGGCTGGGGATGGCTGCGGTGTATGGCCTGCTGAACTTTGGCTCTTACATTATCTACATTCTGGTGAATTTCCTCTTTACCCCTCTGCTTCCCGGCGTGATTACCCCGTCGGACACCGCCAATCGGTTCTGCCCTGTGCTGATGCTGTCGGAGCGCTACCTGGAAACGGAGCAGGTCAGAACCCTGGACAGTAAGGGCATAGAGCAGATCACCGGCGGCAGCTTTACCATGGGAGATGCCTGGGGCTATCTGCTGACTGCCGCTGCTGTGAGCCTGGTACTGCTGATTGGGACGTACCTGCTCTATCGCCGCCGGAAGCTGGAAAGCGCCGGAGATTTCCTGGCCATCCGGCAGCTGGCTCCGGTGCTGGCGGTGGCCATGGCCCTCACCGGCTCGGTTGCTGCCTGGATCTTCCTGAATGCCACCGGACTGGGCTACAGCCTGGGGAATCCGCTGCTGCTGCTGTTTGCCTTTGCCGGTCTGATCGTGGGCTGGTTTGCCGGGCAGATGCTGCTGCGCCGGAGTACCCGGGTGTTTTACCTGCGCAGCTGGGCCGGGCTGGCCATCCTGACGGCGGCAATGGCTGCCGGTCTGGGACTGACCAAGCTGGATGTGCTGGGAATTGCGGACTGGCTCCCCCAGCCGGAGGAAGTAACGTCCGTAACCTACAGCTTCAGCGTAGATGATACGCTGAAAGACGAGGCCGGCATCGCCGACATGATCCGGCTGCACAGCCTGTGTCTGGAGGAAAAGCTGACCATGGAGCAGGTGGACCAGCAGCGCCGGGAATTTTTCCAGGCGCACCCGGATGAGGAATATCCCTATGACTATTATGATGTCTATCTTTCTTATTATCTGAACAACGGCCGAACCGTCCGACGCCAATATTACCTGCCGGCCACCAACACAGAGGGAATGGAGCTGATCCGGCATTACAGCGGCACCCTGCCTGCTGTCATCGGCTACCACTCCGGCAAACGGGAGATCCGGACACCGGAAGACCTGATGAAATACGTTACCAAGCCCCTGGATATCTCCATAGGAAATATTGGCGTGGCGGAAGAATACCTGACGGCGCAGACCGTGGAGAATCTCTTCCGGGCCATCATCGCCGACTGTGAGGCCGGAAATCTGGCGCAGATCGCCACCTTCCATCCCTATCAGGAAGTGGAGGGCAAAGACGGCCGCACAATAAAAGTCAACGGCCACAGCCTGTATGTCCGGCTGTCTGAACAGACCTCTTTCTCTCTGGAAATCTTCCTGGACAGCGAAAACCTTCTGGCCTGGGCCGAAAGCGTAGGCGCAACGGAAGAAAAGCTGATGGAGCCTTACTACAATTACTACGGCTGATCTTCAAAAAATCCCCCGGTTTCCAGCGGAAACCGGGGGATTACTATACGCTTTTACGCCTCAACCTTGGCTTCTTCTTTGGGAAGCAGTACGTTGAGCAAAATGGCCATCAGGGCAGCGGGGACAATGCCGGAGCCGCCGAATACCAGGGACACAAACTCCGGTGCCTGGTTCAGGATGCCGGTGTTGGCGCCGATGCCGTAGCCCAGGCCCAGAGCAACGGACACAATGCTCAGATTCCGGGCAGTCAACGGCTCCCGGGTAATCAGCTGAATGCCGCTGATGACGATGGAGGAGAACATCATTACCGCAGCGCCGCCCAGAACGGACTGGGGCATAATGGAAACCAGAGCGCCCAGCTTGGGAATCAGGCCGCACAGCACCAGGAAGATGCCGCCGGTGGCCAGAGCAAACCGGTTGACCACCTTGGTCATGGTCACCAGACCCACGTTCTGGCTGAAGGAGGTGTTGGGCAGCACGCCGAAGATGGCGGCGAAGCTGGAACCCAGACCGTCGCACATAACGCCGCCGGCCAGCTCCTTGTCGGTAGCTTCCCGGTTCAGGCCGCCTACCATAACGCCGGAGATATCACCCACGGTCTCCACAGCGGTGACGATGAACATAATCATCACCGGAGCAATGGCCCGCATGTCAAACACCGGCTTGATGGGCATCAGCTCCGGCAGGGCAAACCAGCTGGCCTGGGCCACCTTGTCCCAGTTCAGCACCCAGGCTTTGGTGTACTCCACGCCCTCGGCGGTAACGCCGGTGGTGGGCAGAACCAGAGCCATGATAAAGGCCGCAATGTAACCGGCAACAATGCCCACCAGAATGGCGGCGGAGCCAAGGAAGCCCTTGCTGGTGTGCTTGACCACCAGAATGACTACCAACACCAGCAGTGCCAGAAACAGGTTCTCCATGGAGCCAAAGTCCGGTGCAGCGTTGCCGCCGCCGAAGGAGTTAACGCCCACGGAAATCAGGCTCAGACCGATGGACAGCACCACAGTGCCGGTGACCACAGCGGGGAAGAATTTGCGCAGAGGCTTCAGGAAAAAGCCCAGCACCGTCTCAAACAGACCGCCCAGAATGGACGCACCCATAATGGCACCGTAGGCCAGCACGCCGCCGCCCATGGAAGCGGTAACGGAGTTGAATACGCCGATGAAGCCGGAGGATGTACCCATGATGATGGGCACTTTGCCGCCCACCGGGCCTACCGCATACAGCTGCACCAGGGTCACAATACCGGCAACCAGCATGGCGTTCTGCAGCAGGCTGACCTGCAGATGGGCAAACTCGCCGCCGGTAAGGCCGCAGGCGCTGGTGATGATCAGCAGGGGGGTCAGGTTGCCCACGAACATGGCCAGCACATGCTGCAAGCCCAGAGGGAACGCCTGACGCAGCGGCATCTTGCCTTCAAACTGGAAGGCTTCCGGTGCCACTTTGAATTCCTTTTTCATGACAAAACCTCTCTTTATTTCAGAAGATGGTTTCATTATAACAAAGGGATTTCCTGGTGTAAATTCTGAATAGTACCGATTTTTCCT
Organism: uncultured Oscillospiraceae bacterium; assembly: GCA_944387615.1. Classification (GTDB taxonomy): domain Bacteria; phylum Bacillota; class Clostridia; order Oscillospirales; family Oscillospiraceae; genus Faecousia. The sequence goes on along the minus strand of CALXFP010000051.1, from coordinate 5,308 downwards.
GACAGATTTCCGGATATTATCAGCAATTTCACAATTTCTTCATTTTTTGCTTACAATGTAAGGACCATACCGGTGGAAAGATCATGCAGCCGGGGGCCCATTTTTTCCCCCAGCAGGGCAAACTGGGCCTGCCCGGTACAGTGACCGGTGTAGTACGCCGTGGGAAGACTTAGTAAGGTACGGGCGGTTTCTTCCAGCACCTCCCGGCGATGTTCTTTCATCAGGTGAAAGCCGCCGATGAAAATATCCGGGCGGAAATATTGGGCGATGTTTCCAATACCCCGGTGGGAGCAGCCGCTGAGGAGAATGGTCTTTTCCCCTTCTTTTAAGGTTACATAACACTCGTGGCGAAAATCCTCGGCTATTGGGGGATTCCCCGCCTGCATTCCCTCTTTGGGAATGGGAGCGGCGCAGGGAATGCTTGTGTGCAAGGCAATGCCCTCTGCCAGAGAACACTCCCCTTCCACCATCACCAGCCGGGAAGAATGTTGCAGCGCCGGGTTCAGGCCGATATCCTTGCCGGATGCATTGAAGTGGGGCTGGAAGGCAAACTTGCTCAGGTACACCGGGGCGGTTTGGTTGATCTCCAGAAACCGCTTCAGTCCTCCGCCGTGGTCGTAGTGACCGTGGGAAATCCCCGCCAGGGTCACAGCCCCCAGGTCGATGCCTAATTTTTCTGCGTTTCGGGCAAAGGCATCGCTTTGGCCCATATCAAAGAGGATTTTTTCTTTCCCGCTCTCGATGTACAGGCTCAGGCCGTGCTCCGCAATCAGAGAAGGATTGCTTGTGGTGTTTTCGGTCAGTACGGTGAGATTCATACGTCCTCCTTACTGGGCAGCCGGGCGATGAGGGCGCCGCCCTGGTCTTTCAGCCACTGCCGGTGCTGGCGGTAATCCGGCAGAATCCGCTCCACTTCTGCCCAGAATTGGGCCGAGTGGTTCATTTCCTTCCGGTGGCACAGTTCATGCACCACCACATATTCCCGCACTTGAGGCGGGGTGAGCATCAGCAGGCAGTTAAAGTTTAGATTCCCTGCCCCGGAGCAGCTGCCCCACCGGCCCCGCTGGCTGCGGATGGTAATGCGGCCGTAGGATACTCCGACCAATGGGGCGTAGATTTCCACCAACCGTGGAATTTCCTGGGCGGCCTGGGATGCCAGGGCTTTTCGCTCGTCTTCGGTCAGTTTCGGCAGCTTGGGCTGGGCGGCGATTTTGGTAAGCTGGGCTTCCAGCCAGTTCTCGTGTTCCTGGACAAAGCGCTGCACCTGGTTCAGGGACAGCCGCCGGGGACAGCGCACCAGCACCTTTCCTTCCTGGGTTACCTGAAGGGAAATGGTTTTTCGCCGGGAGCGGACAATTTCATAGGGAATCATATCAGCACCCCGTTGCAGTGGTCGATTTCGTGCTGCAGAATCTGGGCGGGGAAGCCGGAGAAGGTCTGAATCCTTGTCTGAAAAGCGTCATTTTGGTAGCGCACCTTGATTTTCCGGTAGCGCAGGCACTTTCGGGGGCCGCCCAGTAAGGACAGGCAGCTTTCCTCGGTTTCGTAAGGCTCCCAGGTTTTCAGGATTTCCGGATTGAACAGCACCTGATAGCTGCCCCCATTGTCAAAGGCCACAATCCGCTTGGTTACGCCGATCATGTTGGCAGCCATGCCCACGCAGGTCTCCCGGTGGGCAAGCAAGGTATCCAGCAAATCCTGGGCAGCGGGCAGATCTTCCGCAGCGGCGGGGGTGGAAACCCGGGCCAGCAGAAACGGGTCGTGAATCAGTTCTCGTACCATGGCAAAAGCCTCCTTGGGTCGTTTCCTGCATTATACCACAGCCGGAAAAGGGGCGCAACGGTGGGAAAAATGCCGGGGATTTTTCTTGACATCTTCTGACAGGGAAGTATAATAATGCCAAACAAAAGCTGGAAAGAGGAGACTTTCATGGACAAACTGAAAAAATTTTTCCTGCGCAAAGACGTGGTATTTACCATGCAGCGCTACGGAATTGACGCTTTGGGCGCCATGGCCCAGGGCCTGTTCTGCACGCTGCTGGTGGGCACCATTCTCAACACCATTGGTCAGCAGTTTGGCATTGCCTTCCTGAACCAGGTCATCGTCACCATCGGTTCCGGAGAAGGGGCGGCAAGCTACACCATCGGCGGCCTGGCCTCGGCTATGGTTGGCCCGGGCATCGCCATTGCCATTGGCTTTGCCCTGCACTGCCCGCCTATGGTGCTGTTTTCCCTGATTCCTGTGGGCTTTGCTGCCAATGCCATGGGCGGCGCCGGCGGGCCGCTGTCTGTGTACTTCGTGGCCATTGTGGCGGCGGAGTGCGGCAAGCTGGTATCCAAGGAAACCCGGATTGACATTCTGGTGACCCCCATTGTCACCATCCTGGCAGGCATCGGCTTTGCCTGGCTGGTGGCGGCTCCCATCGGTGCTGCTGCTGCGGCGGTGGGTGACTTCGTCAAGTGGGCCACGGTGCTGCAGCCCTTCTTCATGGGCATTCTGGTGTCGGTGGTCATTGGCGTTGCCCTGACACTGCCTATTTCCTCCGCTGCCATCTGTGCTGCCCTGGGACTGACCGGACTGGCTGGCGGCGCTGCTGTGGCCGGATGCTGCGCCCAGATGGTGGGCTTCGCCGTCATGAGCTTCCGGGAAAACCGTTGGGGCGGCCTGGTTGCTCAGGGCGTGGGCACCAGCATGCTGCAAATGCCCAACATTGTGAAAAACCCCAGAATCTGGATTCCTCCCACGCTGGCATCTGCCATCACCGGCCCTCTGGCCACTTGCCTGTTCCACCTGGAGATGAACGGCGCTGCTGTGTCCTCTGGCATGGGCACCTGCGGCTTTGTGGGACAGATCGGTGTGTACACCGGATGGGTCAATGACATTGCCGCCGGGGTGAAAACCGGCATCACTGCCATGGACTGGATTGGCCTGGTGCTGATCTGCTTCGTGCTGCCTGCGGTGCTGAGCACGATTTTCTGCCAGATTCTGCGCAAGTGGGGCTGGATTCAGGAGAACGACCTGAAATTGGATCTGTAATTTTTGCATATTGGGAACAAAATCACCTCCCGGCGCATACCATGCCGGGAGGTGATTTTTTGGCTATCGTTCAGACCGATGTTCCCATGACCAGCAAACGATGCCGGGAAGCGGTGCAGGCGCTCTCTGCCCGGTATCCTTTTCTTCGCAGCCGGGTGCTGACCCAGAGTGCCTTCGGAAATCCCATCTGCGCCCTTTCCATGGGAGAGGGGGAGCGGAACGTGATCTACAGCGCCGCCTTCCATGCCAACGAGTGGATTACCACCCCGGTACTGCTGAAATTCGCAGAAGAACTGGCACAGGCTTACGAAACCGGCGGGAAACTCTACGGCGTTCCCGCCAAGACCATTCTGAAAGCGTCCACCATCCATTTGGTTCCCATGGTCAATCCCGACGGGGTGGATCTGGTCACCGGGGAAACGGAGCCGGGAACGCTTCCCTATGTCGCAGCCCGGCAGATTGCCGACAATTTCCCTGCCATTCCCTTCCCCAACGGGTGGAAAGCCAATCTGCTGGGGGTGGACCCCAATTTGCAGTATCCCGCCCGGTGGCTGCTGGCCCGGGAAATCAAATTCCGCCAGGGCTTTGACCGCCCTGCCCCCCGGGACTATGTGGGCCGGGCCCCCCTGAGCCAGCGGGAGTCCATTGCCATGGCGGAACTTACCGAGGAAGTAAATCCGGAGCTGGTACTGGCCTACCATACCCAGGGCAAGGTGATTTACTGGCAGTTTCAGGATTACCAGGTTCCTGGAGCAAGGGAACTGGCGGAGGAATTTTCCCGGATCAGCGGGTACGAACTGGAGGATGTGCCCTATGAATCCAGCTTTGCCGGGTATAAGGACTGGTTTATCCAAAGTTTCCGCCGTCCGGGCTTTACCATTGAGTGCGGCCTGGGGGAAAGTCCTCTGCCATTGTCTCAATTCGAGGAAATCTACCAGGCGAACCTGGGCATTCTGGCCACTGCGGCCCTGGGACTGCCGAAGTCATAAAAAATGGGGAGCGAAACCGTGGTTTCGCTCCCCAAATGGGTTTTTGTTATGCCACAAAGTAACTGATGGCTGCAATGATCCAAAGATGGGCCGGGTAAAAGACGTAGAAAAAGTATTTGGTAAATGGGGTTTTCTTTCCTCGCTCCCCGCTATACAGATACAGGAAGGGAATGACCGTAATGAACAGCCAGTCGGAGTTGAACAGCAGCATGTCAATCCGGGTAGCCCAGTCGTCGTACATGCCCACAATCCCCGGCAGGGAGGACGCCAGAAAGGCGGCAAAGATCAGATACAGACCGTTGCGCAGCTTGGGATTGTTCCGGCAGAAATAGGTGATGAGCATAAAGGGCAGTACCACGATGCCCCCTTCCGTCAGGAACATGCCCAGAAGCAGAACCGGCGCAGCCACAACCCAGCGAACCAGATTCTGCGCCCAGGGTTTCCAGCTTTGCAGGAATCCTACCGGGGAGGCCAGCACGTTCAGCAGGAACACCCCGGCTGCCAGGGTCAGGAAGATGTTGTTGGATACATGGATGCCTTTGCTTGCAAACAGCTGCCCGATGCCCCAGTTGCCCAGAGCCATGAAGATGCCCCATCCCAGCAGCCGGAGGTTGTAGTGAAGCCTGCTGTGGGTGTACTGAAAGCCCTCCACCGCTGTGTAAGCAAACCACATGCTCACGCACCGGGTCAGGGCGTGGAAGATGCCCTGCCACAGGGGCGGAACCAGTCCGGGGATGTGGGGAATGTGGTCGAGCACCATCAGCGCCGCCATAAAGAATTTAATTTGATTGCCGCTACATTTTCGCATGGTTTCCGTATTCTCTCCTCAAATCTGTGTATTCTTATTTGGAAATGGCCCAGATGTTGCGGATCTGGCCTTCCAGCTCCTCGTAGCTCCACAGCCGCTGGGAGCGCAGGCGGCTGTTGGGGTCATTGACCCGGAAATTCCCGTCTTCTACTCCGGTAAGTACAATATAGTGACCGGAAGAGGTGAAGTCACCAGGGCCCATGGACAGAATCACCGGGAATCCGGCTTCCAGGGCGTCGGTGATTTTCTTCTTTACCAGGGGCAGCTCCTTGGCCTGCAAGCCCAGTTTTCCGGCGCCCTCGCTGATCAGAGTCCAGGAAGAACCGGCGCCGGATTCATAGTAGCCTTCCCGCTGGGCAAATTTGGCGATTTGGTCCGGGCTCATGGCAGCGTCCCCTGTGAGATAGTAGCCGGCCATGGCAAGGCAGGTGGGGCCGCAGCCGGTAACGGCGATGCAGCTGCTGCCGTATTTTTC
>CALXFP010000050.1 GCA_944387615.1 uncultured Oscillospiraceae bacterium | reverse complement strand
GCACCCATAGCGGTGGGCATGTCGGTGCAGATGAAGTCTACAGTGCCGGTCTGCAGCTGCATAATCATAGCAGGAGCAGTCTCAGCAGGGGACTGGATCTTGGCATCGGGAATCTGGGGCAGGCAGGAGTCATACCAGATGGTGCCGGACTGGGCAGTGCAGGAACCGCCAGCCAGATCGGCAATGGAAGTGGCGCTGGCATAGGGGCTGTCCTTAGTGGTGACGCAAACGATGGTAGCGTAGTAGTAGGGGCCAGCCATATCTACCTCAGCCATACGTTCAGCAGTCATGGACTGACCGGCAATGTTGGCATCCATGGTGCCGGACTGCACAGCAGGAGTCAGAGAGTCCCAGGCGCTGGATACGATTTCCAGTTCCCAGCCGTAAGCATCGCAGATTTTCTGAGCGATCATCACATCATAGCCGTTGGCGTAGGAGCCGGGGACGTTGGAGATGGGAACGGCACCGTTGGCGTCGTTCATCTGCATCCAGTTGTAAGGAGCATAGGCGCATTCCATACCAACAGTGAATACACCGTCTTCCAGGCCGGGAATGGCGTCGGAAGCCTGAGCAGCAGTGGTTTCGGCGGAAGCAGCCTCAGTAGCAGCGGCAGCTTCGGTGGGGGCGGCAGTGGTCTGGGCGGGCTCGCTGGTGCCGCAGGCGGCCAGGGCCAGAACCATGGTCATGGCCAAGACAATTGACAGAATCTTTTTCATGTTTTTCACCTTTCTCAATGTGTATTTCCGGCAAATCCCTTGCTTTTCACCAGTTTGCCGGACACTGGTGAAAAACAAAATGGACCGCTTTGGTAAGCGGTCCATGGGTAAGGCGGAATAACAGGTCATATCCCGACTGCCATCGATAGCGCTTCACAAAGTCTTGTGACAGTCCGGCGGGTATTCCCCGACGACCCAGCATCCCGCAGCCAGGCAGCTGCGAAACACTTCGGCGATGTCCCCTTTCTCTCCCGGCGGCTGCCTGGCCTTGCCGGAGGGTACTGATGAACCTCGCACCTCTATCTAAGCGATCCAATTTACTGGAATGATACCACTGCAATCCGATGCTGTCAACACAAAAATGAATTTTTTTGGAATTTTGTGCATATTGGTGTATATTCGATGAAAAAACCAAGGGGAGTTTGCTTATATGTATATTTCTTCCAAGCAAACAGGGTTGGGGTTATGGGATTTTCCCGCCAACCAATCCTCTGACCCATTTCAGATCCTCCCGCCCAATGACCTGAAACAGATACAGAAGGCTCCCCAAAAGCCCCACATAAGCTGCGCCCTGGGCGATGGGCTGAGAAACCAGAGAAGCGCCCCACACGGAAGCCATTACAGCAGCCAGGGCCAGGGTGGGGGTGGAGAAGGAAATGTGTTCTCTGGTGATTTTCAATAGCCGCCGCAAACTCAGCAGGAAGTTGATCAGATGGGTAATCAGAAAACTTACGAAATACCCTTCCATTCCATATACCGGCAGCAGGAAGTACAGAAACAGCACATCCATGGCGGAGGTTGTGATGTTGTAGCGGACGCAGGCTTTCTGCTGTCCAAGCCCCTTGGTCATGGCGTCGGTAATGGCGTCGCAGTACAGCATGGGTACCAGCAGTGCATACAGGCGCAGAGTTTGTCCGGCTTCCGCATTGTGATACAGTGCCATGCACAGAGGATTCGCCAGCAGAAACATCAAACCGCAGAAGAGCATCCCGTAAAGCATGGTAACCTTCAGACTCCTATGAACCAGGTAAGAGATTCGTTTTTCACTTCCGGCAGCGGCGCACCGGGCAAGTTCCGGAATCAGCAGCTCTGCCAGACCGAACAAAATGCACGCCGGGAACATGAGAATGGGAAACACCATACCACTCAGACAGCCAAAAGCAGCCAGCGGATCGGCGATGTTCAGATTCAGGGACAGCCGCCGGGGGACCATCAGATTTTCCATGGTGTTGATCCCGGATTTCAGCACATCCGCCAACGCCAGGGGCAGGGCTGTCTGGGCCAGCCGATATCCTACAGGAATCCGGGGGCCAAAAGGCCGGGGCTCCCGCAGCCGCAGCAGAACCAGACAAGATAAGGTCAGAACGCCCCCGGCGCTGCCGCCGAAAACCACACTTTGGCAGGCTCGTCCGGCGTCGCTGCCAGCCCAGAAGGTCAGCGCCAACATGGTTACGGCTACGGAACAAAGCTGCTCTGCCACTTCCACGGCCGCCAGCGTGCCGATCCGGTTGGCGGCGGTGAAGTATCCGGTCATTACCCCGCACAGACAGGTAACCGGCAGAAACGCCGCGAACAGACGCAGAGCCCCCAGGGTTCTCATGTCTCCGATCCAGTACCGGGCAATCTGGGGAGCGAAGCTGTAAAGAAGCACAGCAATGCTTCCGCTGAAAGCAATGCTGTATAAAAAGCAGCCGGACAGCACCCAGGTGATATTTTCCGGCTTTTTCCGCCCCAGTTCCTCTGCGGTCAGATACATGGAGGCGGTGCGGATGCCTGCCATACCGGCAACCATTGCCAGACTCCCTACGGACATGGTCAGCTGCAGCAAACCGATTCCGGCAGCTCCCAGGGTGGCAGACAGATAGACTTGGAAGGTTGTCCCCACCAGCCGCAGCAGCAGATTCACCCCGGTGAGCAGCAGGGCTGAATAGAAAATGGGAAGTGTTTTGGGCAAAGAAATCCCCCCTTGTCCACATCCTATGCAGACAAGAGGGAAAGAAGAACATCAGGGATTAAATTCTTTGCAGTACATGGTCAGCGGACACTGGTCACAGCTTGGGTTCCGGGCGGTGCAGCAGTCCCGGCCGAACAGCACAATCCGGTGACAGAAGTCAGAGCTTTCTTCCGGCGGCAAAATCTTCCGCAGCTGGGTCTCCACTTTTTCCGGGTCCTTTCCCTGGGAAAGACCCAGCCGTCCGCAGATGCGAATGCAGTGGGTGTCGCAGACCACGCTGCCGGGAACCTTATATAAGTCACCCAGCAGCAGATTGGCAGTTTTCCGTCCCACACCGGGAAGCTTCAGCAGTTGCTCCATGGTTCCGGGAACCACTCCGCCGTAGTCACTGAGCAGCATCTGGCAGGCCAGAACAATGTCCCGGGCTTTGTGTTTATAAAATCCGCAGGAATGCACCAGCTGCTCCACATGGGCAATATCTGCCCCTGCCATGGCCTCCAGGGTGGGGTAGGCGGCAAACAGTGCCGGGGTTACCAGATTCACTCGGGCATCGGTACACTGGGCAGACAGCCGCACGGCAATCATCAGCTCATAGTCTTTGCTGTAGTGCAGTGCGCAGGGGGCCTCGGGATAGCGGTCTTTCATGATTTGGATAATTTCGCTTACGTTCTGTTTCATAAGGGCCAGTCCTTTTTTCTGATTCTGCTATCAATATACCATGAAAATCCCGCTGTGACAACAAAAAAGTCAGCCCAGCGCCTTATTCCGGAAATTCTGCGCTCAGTGCGGAAATTTCGTAGGCGGTGCGTTCTTCACTGCCGGATTCCGTGACTTTGGTGTAAATCCGGCTTTGCAGCCGACCGCAGATGCGGATGCGATCCCGGGTGTGGCATTGGGAGGCATCCAGAGCAGTCCGGCCCCAGAGAATGCAGGGAAGATAATCCGCCCGCTGGAAGGCCCGGGGAACTGCCAGCATAATATCGCAGATTTCCCGACCCAAAGGGGTACGGCGGTAAGTAGGTTCCCGACATAAGGGGCCTTCCAAAGTCACTTCATTGATGGGTTCACCATCTTCACAGACAATGGAGGAAGGAAAGACGAAAATCAGCAGATGCCGCCGTCCGTCGCTGCGGATGTTGTGGGAGCGAATCTGACCGGAAACCGTCAGCATGGCGCCATCGGACAGATCCGCCTGGTTCAGAATACTTTCTTCCGCAATCACCGGCAGGGTATCCACCGCTCCGGACAGGCGGGGCACTTCCAGAAAGAAGCGAAAAAAGCGGCGTCCATGATTTTCATGGGAAAACTGGGGCAGGGAAGCCAGGGAACCCCGGAGGGTGATTTGATTTGCAATGTGTTCCATTGTACCACCTCAAGCAACAGATGTATGGAACATCCTATGCACGTCCGGGGCAAACAGAACTTCAGCAGAGCCGGAAAAAGCCCAGGCATCCGTCGCAAGGGCAGGTGCCTGGGGAGGACTTACTGAATATGCACGTGATTGTTGATGTGATCCTGACAGTAGCAGTAGTAGCCTTTGCACCGGGAGCAGTAACGGAACTCCAGTTCGGGGTTGCTGATGTCGGTGCGTCCGCAGACGGTGCAGCGGTGGGTATAGGGTGCCTTGGGGGCTGCATGGCTGGCTTCGTAAGAACCGGCGTCAAAGGAAATGACTTTGGCCTTCTTGTTAGAAGGAGCAGCCTTGCGGAAAGCCCGCCGGGCGTTGGCCCGCCAGGACATGGGAATGACGTTCAGGACATCTTTGCCGAAGAACAGGAAATAGTTGGCAAGAGAAATCACGGAGAACAGATTATACGGGAAGGGGAGGCTGACCAGGTCAATCAAAACGATGACCAGATCAAACAGGGCGAAAATCCAGGCTTTGATGGGGATGATGAAAAACAGCAAAAACTGGCTGTCGGGGTACAGCGTGGCGTAGCTCAAAAACAGGCTCAGGTTCAGATATGTCACACTGGCGGCACCACCAAAGATCATGCAGTACACATCCATCATCACAACACCAGTCAGATAGAACAGATTGAACCGAAGGGTGCCCCAGATGTTTTCCATGGCTCGTCCCAGGGAATAATAGCACAGCAGGGAAATGGCCGTCAGCAGCAAAGAACCTGCATTATAAGTCAGCGGGTAGGTAATCAGCCGCCAAACCTGGCCCCGCAGGATCAGTTCCCGGTTAAAATACAGCAGATTGTACAGAAAGGGATTTCTGGACATCTGGCTCATCACGTACACCACAGCGGTGCCCAGAACGATGTAGAGCATCAGGTTGGGAATGCCTTTGTTCCGGTTGCGGTAACAGAAAAGGTCAAACTGCCTGCGTAGATTCTTCAAAAAACTCAACTCCTAAAAAGCATTTATAACATTCTACCAGCAAAATGGAAAAAAGTCTATATCAGAATTGTGAATATTTTGGAGCGAAAATTGCCGAAAAAGTTGTTGACATTTGGGGAAAAATGAGTACAATAGAGCATGAAAATTGCATACAAGCCTTATCAAGAGTGGTGGAGGGAACGGCCCGATGAAACCCGGCAACCTGTCCGAAAGGAAAAGGTGCCAAATCCGGCGGCAAACGAAAGATGAGGATTCGATACACGCACATCGGATCTTCGGTGTGCGGTTTTTTTTATGTAAGTGCTCAAACGCAATGGTCACTGCCGAAGGCAGTGGCGCAAGTACAGAAAGGAATGCAATATGGAAAAAAGACTGTTTACCTCTGAATGTGTTACCAACGGCCACCCCGACAAGGTTGCCGACTCCATCTCCGATGCGATTCTGGATGCCTGCCTGGCTCAGGACCCCAAGTCCCGGGTGGCATGTGAGACCATGGTTACCACCAACTTCTGCCTGATCTGCGGTGAAATCACCACCAACGCCCAGGTTGACTACGCTGCCGTTGCCCGGGAAGCGATCCGGAAGATTGGCTATGTCTACCCCGGTGACGGATTTGATGCCGACAGTGTGGAAATCCAGTGCCGGATTCATACCCAGTCTGCGGATATCGCCCTGGGTACCAATGACGAAGTGGGCGGCGCCGGTGACCAGGGTATGATGTTCGGCGGAGCCTGCACCCAGACTCCGGAACTGATGCCCCTGCCGGTAGCTTTGAGCCGTGCCCTGTGCAATCGGCTGACCGAGTGCGTCCACTCCACCGACCTGCTCCGCCCCGACGGAAAGACCCAGGTCACCGTGGAATTTGACGAGCAGGGCAATGTGGCGGGCATTGATACCGTGGTGGTATCCATCATGCACAGCGCCGATTTTGAAATTTCCGAACTGCGCAAGTATATCCGCCAGGCTGTGATCGCTCCGGTGCTGGAAAGCTATGGCTTCTCCATTGACCAGGTTCCCCACATCCACATCAATCCCACCGGCAAGTTCGTCATCGGCGGCCCCAACGGCGACACCGGTCTGACGGGCCGGAAAATCATTGTGGATACCTACGGCGGCTACTTCTCCCACGGCGGCGGCGCCTTCTCTGGCAAGGACCCCACCAAGGTGGACCGCAGCGCTGCCTACATGGCCCGGTATATGGCGAAAAACCTGGTAGCTGCCGGATTGGCAACCCAGGTGCAGGTGCAGCTGGCTTACGCCATCGGCGTTGCACAGCCGGTTTCCGTCCGGGTGGACAGCTTCGGCACCGGCGTGATTTCCGACGAGAAAATGACCGAACTGCTGCGGGAAACCTGTGACCTGACTCCCGCCGGTATTATCCGCAAGCTGAACCTGCGCCGTCCCATCTACGCACCCACTGCCGCCGTCGGCCACTTTGGTGTAGCAGACCGCCCCTGGGAGCAGACCGACATTGCAGATCAGCTGAAGGAATTGGCAAAGAGATAATTTTGCATGGTTATCGGGATTATCGGGGAGAGCTGTACCGGGAAATCTACACTTGCGGATAAATTGCACGCAGAACTGGGTGCACAGGTGTACACTGGAAAGGATTACCTGCGTCTTGCCAAAAGTGAAAGTATGGCCCGAAATCTCTTCCAGAAAAAGCTGCAGGAGGAAGGAAAGGCACAGCATATCGTCTATGTGATTTCCGAACAGGAGCATTTACCTCTGCTGCCGGAAGATGCCCTCCGCATTCTTGTGACGGCGGATCTGGAGGAGATAAAACGCCGCTTTGCCGCCCGCATGAGAGGAACGCTGCCACCACCGGTGGCAGCCATGCTGGAAAGAAAGCACGGCTGCTTCGATGCGCAGCCCCATGATCTGCATGTTGTTTCGGGACATTCTGACCCGGATGCTGTCTGTGCGGAAATTCGGGAGAGACTCGGTTAAAACGGAAGCACAAAAGACGTTCTCACATAAAAAAGGAACCCATCGTGCAGATGGGTTCCTTTTCTTTACTTATTCAGCAGCTTTTCCAATGCAGCCAGTTTCAGGCAGGTACACAGTACATCCATGGCCTGCTCCAGCTCAGCCACCGGAGGCAGGCTGGGGGCAATGCGCAGATTGGAATCCTGGGGATCTTTGCCGTAGGGGTAGGTGGCACCGGCGTTGGTCATGGTGACACCGGCCTCCTTGCACAGCTGCCAGGCCCGATTGGCGGTGCCGGGCATGGTGAACAGACTGACGAAGTAACCGCCCTTGGGATCATTCCAATGGGCGAAGCCCAAAGGTGCGATTTCACGGTTCAGAAACTCCGCAACCGTCCGGAACTTGGGCGCCATGATGGCAGCGTGGCCTTTCATGATTTCCAGGGTGTGGGCCTTGTTCTTCAGGTAACGAACATGGCGCAGCTGATTGACCTTGTCGTAGGAAATCATCTGAATGCCGAAAATATCGGTGAAATACTTGATATTTGCCTCGCTGGCAGCCATGCAGCTGATGCCGCCGCCGGCAAAGGTAATCTTGGAAGTGGAAGCGAACTCATAGACCATGTCGGGCCGACCGGCCTGAGCGCACAGGGAGATAATGTCGGGGAAGGGAACATAGTCGCCTTCAAACTCATGGATGCAGTAAGCGTTGTCCCAGATAATGGCAAAGTCCGGAGCAGCGGGCTTCAGATTGGCAAAGCGCTGAATGGTCTCCTGGGAGAAAATAATGCCGTCAGGGTTGGAGTACTTGGGAACCGTCCAGATCATCTTGACCTGGGGATCTTTTACATACTCCTCCACCAGATCCATGTCCGGGCCGGTGGGGGTCATGGGGATGGTAATCAGTTCCGCACCGTAGAATTCGCCAATCTGGAAATGCCGGTCATAGCCGGGAGCGGGGCAGAGGAACTTGACTTTCTCTTCCTTGCACCAGGGGCGGGGGCTGTGCAGCAGACCATGGCTGAATGCACGGGCCACCACATCAAACATCATATTCAAGGATGCGGCACCGCCTACGAACACTTCCGAAGGCTTGCAGCCCAGTACATCGGCCCAGTAAGCCCGGGCGCAGGGAAGACCTGCCAGTTCACCATAGTTGCGGGAGTCAATACCGCCGTCGATACAATCTTCCGGTGTCTGCAGCATGGTCAAAATTCCGCTGACCATGTCCAGCTGTGCCTTGGAGGGCTTGCCGCGGGCCATGTTCAGGTTCAGTCCCTGGGACTTACAATGCTCAAAATCTGCCAGAACACGCTGGTATTCACGTTCCAATTCTTCGGTGGTCATGCAAGAGTAGGGGGTCACATCCATCATCCTTCCTGGGATTTTCTATGTTTTCTTGGCTTATTATATGCTTGCAGAAGAAAAAATGCAATATCATATTGCCAGAAATTTCATTTTTAAAGCCAGAAATAAAGAAATTGGAGGATTGCACAAACAAGCACCGCGCCGGGAAATGTTTTTTCGACACAATCACTCCTTGCTTTTTTTGCCAAGCTTGCATACAATTTATACAGATAAAGTAATGGGAAACGGAACTTTTAATGGAAATTCCCGACCTTTTCCCTGGAAAAGTAGGCAATCAATTGCCCCGTCCCTTTATAGAACTGGAAAGGATGTGCCCAATGAGTGATGTTTTGAATGTCCCGGAAATCTTTGGCAGCGATGTTTTCAATGAAGCGACCATGAAACAGCGTTTGCCGGCAGATGTTTATCTGGCCTGGAAACACTGCGTTACCACCGGCTCTCAGCTGCCGTTGGATGTGGCCAACGAAATTGCAGAGGCCATGAAGGTCTGGGCCACCCAGAAGGGTGCTACCCATTACACCCACTGGTTCCAGCCGATGACCGGAATTACGGCGGAAAAACATGATTCCTTCATTTCTCCTACCGGTGACGGGCGGGTGATTATGGAGTTTTCCGGCAAAGAGCTGGTTCGTGGTGAGCCGGATGCCAGTTCTTTCCCCTCCGGCGGCCTGCGGGCAACTTTTGAAGCCCGGGGCTACACCGCCTGGGACCCCACTTCCTGCGCCTTTGTGAAGGATGGCAGCTTGTATATCCCTACCTGCTTCTTCTCCTACACGGGCCAGTCCCTGGATAAAAAGACCCCTCTGCTGCGCTCCATCGACGAAGTTTCCCGGGAAGCGGTTCGGATTCTTCGGCTGTTCGGCGACGAGGAAACCCAGCGGGTCATTCCCTCCGTTGGCGCAGAACAGGAATACTTCTTGCTGCCCAAGGACCTGTATGCCCAGCGGGAGGACTTGCGGCTGACCGGCAGAACCCTGTTCGGCGCTCAGCCGCCCAAGGG
>CALXFP010000049.1 GCA_944387615.1 uncultured Oscillospiraceae bacterium | reverse complement strand
TGGAACAGGAGGGGATTTTTCTATGACAGGCAGAGATTTGCTTCTTGGACTGACGGAGGTGGAGCCGGAATTTCTGGCGGAAGCGGAAAACTACCCGTTGGCGTCTGCACGTCAGCGAATCTTCCGCCGTCCGGTGCTGGCAGCGGCGCTGATTGCCCTGGTGCTGATTTTTGTGGGATGCGCGTATGTAGTGGTATCGGAAACGGAGTGGTTCCAATCCTTTTTTGCCCAGCGGCAGGAACAGGGACTCTCGGAAGGGCAGGCGGCCTATGTGGAGGAAAACACCAAAATCATCGGGCAAAGCGTAAAAAAGGACGGCTATACCCTGACGGTGGAATCCGCCATCGCCGATCCTTATCATGCCTATATTAAACTGCGGCTGGATGCACCCTTCTGGGAAAAGCTGGATGCGGACCAGTATGTGGGGGATGTGTATCGGCAGGAAGACGGAAGCTTTGAACCCCTGTTATCGGTCCGGGACACGCAGCAGGTTCTTTGCAGTGTTGGTTCATGGGAAGGGATGGATGACGGAGATCCCAAGGACAATTCTTTTCAGATTATGCTGATTTTGGATCAAAGCCTTGCCGCAGAAGACAGCCTGTTCAAAGCGGGGGTTCCCTATCAGCTGCACGTTCATGGCCTGAGTAAATACTATTGGGATGACCGCAAGCCGGATGAACAGATTACGGATGCAGTGTTTGATTTTGAGATTGTATTTGACAAAATCAATGCCGATATGCTGGAGATGATTGATGAGCCCATTACCATATCCCGGGATAGCATCTCCGTGCGCCTTACCTCCCTGCGGCTGCACACCACGGGAGTCTATGCCACCTACAAAGGCAGAAACGATGAAAGAGGATTCTTCTGCCTGATCGACGCCGTGGTGGTATTGCGGGACGGTACCCAGGTGCCCATGATCCAGGGGGCCATCACAACGGGAGAATCCATCTGGCAGCTGCCCAGTCCCATTGATCTGGATGAGGTGGATCATGTTCTGCTGCATGACGGCACCAAAATCCCTGTCCCGGAAACGGAAAAAAGCCCGGGATAACCCAGGCTTTCAGACTGTCGGGAAAACCCTTGCGGGCTTTCCCGACAAACTTTGGCAGCCTGCTGCGCGCAGAAATTCCCCCGGTGGGGAAATTTCCACACTTGCAGCCTGTATGGTATGTTCCGCCAGGTACACGCCCTGGCGGAACATGCAATAAACTTTTTTGCCGCGGTGGGTGGCAAACTCTGTGAGGCTGTTTTGACACGCTGAAAAGCCCGGGATAACCCGGGCTTTTGCTTATGTTTGGGGTAAATCCGCACTGAAGAGAATCCGGTCGTTTTCCACGCCCTGGCTGTGAAACAGCTTCAGAAGATTCTCCGTGGTCATATTCTTTCGCTCCTGTCCGGCGATTTCCCGGACGATGGTGCCGTCCTTCATCATGATGGTGCGGTTGCCCAGCTGCAGAGCAGAGGGAATGTTGTGGGTAATCATCAGGCAGGTGATGTGGTTCTCTGCCACAATTTTCTGGGTCAGATTCAGCACCTTCTGGGCGGTGGCCGGGTCCAGGGCGGCGGTGTGTTCGTCCAGAAGCAGCAGCTTCGGGGTCACCAGGGTGGCCATCAGCAGCGTCAGTGCCTGACGCTGACCGCCGGAGAGCAGTCCCACCTGGCTCTGCATCCGGTCTTCCAGTCCCAGCTCCAGCTGGGAAAGCCGATCCCGGAACTCCCGGCGCTCCTTGGCGGAGATCATGGAGAAGGGGGAATGGGATGCCGACGCCCGCATGTAGGCCAGAGCCAGATTTTCTTCGATTGTCATGTGAGGGGCGGTGCCTTTCAGGGGGTCCTGGAAAAGTCTGCCAATGTACTTGCTGCGCTTGTAGTCCGGCTGATTGGTAATATTCACCCCATCCAAGCGGATGGTGCCTTCGTCCACCGGGAAAGAGCCGGCAATGGCGTTGAACAGTGTGGATTTTCCCGCACCGTTGGAACCCAGAACCGTGACAAAATCCCCGCTTTCCAGGGAAAGGTTCACATCCGTCAGGGCTTTCTTTTCATTCACCGTGCCGGGATTGAAGGTTTTGGAAATGTTGGAAAGTTTCAGCATTTGCTTTTTCCTCCCTTGGTGGCGGGCTTCATGGCGCCACGGATGGCGGGCAGGCCGATGGCCAGGGCTACAATGGTGGCGGAGATCAGCTTCAGGCATTCACTGGGCAGATCCAGCCGCAGCGCAATGGCGATGATGAACCGGTAGACGATGGAACCGGCCACAGCCCCCAGAGCCTTCATCCAGAGTTTTCCTTTGGGAAGCAGGGTCTCGCCGATAATCAGGGAAGCCAGACCGATGATGACCATGCCGGTGCCCAGGTTGATGTCCGCAGTCTTTTGGTACTGGGCCAGCACCGCACCGGACAGGGCGGTCATGGCGTTGGACATGCACAGGCCGATGGTGATGGTGAAACCGGTGTTGATGGAGGAGGCCCGGACCATGTCCGGATTGTCTCCCGTGGCCCGGATGCTCAGGCCCAGCCGGGTCTTTAGGAATACCACCAAAAGAACTGCAACCACCAGGGTAATCAGCGCCGCAGGAAGCAGCTTATACACACTTCCCAGTGAGGGCTGCACCAGGGAAAACAGGGTTTTGCTCTTCATCATGTTGACGTTGGAGGAAAAGCCCATCACAGCCAGATTTATGGTGTAGAGTCCAGTGTTGGTGATGATGCCTGCCAGAATGGACGGGATTTTCAGCGTGGTTTGCAGCAAGGCGGTGATGCTGCCGGCGCAGGCGCCTGCCAGCATGGCGGCAGGCAGGGCAAGCAGGGGATGTCCCGCAACGGCCAGGGTGGCGGACACGGCGCAGCCTAAGGTGAAGGCACCATCGGTGGTCATATCCGCAATGTTCAGCACCCGGAAGCTTAAAAACAGTGCCAGCGCCACCAGGGCGTAAATGCAGCCCAATTCCAGGGCGCTGAGAATAACGGCGGTGGAAATCATGGATCAGGTCTCCTTACATCAAGTTACGCATGGTTCCGGGAGGGGTGCCCCTCCCGGGAAAAAAGTTATTCGGCGGTAACCACTTCTTTGACGGTGTTTGCCATGGCGGAGAAGCTGCTGTAGTCCAGCCCCAGCACATCGGCGGTTTCGGTGTTGACGGTGATGATGCCGCCGTCCATCACATGAAATTCAGGGATTTCTCCGCCTTGGAGAATCTGAGCGGCCATGTCGGCGGTTTTGGTGCCCAGCTCCGTGTAGTTGACACCGCAGGTGGCGAAGGCACCGGAGAGAACAAAGGAGTCGGCGCCGGTGTAGTGAGCGATTCCGGCCTCATTCAGGATTTCTGCCACCGCACCTTCCGCACCCATGACCACGTTGTCGGTGGGAGTAAAGACGGCTTCCACCCGGCCTACCAGAGAGGAGGCGGCGGAGACGATTTCATCGGTGGTGTTGCCGGTCTTTTCCAGGTAGGCAATTCCCTTTTCCTCCAGATAGGCCTTGGCCTGGGCAATGGGGGTGGCGGAGTTGGCTTCGGAGTTGGAATACAGCAGACCCACGGTCTTCACATCCGGCTGAGCGGCCAGCATCATGTCCAGGATAAAGGCGGTGTTCAGGGCATCGGAGGTGCCGGTGACGGTGTCCATCCCGGTCAGACCCACGGATTCGGGGTCAGAGATGGCAGCGTAGACAATGGGAATATTGCTGCCGTCGGCAGCAGTGACCATACACTGGGCAGCCAGGGTAGCAATGGGGATAATCAGATCAACCTGATCGCCAACTACTTCCGCACCGATCTGGTTCAGGGTGGTGGCATCGTTCTGGCCGTTGTACTCTTCCACGGTAATGGAGATGCCCTTTTCTTCTGCCAGAGCATTGAGCTGGTCTACAATGGCGGTGCGGATTTCATCCAGGGAAGAGTGGTCCATCTGCTGGACAACTGCTACGGTAAAGCCGTCAGAAGAATCGCCGGAGGCGGCGCAGCCGGAAAATACACAGGTCATCATAACCAGGGAAAGCAGAACAGAAATAACCTTTTTCATATTGAAAGCTCCTTTACATCGTGAATTCAATTTGGTTTTTGGGGCGTTTTGAAAATGGGAAGGGGTTTCACCATCGCTTCCCCGGTAATTTCTTCATCATATGCATTTCCTCCCTGAGAAAATAAAAATGCCCTTGCTCCCCCTATGGGGAACAAGGACAGAAAAAACAATTTCTGCGGTACCACCTTGTTTGCCGGAAGATTCCGACCGCTCTGCCCGATGCCAACACATCGGCTGCCCGTTAACGCTGGCAATGCGTCAGAAGATACTAAGGACAATTCCCGTTCTCTCTGCCCTCAGCGGCCCATTTGCTGCCCCGCTTTTCGCTCCGCTCTCAGCTATGCGGAACTCTCTGTGGATGCGCCTTGCAGCTTTACTCCCGCTTCCATGGTTTCAAACTATGTTATGCCTGTTATACACCATCTGTTCCGGTTTGTCAAGCATTATTTTCGCTGGATGGCGGACAAGTGTGCACAGAAAACAAACAGAAGGCTTAATATTCCCGCACCACGCCTTTGACAATGCCGATAATTTCCGCATAGGTACCGTCGATGGGCTCATAGCTGTCGTTTTCCGGCATGAGCCAGACCTGACCGTTGCGGCGGCGCAGGCGCTTGACAGTGGCTTCGTCCTCCAGCCGGGCAACCACGATCTGTCCGTCGTCGGCGGTGGGCTGGGGGCGGACGATGACTTTGTCTCCGCTTAAAATCCCCGCGCCGATCATGCTGTCGCCCCGCACCCGCAGAGCAAAGCAGCCCGGTTCGTGCCAGGGCAGGGTGCCTTCCTGATTTTCCACCGCCAGAATGGGCATACCGGCGGTGACCACGCCGATGACCGGAATCTGTCCCGGGCGCACGCCGGTGACCAGCGCCCGCTTGCGGCCCTTGGCGCCGGGGGATTGGAGCAAGCCCTGATCCTGCAGCGCCTGGAGGTGATAGCTGACAGAGGCGGTGGAACGCAGACCCACTGCGGCCCCAATTTCCCGGACAGAGGGAGAATAGCCGTTCTCCTGGATAAAATCGTTGACATAATCCATAATGAGCTGGGCTTTGTTGCTGGTTCTGGGCATAGGGGGTTCCTCCTTGTGGGCTTTTTGCTATTGTAGCACATATGAACGAAAAAGAAAAGCCTTATTCCTCCGCTTTTTTCACAAAAAAAGCAGGTTCGCCGCTATACTGAATAGTGAGGGGGGAAGAAAATGGAAAATATGGACAGCCAAACCCAGAACCAGATCTGGCAGCGGGTCTTTGCGCCCATGCAGCCGCCGCCAAGAGAGGACCTGCTGCCTCTGCTGACCCAGGCGGTGGAAACCATGGGGGCCAGCCGCATGTTGGCGGGAATGCTGCAGGGAACTTCCCGGCAGCTGGCCAGCCGGCTGCATGAGAGCCTGCGGGAAAATACCCTCTGTCTGCGGGGCATCTGCCGTTTGTCCGGCAGAAGTGAGGGGAAATTTTGCACCATGCCTGCAGAGAAAGAACCGGCAAAACGGCTGCTGACAACATGCTATCACCGCTGCCGCCGGGCCATGGCGGAATACACCGCCCGGTCGGCAGACCCGGAATATGGAGCGGTGTACCAGAAAATGGCTCAGCGGGAGGGGGAGCACTGCTGCCTGATTGCACAGATTCTGGGGAATCTGGAATAGGAAACTTTCTGCTGTACAGCGTGGGAAAGACCTGATACAATGAACTTACAAAGGAGGGAAGAAACATGGAATTTTCCGAGGAAACCCAGATTTTTCTGGTAGCAGAATATTACCGGGTGCTGACGGAGGGATTTGGCAGCCGGGGTGAGGCAGCGTTTCGCCACTGCATCCGGTGCTACGGCATCCAGCGGGGCAGCCGAATGGCCCAGAGCGCCATCCGGGATGGGCAGCGGCTGGATTATGTAACCTTCTGCCGTTATGGACAGTGGAGGCCGTCCCAGACTGTGCTGCGGGAAAATCGTTGCAGTCAGACGGCAGTGGTGTCCTGGAATCCGGATTATGTCTACCAGGTGAGCCGCTGCCCCTGGCAGGAGGCCATTGTAAAATTTCAGGCAAAAGAGGCGGGAGTGCTGTACTGCGACCTTCTGGATGAGGCCATCAATCAGGGATTCAACGGGGAGATTCCCTTCCGCACCGTCCAGACCATGCAGCGGCAAGACCGCTGCATCTTCTCGGTAGCAGATGCGGGGATTACGCCGGAAACGGATCTGGCCCGGATTCCCGGAGCGGTTCGGGACTACGATTACCATAGCGCTGATGTTTTTTACACCTTCGGCAAGGTGTGCCAGGGCATTTTCGGGGAGGAAGGAAAGCAGGCTGCCCGGCGGGTAATGGAATCCTTTATCGCCTATTACGGCAGGGAAATGGGGGAGCATCTGCAATCTTTTGCCCAGCAGGATTTTTCGGCGAACTGAAACAAGGCCCTCCGGCAGCGCCGGAGGGCCTGAGTAGTTTCTCAGAACAGAATCTGCTCCATGTAGTTTTCGTTGAACTTGGGATTTCCGCCCAGGTTCACATGCTGGGATTCCTTGGCCAGGGCACGGCCTCCTGCCTGCTGGGCGGAATGTAGCAGCATTTCGGCGGCACCGGACAGGGAGCCGTTTCCGATGATGCGAACCCGGGATGCCAGGGATGCAGGAATCAAGCCAATGGCGGAGGCGCTTTGGACATTCAGGTGGCTGCCAAACCCGCCGGCGATGTACAGCTGCCGGATTTCCGATTCCGGAACATTAGCCATCTGAAGAAGGGTCTGGATTCCGGCGGCAATGGCGGCTTTTGCCAGCTGGACTGCCCGAATATCCTTAGGCAGCAGGCGGACTCCGTCCCGCAAAGGCAGCTCGTCCAGCTCCGCTGCTCCGGTTTCGTCAATATCCTCGGTTTCCAGGAAAGCGGCCACTGCGTCAATCAGACCCGAGCCGCAGACGCCTACCGCAGGCTGCTTACCCAAAGTGTGGGCAGCAATGGTGCCGTTTTCCACCCAGACCCGGTCGATGGCTCCGGGGACACTGCCGCAGCCGCAGGAGATGCCTGCTCCTTCAAAGGCAGGGCCGGCGGCGGTGGAGGTGACATAGAGCCTGCCCTCTTTCCACAGGGCGATTTCGCCGTTGGTGCCAATGTCGCACAGCAAGGCGGTGTCACGCTGATTGCACATGCCGCTGGCCACCACGGCGCAGGTAATGTCCGCACCGACGAAAGCATTCATGCAGGGCGGGTAGTAGGTGGGAACGCCGAACAGGGTGTCTTCCACGTCAAACAGGTGATCGGCCTCAAAAGGAGCGTGGCTCAGGCACTCCGGATTCCGGCCCACCAGCAGATAGAGCATGGTGGTATTGCCGGCAACCACCAGTTTTTTCAGATCTTCCATCCGAATCCCGGCTTTGGCGCAGGCCTGCTGCAAAAGCTGGGTCAGAGCCTGCTGAATCTGCTCCTGCAGCTGCTGGGCCTGGCCGTTCAGCGCCGCACCGATGCGGCCCATGACATCTGCGGCAATGGCCCGCTGGGGATTCATGGCGGCTGCGGATGCCACAGCTTCGCCGGTGGACAGGTCATACAGCTTCAGCGCCAGGGTAGTGGTGCCAATATCAATGGCGGCGCCGATGCCGCTTTGCCCCTGGTCGCCGGGATTCATGGCAGTACCGGAAAGCTCAATTTCGTTGACCTGAGTGTCGGGCAGCCAAACCTGGGCGTCGCCCCAAAGCTCCGCCTGACAGGACAGACGGGTACCGGCTTTTTGCTCTGCTTTATTGGGAGGGGAGACTTCTCCTTCCAGCCGGACGGCGCACTTTCCGCACACGCCCCGGCCGCCGCAGGGATGGTCCAAAGACAATCCGCTTTCTGCAAGCAGGGTTTGCAGAAGCTTCCTGCCGGTAAAAGAAAGGGTGTGCTTTTGACCGTCTTGCCAAATTGTTACTGTTGCCATATCGTTACTCCGAAAACAGGACGATGCCAAAATAGGTCACCGTATTTTGTCCGTTAATGTACTTGAGGTCTGTATCTTTGGTGGTGTTGTACACATCCACGCCGTAGCCTTCCAGGGAGGAAAGGGCCCGATCCGGGAACCGGCAGGGCTTGTCCTCCTGTTTGGCGCAGACTTCACAAAGATGGCAGCCGCCGCAGCTGAGCAGCAGGAAGGGCTGTTTCAGCAGCGGGGCAACTTTTTCCCGGATGCGGCTGCTGACCTGAGCGTGTCTGGCTCCGGCTTCAAACATGCCTTCAATGTCGTAGCTGTCTTCAATGTCGGAAATGGTCTGAAACCACAGTCCCCTGGGGTAAGAACGCACCGTGTCCATCAGCTGGTGGATTTCCCCGATGTAGGGCGGGCACATCCAGCATTTTCCGTAGCCGCCGCACTGGTTGCTTTCGCAGATGGCCCGGAAGGTTTCGGACAGGACGATTTGCTGCTGGTCAAGGAGCGTGGCCTTGGCAGCGCCGCAGGACAGGGCGGCGTCAATGAGCGCTTGATCTTCCATGTTTGTCTCTCCTATGATGTAAAAGCGGCGGACAAGGAATGCCTTGCCCGCCCCAGCGTGTCAAAAAAGCCTCGCAGAGTTTGCCGCCTGTGGCGGCAAATAGAGTTAAAACCGTTTTCTGCCGGGGCGTGTACCTGGCAGAAAACACTTCTCAGGCTGCAAGTGTGAAATTTGTTCCCCAACGGGGGACAAATTATGCGCGCAGCAGACTGCCAAAGTTTGTCGGAAAAGCCCGCAGGGGTTTTTCGACAGCCTCCGGCGGACAAGGAATGCCTTGTCCGCCGGAGCATGTACTTGCGTTATGCGCAGAATTCAACAGCCTTTTCCGCAGCGGAAGCGGCATCGGGGGTGTAAGCGTCTGCGCCTACCTGCTGGCAGAAAGCATCGGTAACAGGTGCGCCGCCAACCATGATCTTCACGGAGTCACGGATACCGGCAGCCTCGGCAGCCTTTACCACGTCAGCCATCACGCCCATGGTGGTGGTCAGCAGAGCGGAGCAGCAGATGACCTGGCAGCCCTGTTCCTGAGCGGTCTTGACGAAGGTTTCGGGGGAGACGTCGGTGCCCAGGTCAACCACTTCCAGACCCTTGCCTTCCATCATCATCTTCACCAGGTTCTTGCCGATGTCGTGCAGGTCGCCCTTGACGGTGCCGATGCAGACCTTGCCGGTGGCCTTTACGCCGTCCTCAGCCAGCAGGGGCTTGAGCAGGTTGGCACCCATATTCATGGCACGGGCAGCCACCAGAACTTCGGGAACGAAAACTTCATTGTTCTTGAACTTCTCGCCGATGACGCTCATACCGGCCAGCAGACCCTCTTCCAGAATCTTCTGGGCGGGAATGCCTTCGTCAATGGCCTGCTGTACCAGAGTCTTGACGATCTTTGCCTTACCGGCCTGGCAATCCAGCTGATTGACAGCAAGGGCAGCATGATTATGTCCTTCGGTCAGTCCACATCCTACTGTGCCATTCTGAAGAAAAAGGTATTTGACAAAAGCGAATGTTTCCGTCTGCACATGAAGGCGGGAAAGACGGCCCAGGTGCTGGGAGAAGCCTACATTTTTGCCTGTCAGGCAAACCTGAACCACATCGCCTTTCCCCTGATTAACAGCGGCGAACTGCTGGGCAGCGT
>CALXFP010000048.1 GCA_944387615.1 uncultured Oscillospiraceae bacterium | reverse complement strand
TCTCTTGTGGGTTCTGCGCTCGAACTGCTCACGGCTGTCCTTGTACTTGTGCACAGCGCGAAGGATGGTAACAACTTCCTTCTTGGTGGGCAGGGGGATGGGGCCGGAAACCTGGGCGCCGTTGCGCTTAGCGGTCTCCACGATCTTTGCCGCGCTGGAGTCGATCAGCTGGTGATCATAAGCCTTCAGCCGAATGCGGATCATCTGGTTTGCCATGGTTTGTTTTCCTCCTTGAAATAACGTACTCAGTTTGCGTAGTGTCTGGGTACGGTCGAACTACTTTGTCCGCGCCGCCGTGCGTATCATTCTAAGCCATGAAAAATGGCCGACCGAGGCCGACCCTTCTTCCCATGCCCAGCGATATACGCTTGACGCAAGAAGCAGTTCAGCCGCCCGATGACCGGACATACTCCGCGGAAGTTACCGTCTTTCGACGCAATCTCCCGCATCATCGCAGTGCATATGCATACTTTCCCTGCACATGCTCAAATATGATACCATCAAAAGAAGAAATTGTCAAGCATAATTTTAGAGAAAATCACAAACTTACCAGAATAATTTCGTTTAATCTGCGAAAAAATTCCGGCATCCTGACAAAGAACCGGGAAGCGCTTTGCCGCTTCCCGGTTTGGGTCATTTCAGTTCCCAGAGTTTGATCTGGCTGTTTTTTTCGTAGAGCTTCAGATAGCTGTCGTATCGGGTCGGCTCGATCTTTCCTTCCTCCCAGGCCCGGCGGACGGCGCACTCCGGTTCTTTCCGGTGAGTACAGTCGTCAAAGCGGCACTTTCCGATATAGGGTCCAAAGTCCGGGAATGCGTACTGAAGATTCTCTTTCAGAATCACATCCATCTGGTCGGTGTCAAAGGAAGAAAATCCCGGGGTATCCGCCACATAGGTATTATCCCCCAGGGGGTACAGCTCCACATGGCGGGTGGTATGCCGTCCCCGGCCCAGCTTCTGGGAAACTTCTCCGGTAGCCAGGTTCAGCTCCGGGCAGAGCCGATTGAGAATGCTGCTTTTTCCCACGCCGGAATTTCCGGTAAAGGCGGTAAGCTTTCCCTGCAGCAGCTGCCGCAGCTGCTCCACTCCTTCTCCGGTTTCTGCGCTGGTGCGGATCACCGGAAATCCGGCATTTTCATAGATCCGTACCAAGTCCTCCCCCGGGTCCAGGTCACACTTGTTCACGCACAGGTACACCGGAACTTCCTGATCTCCGGCAATGGCTGCTACCCGGTCGATGAGGAAGGGCTCCGTCACCGGATTGACATTGGCCGCGAATACCACCAGGGCGTCCACATTGGCCACCGCCGGGCGGATAAAGCTGTTCTTTCTGGGCAGGATTTTCTCCACCATGCCCTTTCCCCGCTCCACGGTGATCTCCACCAGATCTCCGGTCAGAGGGCTGCTTCCTTCCTTGCGCAGGATTCCCCTGGCCCGGCAGGACACCATCCCTTCCGGGGTCTGTACATCATAGAAGCCGCTGATTGAGCGGAGGATTCGTCCTTGTCTTCGCTCCATCAGCTAAACTCCACTTTTTCCGTCCGAATGTATTCCCCATCGGCATACAGATCAAAATACTGGGTACCGGTACCTTTTTTCAGGTTGACATAGGTACTGGCCACTCCGGGAGGTACCAGCTTGGATGCCAGCACTTCCTTGCTGTCCTTGGGGCAGACCTCCAGGCGGTATTCCGTATCCCGCTCCGGCACCTTGAAGGAAATGGTAATCTCCGTTCCTTCGGTGGTGGGTGCGGTGGTAGCTTCTGTGGTTTCCTGGGTGGTTTCCTGGGTGTTTTCCGTGGGAGCCGTGGTTTCCTTCGGCCCTTCGGAATAGTGAATGATGATTTCCGATGTGACATCCGTCTTGGTATCCTTGGCAACGGACTGATAAATGACCTCGTTTTTGGGTTTCTGGCTTTCCATCGGCTCGTAACGTACCTTGGTAAAGCCAAGCTGATCCATCAGTTCCTTCACCCGGTCCAGTTCCATTCCCACCACGTTGGGCATGGGTTCCATCACCACATCCGGGCCGCTGCTGATATAGATATACACCGTCTGGCCTTCTGTCACCTCAGCGCCGGCAATGGGGTCTGTCCGAATGACCACGCCTTCTTCATAAACGTCGCTGGCTTCTTTCTTCGTCAGGGGCGCAAAGCCCTGATTTTCCAGCAGATTATAGGCATCATCCCCGCTGGCTCCCACCAGGTTATCCATCTTCTTGGTTTCCGGTTTCGGTCCCATGCTTACGGTGATCCACAGGTCGGAACCACGCTGGACCTTTTCTCCGCCTTCCGGCTGCTGGCGAATGATTTGTCCCGCCGGGTAGGTGTCATCATATTCCTGGGGCAAGGTGCGGATATTGAAATCTGCGTATTTTTCCGCAAAGCCTACTCCGTAGGTCTCCCCTTCCAGATAGGGCACTTCCACAATATCCTTTTCCTTGTTCAAAAGCGCTCCGTTAAACAGCGCTACCAGGAATACCACAATGGCAATTACCGCCACGGCACTGCAGATCACAATGGCTGTGGTCGCCACCCGGCTGCGCTCTTCCTCTTTCTTCCGTTCCTCCGCTTTGCGCCGCTGCTGTGCCCGGCGGATGCTTTGGTTTTCTACATTGACCACCACGCCGGTGGTTCGTTTGGGAGCGGTCTGATTGCTCTGGTGCAGGCGGATGCTATCTGTGGTAACCCGGGTGCCGGTTTTCGCCTGTACCTTTTTCTCCGCCGTGGTTCTGGGCTGTGTATTCAAGGGAATGGCCTGGGTGCTGTCATCCCGCAGGAAGCGGTATTGGAAGAGGATCGCGGGGTTTTTCCGGAATTCTTCCATATCCTGAAGCATTTCCGTAGCGGAGGCATACCGGTCCCGAACTTCCAGAGCCATGCCCTTCATAATAATCTGTTCCAATCCCCCGGGAATGTTGGGATTTAAGGTAGAGGGCATGGGTGCACCGCCGTTGATGTGCTGGATGGCAACCGCCACCGCAGACTCCCCGTCATAGGGCGGCCGTCCGGTCATCATCTCATACATGACCACGCTCAGAGAGTAAATGTCCGAGCGGTTGTCCGTATGTCCGCCTTTTGCCTGTTCCGGAGAAATATAATGTACAGAGCCCAACGCTTCCTTGGTCAGGGTATTGCTTTTGTTCATCACCCGGGCAATGCCAAAGTCCATGACCTTGACAGAGCCGTTTTTCAGCACCATAACGTTGTGGGGCTTGATGTCCCGGTGGACGATGCCCCTGCTGTGGGCGTGTTCCAGGCCCTTGGCAATCTGCATGGAAAAGTGCAGGGTTTCCTTCCAGTTCAGCACGCCCTTTTTCTCCATGTACTGCTTCAGGGAAATGCCGTCAATCAGTTCCATGACGATGTAGTTGGCACTTTCCGAGGTGGAAACATCGTAGACCTGTACAATGTTGGGATGGCTGAGCATGGCCACGGCCTCTCCCTCTGCGTGGAAGCGGCGGCGGAACTCTTCATCCCGGGCAAATTCATCTTTTAATATCTTAATCGCAACCAGCCGGTTCAGGCGATGGCAGCGAGCTTTATATACGACAGCCATGCCGCCGGTACCGATCACTTCCAGGATCTCGTACCGGTTGTCCAGCAGCCGTCCAATATATTGATCCATAAACAAGAGTAGCTCCTTTCGCGGCTATCGTCTAAATCAGCACCAGAATGCTGGTCACGTTGTCCGGCGCGCCCCGGTTTTTGGCAATGTTCAGCAGCCGCTTGCAGCAGTGCTGCTTGTTGACGCCGTGGACAACTTCAAACAAAATTTCCTGATCGTCCATCAGGTTGCTCAAACCATCGGAACACAGCAGCAGGAAATCTCCCTTGCTCAAGTCCCGGTGGAAAATATCACAGGTAACCATCTGTTCCGTGCCAATGGCCCGGGTGATGAAATTCTTGCCCGGGTAACCCTTGGCAACTTCCGGAGTGATCTCTCCCCGGTCCACCATCATCTGCACCAGGGAATGGTCCTTGGTGATCTGCTCAATGCCCCCCCGGTTAATGCCGTAAGCCCGGCTGTCACCCACATTGACAATGGTTGCCCGCTTTCCGTGAACCAGCACGGCAACCAGGGTGGTACCCATTCCGTCAAACTCTTCAAACTGTGCCGACTGGTCATATACCGTGAAATTGGCCAGCTTCACCGCACTGCGCAGCATTTGGTCAATTTTGTCCGCATCCATTCCCGGCACCCAGCAGCGGCGGATTTCTTCCGTGAAAACCTCTGCCGCAAGGGTAGAAGCGATGTTGCCGGATTTGGCGCCGCCCATACCGTCACAGACCACACACAGCAGCGTGCTGCGGTCAAGCTGTTCAATTTGATAGGCGTCCTGATTTTGCTTTCGGACGCAGCCTGGATCGGTCAATCCCCAGCTTTGCATACCTCTGGCTCCTTTCGGATCTCTCTGACATGGGGGCAGAACGCTCTGCCCGGGCGGAAGCCGCTTTCGGCTCCCGAATAGAACCGTTATTGGTTCTGTTTTGTGTACTTTCTTCGCAGCTGACCGCAGGAGGCATCAATATCGCCGCCCAAGGTTCTGCGGACAGTGGCCGTGACGCCGCCGTCTTCCAAAGTCTTCTGGAAAGCCGCCACCGCCGCCCGGGTACTGGGCTTCAGGGGACTTTCTTCCACATGATTCAGCGGAATCAGATTGAAATGCGCCGGCAGGCCCTTCAGCCGCCGCAGCAGTTCCTGGGCGTGTTCCGGCTTGTCGTTCACGCCGCCGATCATGGCGTATTCAAAGGATATCCGCCGGTTGGTACTTTGGTAGTATCTGCGGCAGGCATCCAGCAATTCCTGGGTCTGATAGGCCTTGTTCACCGGCATAATCTGGTTCCGGATCTCGTCATTGGGAGCGTGAAGCGAAACAGACAGGGTCAGCTGCAGTTTCCGCTTCGCCAGCTCGTCGATTTTCGGCACCAGGCCGCAGGTGGACAGGCTGATGTGGCGCATGGAGATGTTCATTCCGTCGGGGCTGTTCACCAGCTCCAAAAAGCGCATCACATTGTCAAAATTGTCCAGGGGCTCTCCAATGCCCATCAGCACAATATGGGAAATGGGCAATCCGGAGTCCACCTGGGTAAACAGAACCTGATCCAGCATTTCAAAGGGCTCCAGCCGCCGCACCAGGCCGCCCAGAGTAGAAGCGCAGAAGGCGCATCCCATCCGGCAGCCCACTTCCGTGGAGATGCAGACGGTATTGCCGTAGTGGTAGCGCATCAGCACCGTTTCCACACAGTTGCCGTCCGACAGCTGCCACAGATATTTGATGGTGCCGTCCCTCTGGGATTCCTGCTTGCGCAGTACCTGGGGAGCATGGATAGGATAGCTTTCCGCCAGACGATCCCGCAGGGACTTGGGCAGGTTGGTCATCTCCTCATAGGAGCGGACGCCCTTATGCAGCCAGGTGTAGACCTGTTTGGCCCGGAAGGCAGGCTGTCC
This sequence comes from uncultured Oscillospiraceae bacterium, assembly GCA_944387615.1. Taxonomy (GTDB): domain Bacteria; phylum Bacillota; class Clostridia; order Oscillospirales; family Oscillospiraceae; genus Faecousia. The sequence goes on along the minus strand of CALXFP010000048.1, from coordinate 4,171 downwards.
CAGTTCTTTCAGGATGGCCGCCAGTTCCGGCTGGGTCAGGGATTTCAGATTCATGCTTTCCTCCGCAGACGGCAGATGAAAAAGCCGTCAGTGTCATATTCTCCCGGAATTAAGGTGAGCATTCCGGTTTCGTTCTTGGGAAATATCTCAGGCAGCAGAAGCTTCTCCAGGGAAAAGTCCAAGTGCTCCGCCAGAAACGCCTGTACCACATCCTCGTTTTCCCGTTTCAATACAGTGCAGGTGGAATACAGCAGTATGCCGCCGGGCTTTACATAGGATGCCTGGTTTGCCAGGATTCTTCCTTGCAGCTGGGGCAGATTTTCCAGTTCTTTCAGGTTCTTATAGCGAATATCCGGCTTCTTCCGGATGATTCCCAATCCGGAACAGGGTACGTCGGCAATCACCGTATCCATAGCCCCCACCCAGGCAGCAACCGGTTCCGATGCATCCTGCACCCGGGCTGTCAGATTGGCAAGTCCTAAGCGGGCAGCGCCATTTTCAATCAGGGCCGTTTTGTGCGGGTGAATGTCGCAGGAGGTGATTTCTCCCTTACCATCCATAGCGATGGCCGCCGCAAAGCTCTTGCCCCCAGGGGCGGCGCAGCAGTCCAGCACCCGGGCGCCCTCTTTGGGAAGCTGGGCGCACAGAACGCTTAACTTTGCCGCCGGGTCCTGCACATAGTACAGGCCTTCCCGGAAGGAGGGCAGATTCTCCAGATTCCCGGTGCCGGACAGAACGAGGCAATCCGCCATCCACGGATGGGGCGCTGCGGAAACCTTCTCCTGCTCCAACCGCTTCAAAAGCCCTTCGGTGGTAGTGCGCAGGGTATTGACCTGAACCACTGTCTGGGGAGCCGCATTGTCCGCAATCAGCATTCCTTCCAGCTTTCCCTTTGGCAAATTGGCCTTCAATAGGGAAATCAGTTCCTCCGGATGGCTGTAGCGGTCGGCATAGGATACCGGCTCTTCCAGCTGGGCAGACGATGCCCGGCGGAGCACGCCGTTGACCAGTCCCGCAGCCTTGGGATTTTTGCAGTATTTCTTGGTCAGGGATACGGATTCGTTGACTGCGGCAGCGCCTGGGATTTTATCCAACTCCCGAATCTGGTACAATCCCAGATGGAGAATATCACGCACCACCGGATGCAGATCTTTCAGTCTGCCGTTCAGCAGCTGCTTCAGATAAAAGTCCAGCTTTCCCCGGTTTTGCTGCACGCCGTAGCAAAGGCGGGTTGCCAGGGCCGCATCCCGGCTGTCCAGGCGGTCCCGGCGGATATACTCTTTCAGCACGCCATTGGACCAGGCACCTTCTCTGCGGCAGGCAATCAGCGCATTCAGCGCCGTTTCCCGGGCGCCCATTACAGCTGCAGAGGATGTCCCCGGAAGTAATCCGGAGCCGACATCCGTTTGCCGCCTTCGGCCTGCAGGGACAAAATTTCCACAGCGCCTTCGCCGCAGGCCACCAGCAGCCCGGTTTTGGTCAGTCCCAGAATCTGTCCGGGTTCACCGGAACCTTTCGCCACCCGAGTGGCATGGACTTTGAACAGTTTTCCCTGAATCTCTGCAGTGGCCACCGGCCAGGGGTGCAGACCCCGTACATGGTTGTGCACCTGCCGGGCGGTTTTTGTCCAATCGATGGGGCTCATGGACTTGTCCAGCATAGGCGCATAGCTGACCTGGCTGGCATCCTGGGCTGTCCCTTCTACTTCTCCCTGGGCAAAGCGGCTCAGGGTTTTACTCAGAAGATCCGCTCCCAGTACTGCCAGACGGTCCAGCAGTTCTCCGGCGGTTTCGTTTTCTCCAATGGGAGTCCGGGACACGTCAATGATATCACCGGCATCCATTTCCCGGGTCAGATACATAGCGGTAACGCCGGTTTCCTCCAAGCCGTCCAGCACTGCCCACTGGTAGGGCGCAGAACCCCGGTACTTGGGCAGGATGCTGGCGTGGATGTTGATACAGCCCCGCTTCGGTACCTCCAGCACCTTCTGGGGCAAAATCCGTCCGTAGGCCACCACCGCGCAGATATCCGGCTGCAAATCCCGCAGCTGCTGCACCGACGCTTCCTCCCGGAAATTTTCCGGCTGGAACACGGGAATTCCGGCAGCCAGGGTTACCTCCTTTACAGGAGAACAGACCATTTTCATCCCCCGGCCCTTGGGGCGATCCGGCTGGGTATAGACCCCGACCACCTCAAAACCGTCGGCCAGAATCTTTTTCAGACAGGTTGCCGCGATGTCCGGCGTACCCATAAACACTACACGCATGGTTTCCCTCCGAAATTGTAAGAATGGGAAGATGTTACGCTTCCTCGTCGCTGCACAGCTCTTCCTCTGTCAGGAAGCGCTCCATCACTTCGGTATACACAATGCCGTCCAGGTGATCCAGCTCATGGCAGAAGCAGCGGGCGATGATCTCTTCTCCTTCGGCTTCATACCAGTTGCCCTCTCGGTCCTGGGCACGGACTTTGGCATACATGGGCCGCTTGACCAGGCCATATTTGCCAGGGACACTGAGGCATCCTTCCGCACCGATCTGTTCCCCGTCGGTCTCCACCAGGGTGGGGTTAATCAGTTCCAGGATTTCTTCTCCGGTATCCACAATCACCACCCGACGCAGAATTCCCACCTGGGGTGCAGCCAGGCCCACGCCATTGGCCTGCTCCAGGGTTTCGTGCATGTCGTCGAGCAGTCTGTGCAGCCGTCCGTCAAATTTTTCCACCGGCTTGCAAACCTTATGCAGTGCCGGTTCCTTATCCGTCAAAATTTTACGCAGTCCCATAGCGCTACCTCTCTTTATCCGTCAAATCCGTTTACATCCACAAAAGCGTTGACGCCTTTGTTTGCTTTATCCTTACTGAACTGCACCAGAAGGTACGCCAGCAGCTGTCGCAGCTGCCTGGTCATCCGGCAGCGCAGGGTCAGCTGGTAGCGAAAATGGTAGTTGATTTTCGGCACCGTACAAGGCGCCGGTCCCAACACCGTGCATTGCTCCTGCTGATAGGCCGGCTGGCGCAGACAGGCAATCAAGCTGTCGCGCAGCTTTGCCGCCCCCCGGAGCACCGCCACTTCTTCCTGCCCGATCAGCACCAGACTGGCAATGTCGGCAAAGGGCGGTGCGTTCTGCACCCGGCGCAGATTGATTTCCAAATTGTAAAACCCGTCATAATCCTGCCGGGACGCCAGCTGGATCACCTGGTGTTCCGGAACCAGGGTCTGAATCACGGCCCGGCCCGGAGTATCTCCCCGTCCGGCCCGGCCCACCACCTGGGTCAGCATATTGAAGGTTGTCTCCCCTGCCCGGTATCCGCCCGTGTACAGGCTCAGGTCCGCATCCAGCACCCCAACCAGGGTCACATTGGGAAGATTCAGCCCCTTGGCAACCATCTGGGTGCCGATGAGCACCGGAATCTGTTCCTTCTGAAAACGGTCCAGTATTTTCTCGTGGGTGTTCACCGCGCTGACGGTATCCGTATCCATCCGGATGGTTTCCATCTCCGGAAACAGATACTGCAGTTCCTGCTGCACCTTCTGGGTGCCGGTTCCGATGGTTTTCAGGGGGCCGCCGCAGACGGGACACCGCTCCGGCACCGGCTGGGAGTGGCCGCAGTAGTGGCACATCAGCCGTCCATTGGCGCTGTGGTAGGTCATGCGCACGCTGCACCGGGGACATTCCGGTGTCTTGCGGCAATCCACGCACACCAGCGCCCGGCTGTTACCCCGCCGGTTCAGCAGCAAAATGGTCTGCTTTCCTGCCTGGCGGGTATCCACCAAGGCCTGGCGTAAGGGGATGCTCAGGGAAAGATCGTTTCCCAGTTTCAGTTCTTCCCGCATGTCTACAATTTCCACTTCCGGCAGCGGGCGGCCGTTGAAGCGTTCTTTCAGTGTATACAGGCGATAATCGCCTTTTTTCGCCCGGTACATGCTCTCCACGGAAGGGGTAGCAGATCCCAGCAGCACCAAAGAGTGTTCCTTGGCGCCCCGGAAGATCGCCACTTCCTTGGCAGAGTACCGAGGGGAATTTTCCGATTTATAGGAATGTTCCTGTTCTTCATCCAGGATAATCAGCCCGGGGCTGCACGGGGCAAACACCGCCGAGCGGGTTCCCACCACCACTTTGGCTTCCCCGCTGCGAACCCGTTTCCACTGGTCGTAGCGTTCCGCCGCCGCCAG
>CALXFP010000047.1 GCA_944387615.1 uncultured Oscillospiraceae bacterium | reverse complement strand
GCCGATACCTTTGACTTTGACGAAGCCGCTTTGGAAAACGGCGCAGAATTTTTTGAACGATTGGCGGAGAATTTTCAATGATTCCATTAAATCAGAACTTAAACAGCCTGCAGCGCAGCCCCATCCGGGTCTATACCAACCTGGCAAAGGAAGTGCCGGGGTGCGTTATGTTAACTATTGGAGAGCCGGATTTTGATACCCCCGATGGGGTGAAAGAGGCTGCCGTTGCGGCGCTGAACCAGGGCCAGACCCACTATGCCCCCAACCAGGGAACCGAGCGGCTTCGCCGGGCGGTGGCGGCATATGAAACCCGCCGGGGCCATGCTGTGAAAGAAAATCAGGTGCTCATCACCATAGGCGCCAGTCAGGCTCTGTTTACTGCCCTGCTGGGCATTCTCAATCCGGGCGAAGAAGTGATTATCCCCACCCCGGGTTTTGTGCTGTATGAAAGCATTGCCGCCGTGGCGGGGGCCAGGACAGTTGCCCTGGATGTGACCAAAACCAACTTTCAGATTACGAAAGAAGCCCTGGAAGCAGCAATTACCCCCAAAACCAAGGCAATCATCCTCAATTCTCCCTGCAACCCCACCGGCGTGGTGCTGAGCCGGGAGAGCCTGCAGGCAGTGAAGGAAGCCGTGCTGGGCAAGCCCATTTTTGTGATTGTGGATAACGTCTACAACCAGCTGTGCTACGGTAAGTCCTGCCCGGATCTGAGTCTGGATGAAGAGTTGGCGGATCAGCTGATTCTGTGCCAGAGCTTTTCCAAGCCCTACGCCATGACCGGCTGGCGGGTGGGATATCTGACCTGCCCGGAGTATGTGATGGACCGGCTGCTGCTGCTCAGCGCCGCCAATATTGCCGCCGTGCCCACCTTCGTCCAGGCCGGTGCCGCCGCTGCCCTGGATTCGGACCCCAGTGACATGATCCGTACCTATGACAGCCGCAGACAGTATGTCTGCACCCGGCTGAAAGAAATGGGCCTGAACTTTCCCGAGCCGGAGGGAGCATTCTATGTATTCGTGGACATCTCCCCCTACGGCCTGACCAGCGGGGAATTCTGCACCCGGATGATCCGGCAGGCCGCCGTGGCCGCCGTGCCCGGCAGCTGCTTCGGTACGGAAGGATATATCCGCCTGTCCTACTGCTGCAGCCGCGAATCTTTGAAAATTGGGCTGGATCGGATGGAAGCTTTCCTGAAAACCCTGCCCCGAAAGGACACCGTACAATGACCGACAAGAAAAAAATTCTCCTTCTGACTACCGGCGGCACCATCGCCTCCGTTCCCGGGGGAGAGGGGCTGGTTCCTCACCGCTCCGGTGTCATGGAGCGGGAGCTGGAGCAGCTGCGCACCTATTACAGCATCACGGTCCAGGATGTGATGTGCCTGGATTCTTCCAATATCCGCCCGGAAGAGTGGCAGCTCATTGCCCGGACGGTTTTTGAGCAGCGGCAGGGCTATGATGGCATTGTCATTTCTCACGGCACCGACACCATGGCCTACACTGCCTCCGCAACTACCTTTATGCTGCCGGATATTGACCTTCCGGTGGTGTTCACCGGTTCCCAGCTGCCCCTGACGGACATGCTCTCCGACGGGCCGGACAATCTGCGCACCGCCTTTGCCATGGCTGCTTCCGGCTATCCCGGTGTGTTTCTGGCCTTTGACCGGAAGGTGATGCTGGGCTGCCGGGCGGTGAAAGTCCGGGCTTCCGGATTTTCTGCCTTTGAAAGCGTCAATGCCCGCTACGCCGCCCTGGTCAGCAACTTAGGCTTGGTGGTAGACCCTCAGGTGCTGCCCAAATTCCAGGGGCAAAGCCGCCTGTGCCCGAACATCAGCCGGGAAGTATTTCTGCTGAAACTGACCCCGGGACTGAATCCTGCGGTATTCGACATGCTGGCCGCCATGGGCTACAAGGGCATTGTCATTGAAGCCTTCGGTCTTGGCGGTATGAACGTGCTCCACAGAGGGCTGCGGGGCATCCGCCGGTGCGTGGAGGACGGAGTGAGCATCGTCGTCACCACCCAGTGCCTGTACGACAGCGCCAATCTGGAAGTATACCAGGTGGGCAACAAGCTGTTGGAACTGGGGGTCATCCAGGGCCGGGATATGACCTCGGAAGCTGCCATGACCAAGCTGATGTGGGCCATCGGCCAGGGCATGGAACCCAACCAAATTGAAGCAATCTTCGGCAAGAGCCTTGCCGGAGAAGTTACGGTATAACCATTCACAGAAGAGAGGAGCAACCATGGATCACATTTATGTAACCGGGCATCGCAATCCCGATACCGACTCCATTGTGGCTGCCATTGCCTATGCCGCGCTGCACAATGCCTGCGGCGACCGGGAATATGAGGCCGCCTGCCTGGGTCAGGTGTCGGATGAGACCCAGATTGTGCTGGACCGTTTCGGCTTCCAGCCCCCCAAGCGGATCACCGACCTGTATAACCAGGTGCGGGATCTGGATTTTGATATGCCGCCGGTGCTCAATGCCGGTGTCACCGTGAGCCGGGCCTGGGATGAACTCCAGGAATACCCCTCCATTGCCGCCGTGCCGGTGGCGAAAGAGGACGGTACCCTTTACGGTATCTTGTCCCGGACGGATATCGCCAGCTACAACATGTCCGGCATTACCTCCGGCGTATTGGAGGAAGTGCCCTTATTCAACGTGCTTTCCGTGCTGGAGGGCAAGGTGCTCAACGATGCCGGTGACCTTACCGACAGCGTAGCCGGTGAGGTCACCATCGCCCTGCCGGTGAGCCGGGACAATCTGCTCTTTCCCAACCGAAACAGCATTGTGCTGTGCGGCTACCAGCCGGAGATGATTCAGCGGGCCCTGGAGAGCAACGTCAACTGCCTGGTGCTGTGCCAGTCGGAGCTTCCTGCCCAGTTCCGGGATTTCCCCACCTCTACCTGCATCATTTCCACCCCCTTTGACGCCTACCGGGCTGCCCGGCTGCTGTTCCTGTCCACCCCGGTGGGCCGGATCTGCAATACCCAGGGGCTGGTGTGCTTCCACCTGGACGAACGGGTGGATGACGTGCGGGAAATCGTGCTGAAATACCGCCATCCCAGCTACCCCATTCTGGATGCCCAGGAGCGGGTTGTGGGCATTCTGACCCGGTATCATCTGCTGCGCCCCCGGCGCAAACGGGTGGTGCTGGTGGACCACAACGAAGCCTCCCAGTCCGTGCCCGGTCTGGAGGAAGCGGAGATTCTGGAAATCATCGACCATCACCGCTTGGCGGATATCCAGACCACCAACCCCATTTTTGTCCGCAACGAGCCGGTGGGCTCCACCAATACCATCATTGCCAGCATGTTCCAGGACCGGGGCCTGATGCCCTCGGCAGCTTTGGCGGGCATGATGGCGGCGGCAATTCTGTCCGATACCGTCATGTTCAAGTCTCCCACCTGCACTCCCCGGGATGTGCGCACCGCCGAGCGGATGGCCCGGATTGCCAGCGTATCCCTGGACGAACTGGGCAAGGCCATTTTCTCCGCTTCCGTGGAGCACAAAACTGCGGAGGAAGTGCTGTTTACCGATTACAAGGAGTTCCACATTGCCGGACACTCTCTGGCGGTGGCCCAGCTGACCTGCGTGGACAGCGCCTCGGTGCTTCAGCGCCGGGAGGAACTGCTGAAACTCATGGAAAGCCACGCCAAGAAGAAGGAGCTGGATCTGGTGGTGCTGATGCTCACCGACGTGCTGCTGGAAGGCACCCAGATTCTCTATGTAGGCGATGACGAAACCATCCGCCAGGCATTCAATGTGACCCCCAAGGACAATACCGCCTTCCTGCCCAAGGTGATGAGCCGGAAAAAGCAGGTCATTCCCATGCTGTCGGATCTGTGGGGTTAAGGACTTTCCCTCTTTTCCATTTGGGAAAGTTATGATATAATCAAAAAATGTGAAGAAACAGGAGAACGCTATGGCCTTTGAAACGTTGCTGGGAAACGATCAGCTGAAACAGAATCTGACCCAAAGCCTGTCCAAAGGCCACGTTTCCCATTTTTATCTCATCGCCGGGCCGGAAGGCTCCGGCAAGCATACCCTGGCAAACTTGCTGGCGGCGGCGCTGCTGTGCAAGGGGGAACCCAAACCCTGCCTGCACTGTACCCCCTGCCGGAAAATTCTGGACGGCAGCCACCCGGACTTCATCACCGTGGACGATCCGGAGAAGAAAACCGTCACGGTAGACCTGATCCGCCAGGCCCGGGCGGACATGTATGTCCAGCCCAATGAGTCGGATTACAAAATCTACCTCTTCCCCCGGGCCCAGGACATGGGCATTCCCGGACAGAATGCCCTGCTGAAGGTGCTGGAAGAGCCGCCGGCTTACGGTGTGTTTTTGCTGCTGACGGACAATCCGGACAAACTGCTGCCCACCGTCCGCTCCCGGTGTACCCTGCTGAAAATGCAGGCCCTGCCTCGGAAGGTGCTGCTGGAAGCGCTGAGCCGGGAATTTCCCGACGCTTCCCGGGAGGATCTGGAAGCTGCGGCCAATCGCAGCGGCGGATTTTTGGGCCAGGCAAAAGAGCTTCTCTCCGGCGGTACACAGCTGACTGCCGGTACGGAAGAATTTCTGCAGGCCTTTGCCAGCGGAGACGGTCTGCTGCTGACCCAGGTGTTCGTACCTATGGAAAAGTGGAAGCGGGATGCTTTGGGGGATGCTCTGGCTGCCTGGCTGGAACTGCTGGAAGCGGCGCTGACCTGCCGCAGCGGTATTCAGGCCCTGTCTGCCCACGCCCGGAATCTGGCTCGTGAGTGTAGCCCCGGACAGCTGTACCAGGGGGTGCAGCACCTGAAAAAAGCCCTGGACTATACCCAGAGCAACGTATCCCCCGCCGCCGTCTGCGCCTATCTGTCCTGGGCGCTGCGAACGTAAGAAGAAATTGCACGCCTCCGGCTTTCCCGGAGGGATAAGGAGAAAACCCAATGGAAGAAAACATCACCCTTCCCCCCATGGAACCGGACGCCCCTGTTGAGGTGGTGGACATCCAGTTCCGGCCGGGGCAGAAAGTATACTTTTTTGACCCCGACGGCGCGGTATTCCGCCCGGGAGATCACGTCATCATCGACACCGCCCGGGGCGCAGAATTCGGCATCTGCGCCGGGGGCAACCACACCATCCCCTTCCGGGATGTGGTGGCCCCGCTGCGCAAGGTCCTGCGCAGAACCACTCCCCAGGACGAAAAAATCGTAGCCGACAACCGGGCCAAGGAGAAGCGGGCCTACGATGTGTGCCTGCAGAAAATTGCCGACCATCAGCTGGATATGCAGTTGGTGAGCACCGAAGTTGCCTTTGACGGCAGCAAGATTCTGTTCTACTTTACCGCCGACGAGCGGGTGGACTTCCGGGAGCTGGTCAAGAATCTGGCTTCGGTATTCCACACCCGGATCGAGCTGCGGCAGATCGGCGTCCGGGACAAGGCCAAAATGGTAGGCGGCCTGGGCATCTGCGGACGGCCTTTCTGCTGCGCCAGCTTCCTGGACGATTTCCAGCCGGTGTCCATCAAAATGGCCAAAACCCAGAACCTGAGCCTGAACCCCACCAAGATTTCCGGCACCTGCGGACGGCTGATGTGCTGCCTGAAATATGAGCAGGATGCTTACGAAGATCTCATCCGCACCAGCCCCAAGATGGACTCCCTGGTGGACACCCCGGAAGGCCGGGGTACCGTGGTGGAGGTTGATCTGCTGCGCCAGCGGGTGAAGGTGCGGATGGAAGAAAATCCCGAGACCGTGACCCAGTTTGCCAACACGGACATTGCGGTGCTGCGCAGCGGCAAGGCCCGGAAGAATGACCCGCCCATCCCGGCGGATTACGCCCCCATCTCCGGCAGCGGAAAACGCCAGAAAAAGCAGGAGCAGGATCAGACACCGGTATTGGAACCCATCCGTTTCCGCTACAGCACCGAACAGGTGGTGGAAGAAGTGCCCCAGGAAGCCCCGGCTGAGGAAAACCAGACCAAGCCTTCCCGGCCCCGGCCCCGCCGGAGAAAACCTGCGGAAGGTGGCGGCAAGGCACCCCAGCAGCCGGAAACCAAGCCTGAAAAGTCCGAAAAACCCGAAAAAACCGGAAAGGAAGGGGAAACGCCCCGCCGCCGTCCCAATCGCCGGCGCAGACCCCAGAAACCGTCCGGCGAAGCATAACGGCCCAGATTAAGGAGCAGAAAGAATCATGTTGAAAAAGAAAATACCCCTGTCTCCCGGTTTGTTCCTGGCGGGACTGGTGGTGTATAACGAATGGATGCTTCATCTGTGGATCACCGAGACCTTCCAGTGGGGGCGCTTTGCCGCCCTCACTGCTTTTGCCCTGGGTCTGGGGTGCATCCTGGGATGTTTGGTCAGCCTGATTCCCCAGGGCGGCGCGGCCAAAGCGACCGCCATCGTTCTGGCACTGGTGGTTACCATAATCTGGCTGATGGAGTACTTCCTGTCCGATGCCTACGGCGGCTTTATGTCTCCGTCCACCATTTTCAACGGCGCCGGCGGCGTGGCCACGGACTATCTGGATGTGGTCATCTCCCTGCTGCTGCGGAATCTGTGGCGGCTGGGGCTGATGCTGCTGCCGGTTGTGCTGTATGCCCTGCTGTGCAGCGGCGCACCTGCCACCTGGTCTCTGCGGGGAATGCTGGCAGGAGGTGCGATCTGCGCCTACCTGCTGGGTCTGGGAGCCGCCTACACACTGACCGGGGATTTTGCCAAGCTGGGCGGGGCTTATGCCTTCGACAGCACTACCCGGTGCTTTGGACTGCATATGGCCCTGGCACTGGAGGTAACCAAGGGTACCGGCACTTCCCAGGAACCGGAATTTGCCCTTCCCACCCCCCAGCAGCTGGAGCCCACGGAATCTACCCAGGCATCCGCTGCGGAAACGGAGCCGGAAATTGTCTACGAAGAAAATGTAATGCCCCAGCTGGATTTTGAAGCACTGGCCCAGGAAGAGAAAGACAGCAGCATCGCCTCCCTGCACCGCTATGTTGCCTCCCTGACTCCTTCCCGGCAGAACCAGTATACCGGCTTGTTTGAAGGGAAGAATCTGATTCTCATTACCGCGGAAGCCCTGACCAAAGAGGCCATTGACCCGGAGCTGACGCCTACCTTGTACCGCCTGGCTACCCAGGGCATTCAGTTTACCGACTACTACCAGCCCGCCTGGGGCGCCAGCACCATTTCCGGAGAATTTTCCAACCTGATGGGCCTGGTTCCCACCAACGGCGGCATGTGCATGAAGGAAGTCAAGCAGCAGAATTTCTTCCTGACCATGGGTCACCAGATGCAGAAACTGGGCTACTGGAGCGCCGCCTATCACAACAATAACAAGGACTTCTACGACCGGGATCAGACCCACACCCTCATCGGCTATGACCGATTCATCGCTCTGTACGGCGGACTGGAAAATGTGGAGCCGGTGTGGCCGGAAAGCGACTGGGAAATGATGGTGGAAACCATCCCCCAGTACATAGACCAGCAGCCCTTCAGCGTCTACTACATGACCGTCAGCGGTCACAGCGTCTACAGCCTGAACGGCAGCGCCATGGCCCGGAAGCACTATGATGAAGTGAAGGATCTTCCCTACTCCGAGCCGGTAAAATGTTACCTCGCTGCCACCCTGGAACTGGAAGCTGCCATGAAATATCTGGTGGAGCAGCTGGAAGAAGCAGGCATTGCCGACGACACGGTGATTGTCATGGCCACGGATCACTATCCTTACGGCCTGGAAAAGAGCAGCACCTGGAACAATGCCTCCGACTATCTGGCGGAGCTGTTTGGGGTGGAAAGCTATGACCACATTACCCGGGACCACAACGCCCTGATTATCTGGAGCGGCTGCCTGGAAGGACAGAATATTGTGGTGGACGAACCGGTGTACAGCCTGGACATCCTGCCCACCCTGTCCAACCTCTTTGGCGTGGAATACGATTCCCGGCTGCTGGTGGGACGGGACGTGTTCTCCGGGGAGATGCCCCTGGTGCTGTGGCCGGATTTCAGCTGGAAAACGGAAAAGGGAACTTACAATGCCCAGACTGGCAAGTTTACCCCCAACCCGGGGCAGGAAGCTGACGAAGAATACCTGTCCTACGTTCACGCTCTGGTGCAGAACAAAATCACCTACTGCCGGTATGTGCTGAGCAACGACTATTTTAAATATCTGGACAAAGCCTTGACGCAATAAAAATACCCCCACAGGAACCAAGCAGATTCCTGTGGGGGTTGGTTTTTCTCAGGAGTTACCCTTTCGGGCTTCTACTTCTTCCGCAACGTTCAGGCTGCGCAGGACGCTGTACTCGTCGTAGCGGGTATCGCCGCTTTCCGCCAGGAATACCAGACGGATCTCCGGGTCATCAAAGGTGATGTTGGAAACGGTCTGCTTGATGCTGCCAGGTTCCACGCCGCTGACATACATCCGGCACCGCCCGTCGGGCAGGGGGAAGGTCGTGTCCGTAACACCGAAGGACAGCACGAAGTTGTCGGCGCTGCAGGAGGCAATCAGGGTATCCGCCGCAGTTTTCAGAGCGGCAGCCTTGTCTCCTTCAAACACATACTGATTGGAATTGGGGAAGCAGAAATCCGACAGCAGCACTTCATTGAAGCCCATATTCCGCAGTTCCAGCACCACGGAGCTGATCCAGTTGGTGGCGGCGGACTTGGTGGGATCGAGCCAGTAGCAGCCGCCTTCATCCATCCAAAGGCCGATTCCACTGGGAACATACAGACCTGCGGCAACATTCTTGTTGCCGAATTCCCGGTCCCGGAAGGCGCTGATCTGGGCGATGGTGTAAAAGCCCTTGTCTTTCAGCTTCTGCACCAGGGATTCGTAGGCTTTGATATCCGTACTCTGGGAGATGGTAGCGCCGGCCAGCTGGGAATTGTAGAAGAAGGAACCGAATCCGCCCTTCATCTCAATCATCACCGGGGTACCGGAGGACAGACGCTCCACCTGCAGCTGCACATTGCTCAGATCGTCTTTGACCATCTGCTGGGTGATGTAATATCCGGACAGCTGCTTAAGATCGTTGCTGGTGTCAATGGCGTTGGCGCCTTCGTTGTAGAAGATGGAAACCTTTGCTTCTGCCACCGGGGGCACGGCTACCTCGCCGATGACGTCGTTGGCGGACTGGGAAAAGTCCAGCCGGGCGCCGCCGTCTTCCTGGTCGGTGTAGACCACATACCGCTGCAGCCAGATAACCCAGCACAGCCAGGCGATGGTTCCCACCACCAGCAGGATCATCAGCACAATGCTGACCCGCCGCAAGGTGCGTTGGGTGCGATAGGGAATATTCAACATAGTCAGCTAACTCCTTTTTCTCGCTTACAGACAGGCGCGGACACAGCGCCAGTCCTCTTTTTCCCGGACAGCCGCAACCTTCAGTCCGGCTTGCTCCAGGGCGGCAATTACCTCTGCCAGCCGGACATCCAGAATGCCGGAACAGATCAGAGTGCTCTGCGGTCCCAGGAACCGGGGAAGCACCGGGGCAAGGCCGATAATCACATCTGCCACAATGTTCACCAGCACCAGATCATAACTTCCTGCCAGAGAGGCCATCAGAGCCTTGTCCTCCGTCACGTTGCCGGTGAGGGCGGTAAATTCCGGGGCGGCGAAGCCGTTGTAGGCTGCGTTCTCCCGGGC
>CALXFP010000046.1 GCA_944387615.1 uncultured Oscillospiraceae bacterium | reverse complement strand
TGCGCAGCAGTAGATCCATGCCGGGAATCTTGCGGAAGGCTTCGGCTTCCCGCTGCCAAAGCTGCTGCTTGGTGGTGACTGTAACTGCATTCATATTCTGTCTCTCCTTTGCTGCTGGCACAGTGATTTTCATTTTAACAAAATAGACACGTAAGAACAAGACTTGACTTTTGAGAAAACCTTGTTCTCACGGCTCCGGTACCAGGGTAGCACAGATTCTGTCCAATAAACCGGTGCTTTAAAAATGAATTGTGAAAGGGGGATCGTACATGAAAAACCAAGAAATTCGTTTGCATCCACATGGCCGATACAGCTGCCGGAAGACAGGCACTGTATCGGCCTTTTTGTCTTTTATGGGAGGTGGATAATCCATACGAACACCTTTTACCCGCATCGGCAATAAAACCACGCTTTTGCCGATTCTCTATGCTGTGTTTCCCAAAGAATACGGCAGGTACATTGAAGTATGCGGCGGCTCCGGCGCGGTGCTGCTGGGAAAGCCGGAAGATAAATTCGAGGTCTACAACGATCTGGATGGAGAACTGGTCAACCTGTTCAGGGTGGTTCGGGATCGCTCAGAAGAATTCTTGCTGGAATTGGGGCTGCTGCCCTTGAATTCCCGGGAGGAATTTGCTGAGTGGGTCCGATTTCACACCGTCGGAAGGAATCCAGAGGTGTACCTTCCTACCCAGATGGAGATTTGGGACAAGCTTTGTCCAAGGCCGGAAGTGGTGGACTATGTCAAGCAAGTGCTTCACCAGCGAACGGAGCACCGGGAGGTGCTCCAGGCAGCGGCTTATTTCAAACGGATGCGTACCAGCTACGCCAGCTCCGGAAGAAGCTTTGCTTGCCAGCCATTCAATATCTGTACCACCTTTGACCAGATCCGGGAAACGGCCAAGCGTCTGGAAAATGTCATCATTGAGCAGCAGAGTTTCGAAGTGCTCATTCCTCACTATGACCGGGAGGATGCGTTCTTTTACCTGGACCCACCATATTTCAGCAGCGAATATGTCTACGATGTGGGCTTCGGCTGGGAGCAGCATGTGCTCATGCGGGACATTCTGGCTAGGTGCAAGGGAAGATTCCTGCTGTCTCAATCGGACTTTCCGGAAGTACGGGAGCTGTACAAGAATTTCTATATCCTCGAATTCAAACGGGTTCATTCTATGGCTCAACGAAACAAACCGGGCAGCCAGTTCCGGGAATTGCTCATCGGCAATTATGATCTGCTGGAGCGAGAAAAGAACCAACCGGAACAGCTGTGTATGAACGAGATGCTGGCGCTGCCCAGTAATCCAGACCAAATCTTAAAGGAGCGAATTATTCCATGCAAGAATCGAATTCCATAATCGAATTTTCTCTGTTTCCCGTCCCTACGGATATGCTGAAAGCACTGAAGCTGGATCCTTCTGACACTGTCCAATACAGCATCTCCCGGGGGCGGCTGATCATCGAGGCGGTGGATCGGGAGCCGGTATTCGGCCCATACCGCCAGTGTCCTTATGAAGACAGCTGAAAGGAGCGTCAGACATGAAGACTCTTCGAATCATAGGAAGAGAAGGCAGAATCACCATTCCCTATGCCATCCGAAAGGCTGCTGGGTTTCGGCCGGATGATGTGGTGTCCTTCCAGCTTACGGAAGATGGCGGTGTGCTGGTGCGAAAGGAAAATTTCCCTAATCTGGAACGGAATCTGCCTGCTTCTGATTCTTCTGTTCGGGCTTTTCTGGATACCCTGACGGAAAACCAACGCTACCAGGCGCTGGCATATTTGTCCATGCTATGGGCAGAAAATCAAAATACGGGGAGGAAAGAGGAATGACAGAGCAAAACAGTACCTATCGGGTGGTGTATGTGGAGCCGGGAAAGCCGGCCTATGAAAAACAGATTGGTACCCGGCTGGAAGATCTCCAGGCGGCAGTTGGGGGATACATTGAATGTGTTTATGCCCATGACGATCAAACCCTCATTGTGGGCAATGACGAAGCAAAGCTTCTGGGCATGGAAGGAAATCGCCGTCTGGAAAACGGCAGCATTTTGGCTGGTCCCTTCTTTGTGGTAGGCGTTCAGGGAGAGAACTTCCGGTCTTTGACAGATGAAGAAACCAGCCTTTATCTCCAGCGATATGCGCAACCCCAGGAAATCAGTCCCCAGGAAGTCCAGCAGGATATGGGCTTCTGCTTTATTTCGTTTTGAGAAGGAGGTGCTCCATGAAATTCAGCGCCAAAATCGACCGCTTTGTCAAAGATAGCCCTATTAAGGCCATTGCTTCGGTAACTCTGGATGGGATGTTTGTGGTAAAGAATCTGCGTGTTGTGGACGGAGCCAAGGGCTGCTTCGTGGCCATGCCCCAGGAAAGCTACCAGGACAAGCAAGGGAAAACCTGTTACCGGGACACATTCTTCCCCATGACACCCAATGCTAGACAGGCCCTGGAGGCAGCGGTACTCTCTGCTTACGATGTTCAGATGTATGAAAATCCGCCGGATTGGGCAACGGAGCCGGAAGGGATACTGCCCATGTCCCTGTAAGGAGGGATAGGATGATACAACAAAATCCCAAAAGATGGATTGCTCTCTTACTGACGCTGATGCTTCTGGTGGGCATTGCCCCCAGAAGCTATGCCACGGAGGAGACTATGCCGGAAACCATTCCGGTTACACTCCCGGAAGTCACAGAGGAAACAACGCCAGAGACGATTCCAGAACCGACAACAGAAGCCACTTTGGTAACTACCCCGGAAGCTGCGCCGGAAGAAAGTCCTGCCAATAGCATGCTGGCAGCAACGGCCTATGCTTCCACGGTGGGAAACGTGCAGCTGTTCGACCAGGCTTCCCCCAACTATACCACCTACTTAAATCGCCAGTTGTCCGTGACCCACCGGCCAAACGGAACCGGCAGTTCCAAAACGGCCTATATCAAGAACCTGGGCTGGCACTTTGCCAGAATCAACGGCGTGTCCTATCCGGACGACCCGATCTACTGCATTGAGCCCAACAAAAACTTTGCGGCCAGTACCTCTGGCAACTATGTGGATCAGGGAATGACGGTATCCGGCAGCGGCTCTACCCACGGTGCGGATGTGTGGTATGCCATGCCGGAATCCTATAGGCGGGCCATTGGTCTGGTGCTGCTTTACAGCGAGCAGCGATGGGACCATTCCTACAGTGTATTGTCTACGCCCATGGCCAGCAACCCCAATGTGCCCTTGCGGATTGCCACCCAGTTTCTCATCTATGAGATCGTCACCGGACTGCGCAATGCGGATACCTTCCAGCAGAACAGTTCCAACGGCTATACGGATGGCGATATTTTCTACAATGCCGGGGTGGACAATGTACCCTACTTCGCCCCGCACTACAATTCCATTGTGGAGAACGTCCAGTCGGCGATGAAGATCCCCAGTTTTGCCAGTCGGACCAGCGGAACGGCTCCCACCATCACCCTGACCGGAGAGCAGACCATGGTGGTGGACAGCAATGATGTGGTCAGTCATTTTTCCTTCCAGGATGGAAACGGGGCCCAGTTCTGGACCATTGGCAACCAGTTCTATATTCAGCAGACGGGAAACATTTCTGCTTCCACGGTATTCAAAGGTACCCGGTATCTGCCGTCAGCGGACGGCTCCACATTCTCCGTTTATTATGGAGGGACTTCTACCTACCAGACCTGTGTGAAACTGCACAGCCCATCCAGTACCAACCTGACGGCCTACTTCAAGCTGAAGGCTCCGGCGGCGGGAAATCTGGCCATTCAGAAAACCACGGAGGATGGAAAGAACCTGTCCGGCTGGCAGTTTGGTATCTATAGCAACAGCAGCTGCACCAGCCTTCTTTCCGGGCCACATACGACAAACAGCACCGGTAAAATCACGGTTTCCGGTCTGACTCCGGGAACGGTGTATGTCAAGGAGCTGGGACACAGCAACAGCATCATCAACAGCCAGTACACATGCACCAGCACCAATCCCCAGGCGGTAACCATCCAGAATGGTCAGACCGCATCGGTAACCTTCCACAACAGTCTGAAAAAGGGAACTGTAAAGATCATCAAGGTGGTGGAGGACCCGGATACCGGTTCCCGGGCCGGGTGGGTGTTTGAAATTCTGGACGTTTCCGGAAAATCTGTGGGCACTTACACCACCAATGCCCAGGGAGAGATCGCTGTGGATCTGGTGCCGGGACAGTATACGGTAAAAGAAATACTGGAGCCAGGAACCTTCTGGGAGTGTACCTCGGAAAACCCGCAGGCAGTTACAGTAACGGCAGGACAGACGGCTTCCGTCACCTTCGTCAATATGTTCCGGCTGGGGCAGATTTCCGTACAGAAAGTAAACCAAGAGGGGACACCGCTGGAAGGGGTGGAATTTCTGATGGAGTGGTCAGAAGATGGCGTTACCTGGCAGCCGGTGACGGAAACGACAGGGCCGGAGTATCCGCTGGGAAGCTGTACTGCTCCGGGAATGAAGGAAGGAAAGCTGGTCACCGGTGCGGACGGCATGGCGGTATTTACCGGTCTGCATCCGCAGCTGCAATACCGGTTGATGGAAACACGAACAAACCAGGGCTATCAGCTTCTGGCAGATTACGTATTTGTCGGGGAATTGTCCCCGGAGAAGAATTACAAGGAGGAATTCACTGTGGTAAATGTACCTGTTTTTCGGATGCCCGCTACCGGCGGAAAGTCTCTTGTCCGGATCCCGCTGCTGATTCTGCTGTGCGTCGGCACCTGTGCCGGCCTGCTGCTCTACCGTAAAAAGCGCCGTCATGTCTGACAATAGCGGCACCATCCATGCCCGGGACAGTCCGGGTATTTTTTCTGCCCAAAATCCGATCAGCCCACCTGAAACTTGAATGAAAGGATACGAACTGTATGAGAAGATTGAAAAAAGCCGCTGCCTTATGCCTGAGCCTGCTGGCCTTGCTGACCATGCCTGTGAAGGCTTCTGCTGCCGAATTGCGGGAGGAGATCATCGATACCGGCCGTACCGGCTTTCTGACCATTTACAAGTACGATATCACAAGCAGCGAAAAGGATGGTGTCTGGGACTCCTCCTATGTCTCCACCGGCGTTTTTGATCAGACAGTCAACGATACCCTGGGTGCCAGCGGAAAGGAAAATACCCAGGGAAACGGACAAACCAGCTACGGCTACGCCATTTCCGGAGTGGAGTTTTCCTACCTCAAAGTTGCGGATATTGTCCAGTATACTGACAGCGCTGAAGGAGCCCACAAGGTAGAAGTCCTCTATGGCATACCCAAAGATACCGGTGCCCCCTTTCTGGAAGCCCTTGGCCTGCCGGACGGTGCATCCCGGTTTGACTCCGCCGATGTGATGGACGATACCAAGTATTTCTACCAGGCAGATGTGCTGGTAGATGCCTTGGCTGCCGCTCTGGCCGCCAATCCCACCACAGTAAAAAATGCCCTGGAGACTTACCTGGCAGGCAATGGCGGTACTGCCATGCCCTTGACGGATGGCTATGGCAAAACAACGGCTGAAAACCTGCCCCTGGGCTTGTACCTGGTGGTAGAAACCAAGGTTCCGGAAATGGTAGTTTCCACCACAGATCCCTTCCTGGTGAGCCTGCCCATGACTTCCATCAACGGTAGCAATGCCACAGATGGCGGCACCCGATGGATCTACGATGTGACCCTGTATCCCAAGAACGAAACCGGTATGCCTACCTTGGAGAAAACCCTCCGGGAAAGCAAGGACGATACCGGCAAGCATGAGGGCAGCGCATCTATTGACGATGGTTATGCAGAACTGGGAACCGCTTCGGACGGGGACGTGGTAGATTACCAGATTTTTTCCCGTCTGCCTTCCATTACTTCCGAGAGTACCTATCTGACCTGCTATACCTTTGTGGATACCCTGTCCAAGGGCCTGTCCTACAATAAAGGAGATGTGCAGCTGGAATTCTTCTCTGACGATGCCTGTACCAATTCCATCGCTGTCTGGCAGGAATCCGACGGAAAGTTTACCGTCGATTACACCACCTCGGAAAATGGAGAATCTGTCATGACCATCGCCATGACGGAAGCAGGCCTGGAGGAGATCAACACGGCCAGCCAGGTCTATCCCGAGAGCACCATGGTCAACTCCGGCTATTCCGACTGCACTCTGCGGATTACTTACCAGGCAGCGATGCACAGTGATGACTCTGTTATCTATGGCAGCAACGGCAACCCCAACCAGGTGGAATTGACCTGGAAGCGTACTTCCCAGGATTACTATGATACCCTGGAAGATGACTGCCAGGTGCACACTTACGGAATTGACTTGACCAAGTTGTTCAGCGATGGCAAGGGAGACTTCTCCCAGGTAGAGTTCCGGATTCAGAACACCACCGACGGCTACTTTGTCCAGGCGGAGCTGGATGAGGAAAGCGGTATTTACTATGTGACCGGTCATGCTGACAGCAAAGCAGATGCGACCAAGTTTGTGCCCGTTGCGGGAGCGGATTCTGCCGGCAAGGTTACCGTCAAGGGACTGGAAGATGATGCCTACCGGATCACGGAGGTCCGTACTGCCAACGGATATACCTTGCTCAAGGAGGACATCGAGGTAGTCATCTCTCAAACAGACGGCAAAGCAACGGCTACTGTGGATGGTAAGGCTGTCACTATGCTGGAAGATTCTGGGAGTGCCAATGCCCATGCGCCGCTGCAGGTGGTAAATACCAAGGGCTTTGATCTGCCCCAGACCGGCGACCGGGGCGTGTGGATGTACGGCCTGATCGGTGTGGTGTTGATGGCCGGTTCTCTGACCAGTTTGTACCTGGCGAACCGGAAGAAGCAAGGCAAGTGATAAGAGAAAACTGCCCCGGAAGCCTTTCCGGGGCAGTTTCATCAGGAGGAGAAGATGAAGCAAAGAACCCTGGTTACCTGTGTTGCTGGACTGTGCCTGGCAGCGGCGGTGTGTATTGCCTTGTACCCTGCTGTCAGCAGTTATGTCAATGAGAAGTACCGGTCCGAAATCCGCACTGCATATTCAGAGGAACTGGCAGGAAAGGACGCCAATGCTTTGCAGGAAATCCGGGAGGCGGCACAGGCTTACAATCAAGCCCTGCTGTCAGGGGTTTCCGCCTACAGCAAAGAGGCAATCCAGGCAGCGTCGGAAGGTTATGTCAATCAACTGGACCCAACGGGGAATGGCATTATGGGGTATG
Organism: uncultured Oscillospiraceae bacterium; assembly: GCA_944387615.1. Classification (GTDB taxonomy): domain Bacteria; phylum Bacillota; class Clostridia; order Oscillospirales; family Oscillospiraceae; genus Faecousia. The sequence goes on along the minus strand of CALXFP010000046.1, from coordinate 2,462 downwards.
TGGAGATTCCCAAGATTGCAGTCAATCTTCCCATTTACCATGGTACGGAAGCAGATACCTTGGAGCAGGGAATCGGGCATCTGCTGGGAAGTTCCCTGCCGGTGGGAGGAGAGAGCACCCACAGCGTGCTCACCGGTCACTCCGGTATGGCCAGCCAGAAGCTGTTCACCGACCTGCACCAGCTGGAAGAGGGGGACGTCTTCTACCTGAACATCCTGGACGAAATACTGGCTTACCAGGTGATTGGAATCTATCTGACCTTGCCGGAGAATGCGGAGTCTCTGCAGATCGCCAAAGGGAAGGACTACTGCACCCTGGTAACTTGTACGCCCATTGGAGTCAATACCCACCGGCTTCTCATCCGGGGCAGCCGGATTCCCTATGAGAAAGCGCAAGAGGAAGCAGAAAAACAGACTGCTATCCAAACGCAATCTGACTGGGAACAGCAGTATCTGTATGGTCTGCTGCTGGGGCTAGGAGGCGTTGCGGCCTTTGCTGCTGCTCTGGGGATTCGCTGGTGGTTTCGCCGATGGCTGCGCCGGTGCTGGAGGGGAAAGTATGCAGCATAGGGAAAGGAGAGTGTGGATTCTGCCACCGCTGATGTTCTTTCTTGGGCTTGGGATTCTCCTGTATCCAACCTTCCATGGTGCGATGGTGGACTGGAAAATGGAGCAGGATTCCCAAAGATTTCTGACTCGTGTAGAGGTCAGTGACAGTAACCCAGAGAGCCCATCTTACCAGAATGGGGAAGATCAGACAGCAGCGGAAGCCACTGTGCCGGAGCAGTATCCGGAGCTTTGGCAGGACATGGCAGGCTACAACCAGGAGATCTTCCAGGATGGACAGGCGGGACTTTCTGGCGTGGATGCCTATGAAGTTCCCAGTTTCTGTCTGGCAGATTACGGCCTGGATGAGGAAATCTTCGGAGTTCTGTCCATCCCCAAGCTGGAACTTTCCATGCCAATCTACCTGGGAGCTACCAATGCGCATATGGCAGCAGGGGTTGCCCACCTCAGCCAGACCAGCCTTCCCATCGGAGGAAGGAACACCAACTGTGTTCTGGCTGGGCACCGGGGGTGGAATGGGGCGGCCTATTTTCTCTACCTGCCGGATCTGGAACCGGGGGACCAGGTTCAGCTTACCAACCTGTGGCAAACGCTAAACTACCAGGTGGTGGAGACGAAAATCATCGCACCGAACCAGGTGGAGGAAATCCGCATCCAGGAAAACCGTGACTTATTAACCCTGCTCACCTGTCATCCACCTGCTTCCGGAGGAAAGCAGCGATACCTGGTGATCTGTGAGAGAATCGATTTACATGATGAGAGTGCTTACCCAGGTGCCGTTACCGAGCGGGAAACCCCGACAATTTCCCAGGTTGGTAACGCATCGGGGTGAAGCGCCCTGCACTTCAAGGAGGATGTATGAAGAAAAGAATTGTATGAGGAATTCATCCGAAGCAACTATCTGGGTAAACGAACAGCGGACTGCGTGGGATTTATCAAGGGCTACAGCTGGTATGATCCCCAGACGGATACGGTGAACTATGGCTCCAACGGTATGCCGGATATTGGTGCAGATCAGATGTACCAGGCGGCCCGGGAAAAGGGGAGCATTTCTTCTATCCCGGAGATTCCGGGACTGGCTGTATGGCACACCGGGCATATCGGGGTCTACATCGGTGACGGCTATGTGATCGAAGCCATGGGCACCCACTACGGCGTGGTGAAGACCCGCCTGTCTTCCGGCCGCTGGACCCACTGGCTGAAGATCCCTTACATCAACTACTTGAACGAAACGGAGGAGATGCCATGAAGATGAATGCGGTGTTCCAATGCAAATCCCCTAACCTGGGGGAGACGCCTTGTGAAATCCGAAAGGTTGTTACGCTCACCGATGGTGCGTACCGCTACTTTAAGAACCATCTGACGGAAGACTATCCGTTCCTCCGGGAAAACCGGGATCAGATGGGGTATGACAAGGGGATCCGACAGTGCCTGCTGGTGATGGGAGAATCTTCGGAAGACGGTGTTCTGGTGGATAGCAGCGGCTATGGATACGCCCGGTATGCTGCGCATGTTCCGGCGGCCCGGCTGATTCTGCAGAACGAACAGATGGCGGAGCTTCCCAGGGAACAGGGAACATTGGCAGAAGCACCGAGAGTGAATGGGCAATGCAGCACCATGACCATGGGTGGGATGTAAATGCCTGACAAAACGAGGAAAGGATGAAGGAAATGAAAAAATGCATCATGGTATCCCCACCATTGCAAGAGATCTGAAACTCTCCGAATCCACCACTCGCCGGGCCATTCAGGACCTGAAAAAAGCAGGACTCCTGCAAAAGGAGTCCCGCTATAGAGAAAATGGTGGCTGTAGTTCTAATTTGTATCGGTTGGGATAGGGGCAGAGAGAATAGAAAAATGAGAACTACATATGCATGTTCGGCGCATAAGGCAAGTG
>CALXFP010000045.1 GCA_944387615.1 uncultured Oscillospiraceae bacterium | reverse complement strand
GAGATTACCATGAAAAAAGTCAAAATTACCGTGCTGCGGAAGGAGTTTTATCCGGAATATGCAGATGCCTATCTCACTGAAGGAGCATCCGTAGGCCCCTGCCCTCTTTTGAACGAGGGAGATATCTTTATTTTTGAAGGAAACGCACAGATGCCGGAGGGATTTTGCCCCTGGGCATGGGTGGATATCTATCCCAGCGTCAGCGCAGTCTCTTCCGGCGCCAGCTATACTCCATGGAACAAGCAGGAAGGGCAAACCATTGTTTGCTGCACAGATGGCATTCGCCCAGTAGTATTTTGTGTTCAGGCAATCACCGACACAGAGCCATAGCAGAAAGCGGTTATTCCAGAAGAATCCCGATTATTTTGCTCAGGAAAGATCGTATAAGATGAGAAATGTTTTGTTTGCCACGACAGAATATACCGAATGTAAAAAAGCGTCCGCTAATCAAGCACTTCCTCTGTTTCCATCCCAGCTATACCAGTCCCTGCCCCGCATGACCCCCCACGTGCTCCGGCACACCTTCTGCACCCACTATGCCAATGCAGAGATGGATATCAAAAGTTTGCAATATCTGATGGGTCACTCGGATGCGGGCGTCACGCTGACCGTGTACATCCACGCCAGCTACCAGTACGCCGCCAACCAGCTGATTCAGCTTCAGGAACCACAAGTGACAGATGCGGACAATGAGATTGCGGTGTAAATTCTTTTCTACAAAGTATGGGTACCACGCATATAACGGATATTATAGTGATGCATATTGTGATTGTCATAAAATCTCATCATTTCAATGGATTGTAAATAAAATTTTGAAAGAAAATAATGTGCAGTATCGTGTTGAGGTTTCATTTCCAGATCTATATGGTGTGGGCAAAACAAATCTTCTTAAATATGATTTTGCTATTCTAAATTTGGATGGAACAATCAAATACTTAGTCGAATGTCAAGGGGAACAACATTATAAACCTGTAGACGAGTTCGGTGGAACTATTCAATTTGAACTTCAGAAGAAAAATGACGAATTGAAGCGAAAATATGCAGCTGAACACGGGATAGTACTTTGGGAAATTCCATATTCAAGCAAAAAAATTGAGAATGTGGAAAAAATTTTAAGATTAAATGCAATCATTTGAAATATTGTTTGCCAGATGGACATTTTATAAAATAGTAGTATAATACCGGACTTATGAGGAGTTATAAAAAGATGACAAAAATGCTTTTCGCTTGCCACGGAAATATCTGCCGCAGTCCGATGGCAGAGTATGTAATGAAAGATCTGGTAAAAAAGGCCAGGTTAGAAGATCAATTTCTGATTGCCTCGGCAGCTACCAGCACGGAAGAAATCGGCAATCCAGTCTATCCCCCTGCCCGGCGGAAGCTGGCGGAGCATGGTATTTCCTGTCAGGGGCACGCTGCACGTCAGATCCAGGCTCAGGATTACCGCAAATACGATTTGCTGATTGGTATGGACAATACCAATATCCGCAATATGCGGCGAATCTGTGGCGGTGACCCAGATGGAAAAATCCATCTTTTGATGGATTACGCCGGACAGCCCGGGAAAGAAGTGGCCGATCCCTGGTACACCGGGGATTTTGAAACCACCTGGCAGGATGTGCTCAGCGGATGCCAAGGACTTCTGAAAGCACTGGGCTTTTAATGGGATACAGCAAAACCCGCCTGGGGAAATCCTCAGGCGGGTTTATATTGTTATTCTACCACATAGAACAGATCCAGCAGCTGCTGGGTTTTGTCCTCCAGATAACTATTCACCGACAAGGTAACGCCATACTCTCCGGCCGTGTAGTCCATAATCTGCACAGTATAGCAAGGAATGCCATCGGTCACCGTTTCCGTCTTCAAAGCGAAGTGTTCCTGGCCCAAGAATTGAACCGGCAGCTTCTCAATGGAGGATACTTCCGTTCCCTGCTGGGTATAACGCTGCGCAAAGGCATCCTGTTCCGTCAGCAGTGTATCCAGGATTTCCTCCTGACTGAGCATTCTATACGTCAGCCGTTCCTTGAAATCCAATTGTGTATACAAAACACGGATTGTCGCCAGTTCCTTCGCATTCTCTGCCAGCATGTCCATGGTTTGGGAAAGCCGTTTTCCGTCCTCCTCCGCCCCTTGATAGACCCAATCTTCATCCAGCTGACAGCCAAACCCAGCGTAAGAATTGGTATAAGTACTTCCATCCCAGCTGCCAAAGACAGCATTCTGTTCTGTTTGCCCACGCACTGTTGCTGGAGTTTGGGACGGCTCAATATATCCGGAAATGGCAAGCTGAATCTGCGAACATCCAGTGGTCAGCAGCGCCAAAGCCAACGCAAAAATGGGCAGAATCCTCCTTCTTCTGTTCATATCCTCTTTCCTTTCCCCTGCTTTTGAAAATACCGCCCGGTATTTCAGGGATATTCTACCACAGGGAAAAGCGAATAAAAAAGGTGAAGGACGAAGGAAAATTATTTTTCCATTGGTACAACTTCCCGAACGGTCAGCACATCTTCCGATACAGTAAAACGGATATCCATTCCGGCAAAAAGCAGGCCGTACACCCGCTCCGGATTTCTCTGGTAGGACGGCCTGGGGTCGTGGGACAGGACACCAATGGCGGCATCCCGCTTGTCCTCAGGCAGCAGCTGCAGCAGCTGCTGGGGAAACTCCACATTCAGCAGGAACTCCCCTGCCCGGTCGGTAAAACCGCCCACGGCATCCGGATGGCAATCCCCATAAGGGATATAGGGTTTGATATCAAAAATCGGCGTACCATCCATCAAATCCGCACCGCCCACATGCAGGACGGTTCCGTAGTTTTTGGTCTGCTCCACACCCAGAAGGGTGACGCTGGACAAGCCCAGATTGTTGGGCCGGAAGGGCGAGCGGGTGGCAAATACCCCCATCCGGGTATTTCCTCCCAGGCGAGGCGGACGCACCGTGGCAGACCAGCCCTGGCGTACCGCTTCGGAAAATTGCCAGATCAGCCACAGGTGGGAAAATTCCTCAATTCCCCGCAGGGCATCCGGATTGCGAAATTCCGGTTCAAATACAATGGTGGAGCGAAGCTCCTGCACCAATCCGCTTTGCCTAGGGATGCCGAATTTGCTGGAAAAATCGCTGTGCATCCGGGCAATGGCCTGAATCGTCGTTTGCATCTTACGCCCTCCGTTTCCGCAGGGCAAAGGTCAGGGCAAAGATCATTGCCAGAATCAGGCTGATAGCCGCACCGGCTGAACAGCCGGTGTAATACGAAACGCACAAGCCGCCGATTCCTGCCGCCAGGGCAAACAAAACAGAAAAGCCATGATATTGCCGCAGGTTTCGGGAAATATTGCGGGCGGAAGCTCCCGGCAGCACCAGCAGAGAGTTGAGAATCAGCAGTCCCACGCTGGAAATACTCAGCGTGACCACCACCGCAATCGCAACGACAAACAATGTCTGAGAAAGTCCCACGGGAATTCCCCGGGAAGAAGCCAGCTGGGGATGAATGGCAGTCAGAGTCAGGCGGTTGGCGCATACCCCCCAGAACACCAGAACACACACCAGCGTCAGAGCCAGCAGGCCGATTTCCTCCGGGGTAATGGAAAGGATGTCGCCGATGAGATACTGGTTGTACTTGGTAAAGCTTCCGCCATTGAGGGTGGCCACAAAAATGCCCAGGGCTACAGCGCTGCTGGAAAAGACACCGATGAGGGTATCCGCAGCCTGGTTGCTTCGGCTTTTTACATAAGAAAACAGCAGGGCAAACCCCACACTGAATCCTACCGCCGCCCACAAAGGTGCTGCCATGCCAAAAATGGCGCCGATGGCAATGCCGGTAAAGGCGGAATGGCCCAATGCATCGGAAAAGAAGCTCATCCGTCCCGTTACTACCATGGTAGAAAGCAAGCCGAACAAAGGCGCCATGAACACAAGTGCCAGCAAAGCATTCTGCATAAACTCCCAGCGGAGCATCTCCAGCGGCAGCAGATCGCAAAATCCATACCAAAGGCTCATACGCACCCTCCTTTCATGTGAAACGCCTGATGGAAGGCATCGGAAGAAAGCACCACATCCGGTTTGCCCTGAATCCGCACGCTGCGGTCAATCAGCACCACCTGGTCGGCATACCGAGGCAGCATGGAAAAATCGTGGGTGGTCATCAAAATGGACAGGTCATAGGTCTTTCGGATTTCGTCCAGCATATCCATCAGGGTTTCCATTCCCTCCACGTCCACGCCGGACAGCGGTTCATCCAAAATCAGAATATTGGGCAGCGGCTCCAGGGCCAACGCCAGCAGCACCCGCTGCAGTTCGCCGCCGGATAGGGTTCCCACCCGCTTGTCCATCAGCTCCCGGGCGTGGACCCGTTCCAGGCATTCGGAAACCGTCTGCCGCATCTGTTTGCTCAGCCCCAAAAAGCTGGGCCGCTTGCTCATGCAGCAGGCAAACAAATCCGCCACAGATACCGGATCGCTGGGATCAAAGGCAGGGCTTTGGGGGACGTAGCCGATCCGTGGCTTTTTGCTGCGCTGTCCCGGCTCGGAAAAGGCAATGACGCCGCTGTACTCCCGCTGGCCCAAAATGGTTTTTAAAAATGTAGATTTGCCGGCACCGTTGGGGCCGATCAGCGCCACCATCTCCCCGCAGTGGACATGCAGGTTGATATCCGTCAAAATCGGGTCCGTTCCGATTTTCACCGACAGATTTTCCACCCGCAGACAGCAGGAATGGCCGCAGGAACCGCCGTGATGAGGAAAGTTCATTGCAGTGCCTCCTTTATGGTATCAATATTATGGTACATGGCATCAAAATAGCTGTCCCCAGCCATGGCCATGTCCAGAGTATAAACTGCGCAGCCGGTTTCCCGGGAAATCACGTTCGCAGCGGAATCGCTGCCGCTTTTTTCCGTAAAAACCGCAGGCAGGCTGTGATGTTCTACCTCTTCAATCAGGTGAATCAGTTCTTTGGCAGAAGCTTCGCTTCCGGATTCCTCTTCCACCGCTTCCAGAATGGTCAGGTCAAAGGCCTGGGCGAAATAGGAAAATCCATCATGGAACGTAATCAGTTCCCGACAGGACAGCGTTTCCAGCTGCTGCTTTCCATATTGCAGCAGCGCATCCAAATCTTCCTGCAAACCGGTTAAATTCTGTGCAAAGGTCTGCGCATACGTCGGATATTGTTCAGAAAGCCCTGTGCAGATATTCTGCGCCATTTGCTTTGCATTTTCCGGGGACAGCCAGATGTGGGGGTCCTCCTCATGATGATGTCCGTCATCATGGTCGTGGCCTTCATGGTCTTCCTCCGGACAAAGCAAGGCGATTCCCTGGGAGGCATCCACAATCGGAGCCTCCAGCAGAAGATCCCCCAGAAATTCCTCCAGCCCGGCACCGGAGATCACAACCATCTCGGCTGCCTCCACCGCCCGAACCTGACGGACATTCAAGGAATAATCATGCAGGCAGGACACTTGTTCCGTCACCAGCCGGGTTACGGTGATGGGCGTTCCCTGACACAGGCGCAGCGTAAAGTCATACACCGGCAAGGTGGTTGCCGCCACCTGGACATTGGAACCGCTTTCAGCACAGCCGCTCAGCAGGCCAAGCAGCATCAGGCCAATCAAAAGGCGAATCAATCGTTTCATTTTCATCTTCCCAACACTATGTTTTTCTACCTTTTAGAATATCATATTTGTCAAGACGGAAAGAAAAAGTTTCTTTTTCCCCCACCATGTCACGTTGCATTTTGGCAGAAAAAGGAGTATAATCCTACCAGTATTTGTGAGGTGATCAGATTGAAAAAACTTTTGCCGTATTTGAAAGGCTACGAAAAGGAATGTATATTGGGGCCGCTGTTCAAACTTCTGGAAGCGGCCTTTGAGCTGATCGTACCGTTGGTGGTGGCCCGGATTGTGGATCAGGGTATCTCCAGCGGAGACCAGGGTTATGTTGTGAAAATGTGTCTGATAATGGTGGGATTGGGAATTGTAGGCCTGATTATGTCCGTTTCCGCCCAATATTTTTCCGCAGTGGCAGCGGTGGGATTTTCCACCAAGCTGCGCCATGCGGTGCTCAAGCACATTTTGGGGCTGAGCTACAGCCAGATTGACCAGGTGGGTACATCTACCATGATTACCCGGATGACTTCCGACATCAACCAGGTGCAAAACGGAGTGAATCTGACCCTGCGGCTGCTGCTGCGCTCCCCTTTCGTGGTATTCGGCGCCATGTTCATGGCCTTTACCATTGATTTTCAGGCGGCACTGGTGTTTGTGGGCGTGATTCCGGTTCTCTGCCTGGTGGTATTCGGCATCATGCTGATTACCATTCCGATGTACAAGCGGGTTCAGGCTGCTCTTGATGGAGTGACTTCCGCCACCCGGCAGAATCTTACCGGCGTGCGGGTATTGCGGGCCTTCTGCAAGGAGGACAGCGAGATTGCATCCTTTGAAAACAGCACCCAGAATCTGACGGTCAACCAGGTTTCCGCCGGTCGGATCTCCGGACTGATGAATCCTATGACCTATGTAATCATTAACCTGGCAGTGGTGATTCTGGTGCGGGTAGGGGCCATCAAGGTAGAAAATGGCCTGCTGACCCAGGGCCTGGTGATTGCTCTTTACAATTACATGTCTCAGATTCTGGTAGAGCTTATCAAAATGGCAAATTTGATCATTACCATAACCAAGTCCCTTGCCTGTGCCAACCGGGTTTCCAGCGTGCTGGAACTGAAGAGCAGTCAGGAAAACGGCAGCCGCAGCGCAGAGCATCTTACCGGCAGCGTGGAATTCCGGGATGTTTCCGCCCAATATGCCGGCGCTTCCAGTCCTTCTCTGGAACATATCAGCTTCACTGCGGAGCCGGGGAAAACTATCGGTATCATCGGCGGCACCGGTTCCGGCAAGACCACTTTGGTCAATCTGATTCCCAGACTTTACGATGCCGTCAGCGGACAGGTATTGCTGGACGGTGAAGATGCCGCATCTTACGACATGGTTTCCCTGCGCCGTGCCATTGGCGTGGTACCCCAAAAGTCCGTACTGTTCCAGGGAACCATCCGGCAGAATCTGCTCTGGGGCAATGAAAACGCCTCGGACGATGATCTGTGGGCTGCACTGGAAACGGCTCAGGCAAGAGAAGTGGTCAAGGACAAAGAAGGAGAACTGGACGCGGAAGTGGAACAGGGCGGTCTGAATTTCTCCGGCGGACAGCGCCAGCGCCTTGCCATTGCCCGGGCATTGGTGCGCAAACCCAGAATCCTGATTCTCGACGACAGCGCATCCGCCCTGGACTATGCCACCGATGCCAATTTGCGCATGGCAATCCGCAATATGCAAAATCCTCCCACAACCTTCCTGGTCTCTCAGCGGGCAGCTTCCGTCCGGTTCGCCGATGAAATTCTGGTGCTGGATGACGGTGTGCTGGTGGGAAAAGGCACTCACGAGCAGCTTTTGCAGCAGTGCCCGGTGTACCAGGAAATCTACTATTCCCAGTTTCCCAAGGAGGTGAAGGCAAATGGCTAATCAAATGGCAACGCTGAAAAAAGTCCTTTACCGCATTCGCCGGTACTGGCCTGCCCTGGCCGCTACCGTGATTCTGGCAACCGTCAATGTGGTCATGAGCCTGTACATCCCCATTCTGGTGGGCAATGCCATTGACTGCATTGTAGACCAGGGCCAGGTGGACTTTTCTGCCATGGGTATGTGCCTGGGGCAGGTAGTTCTCTGCGCCGCAGTTGCCGCCTTGGCCCAGTGGGTGATGAATGAGCTGTGCAACCGAATGACCTATCAGGTGACTCGCGACATTCGGAATGAAGCCTTCCGACACATTCAGGTATTGCCCCTTTCGTATCTGGACAAGCATTCCCAGGGGGATCTGGTCAGCCGGGTCATTGCGGATGTGGATACCTTCGCCGACGGACTGCTGATGGGCTTTACCCAGCTGTTTACCGGTGTCATGACCATTTTGGGCACTCTGATTTTCATGGTGCGGCTGCACTGGGGAACTGCTTTGGTGGTGGTGTGCATCACCCCGCTGTCACTGGTGGTTGCCAATTTTATCGCCACACGCACCTACTCCATGTTCCGGCTGCAAACCCTGACCCGGGGCGAACAGACCGGTCTGATTGACGAAACCATCGGCAATATTAAAGTGGTGCAGGCCTTTGGTCACGAAGCAGCCTCTCTGGAGCAGTTTGACGAAATCAATGACCGGCTGCAGAAGGCATCCCTGCGGGCAATCTTCTTCTCTTCCCTGGTCAATCCCTGCACCCGGTTTGTCAATGCTTTGGCCTACGCTGGTGTGGGGCTTACTGGCGCTCTGATTGCCATTGGCGGCGGTATCACCGTTGGCAATCTGACCAGCTTTTTAAGCTACGCCAATCAGTACACCAAGCCCTTCAACGAAATTTCCGGTGTGGTGACAGAACTGCAAAATGCCCTTGCCTGCTCCGGCCGTGTCTTTGAGCTGCTGGAAACCCCAGCAAGAACGCCGGAACCGGAACATCCCCAGTGCCCGGAAGAAATCCATGGTGCTGTGGACATTCACGATCTGCAATTTGCCTATGACCCGGAAAAGCCCCTGATTGGCGACTTCAACCTGTCCGTAAAGCCGGGCCAGCGTGTGGCCATCGTCGGCCCCACCGGATGCGGAAAGACTACCTTTATCAATCTTCTGATGCGCTTTTACGACCCGGACGGGGGAGAAATTTTGCTTGATGGGGTCAATACCCGGAATATGAACCGGCAGCAGCTGCGCCGCAGTGTGGGTATGGTGCTCCAGGACACTTGGCTGAAAGCCGGCACCATCCGGGACAACATCGCCATGGGCAAGCCCGACGCCACAGAGGAAGAAATCATCGCCGCAACCAAACAGGCCCACGCCCACAGCTTCATTCGCCGCCTGCCCCAGGGCTACGACACCTGGATTTCCGAAGCCGGCGGGAACCTGTCCCAGGGCCAGAAGCAGCTTCTGTGCATTGCCCGAGTGATGCTGTGTCTGCCGCCTATGCTGTTTTTGGATGAGGCCACCTCTTCCATTGATACCCGGACAGAAATCAAGATTCAGAAGGCTTTTGACACCCTGATGCAGGGCAGAACCTCCTTCATCGTTGCCCACCGGCTGTCCACCATTCAGGAAGCGGATGTGATTCTGGTGATGCGCAGCGGTCACATTGTGGAGCAGGGCCGACACGAAGAACTTCTGCAAAAGCGAGGCTTCTACGCCCAGCTGTATCAGAGCCAGTTTGCCCATTGATTTTCAAAGCCGAATGCGAAAAATGCATTCGGCTTTGATTGTTACAGATGCGCTTTTCTTCCTTCTTGAGGATATTGAAAAACAGGCAGGGCAATAATGCCCTGCCTGTTAAGCTGCAGATAGGTTACTTGCTATGTATCGTGTGATGGATCACCCCATCACTATCCAATATAACTTGAAAATCCTCTCCTACACGGTGGCCGTTTTCTGTCGTAAAAAAATGAACCAGAAACATATCTGTGGAACTGTCATAGAAAACACTCGTCCTTTCATAGGAAATGGTGCATTCCAGTTTGGCCCATTCCAATGCCTCGTTCCCAGTTGTAATCTCAGACTTTGCAATATTATAAAAGCCTTCATTTTTCAGTTCCACATCTCCAGAGAATTTAACACCATCCGTTACAAACGGATACATAGTCTCTTCGTAAGAGAAGCCTGGAAGATCCTCCTTGGGAATATCAAAAGCTTCCGTGGCGTTGTCATTGGCTGCTGTTCCACAGCCGACCAATCCCAAGAGGCAAATTACGAACAATGCAGCAGCAAACATCTTCTTCATATAATATGTCTCCTTTCGCCTGTAAAATTCTGTTATGTAAAATTCCTATATATTATAATATACAGGATATATTTATACTTTTCAATAGAGCTTATGAGTATATGAAGAAAATGTGATGGTATTTTGATCATTGAGGAAGTTTCGCTGATTCACCGGCAAAGCAGAAAAGAACTTTTGAAAAAGGGCTTGCAAATTGCATTTTTCTGTGCTACCATAACGAGGATAGTCAAAAGCAATGATTGGGCCGCCTTGTATTGGCTTTGCCCCACACAG
>CALXFP010000044.1 GCA_944387615.1 uncultured Oscillospiraceae bacterium | reverse complement strand
AGAGTTTCCAAGCCTTTCCCACGGACCACCTCCAGTGTCCGAAGGAAGCCTACCATATTGGTATCGTAACTGTGATTGTTGGCAGTAAGCAGCATATCAAATCCTGCATTTTTTACGCCATCCACCAGTTCGTCCGGGCAGTTGAAGAGCGGATAACCTCCATAGGCATATCCGTTGTCTTCGCCGCAGAGCGTTACCTCCAGATTGGCCACCATATAATCTAGAAGCGCTGTATAATCAGTAAGATACTGAAACACGGATGTAAAATCATAGGAGCCATCTGGTTTCTGGACAGCCGCATTATACTGAGTAAGATCATCGAAGATGGGTTTATGCATCAGCAAATCCCCCATCGCACCTACGGTAGCAGTGGAGACCACATGTTCTGGTGTAGGAAATGTTGTTTCCGGCGGTTCTGTTTCCGCAGATACTGTTTCGATTGTCGTGGCAAACTCTAATCTGTCTGTTGATTCCTCTGGGGAACTACGAACTGTAGTTGGAAGTGATATACACAGGTAGATCACCACCCCCGTTGCTGCAATCATGGTAATTATCAGCAAGGTCAGCACCAATGTGAGAATGTTGCTGTTATGTGACTTTTTCCTTGCCATAATTCTTTCCTCCTTTTCACCCATTCATTTTCGATTATCATAATCAAAAATGCACTGTCAGGCAAAGGTGCAATTTTTCTTTGCAACATTGCTTGGAATGATTGCGAATTTCTTGCCAGCAAAAAGCGGTAACACAAGCCAGGAATTATCCGCAACCTATGTTCCTGCTAACCATATACTTACCCGATCAATTCCTCGATTGGGTGAAAACCTACAGAAATTCGCGGATATCGCTCCATAACAGCCATCGCTTCTGCTTCCGTAATTGGCGTTCCCTCTCTATCACGTTCCCAAGATGCCGTGGCCTTATTGTATGCAATATACGCAATGGGTTCTAAGCCTCTCGCACCAAACCGGAAATACAAATGTTCCACTTTCTCCACACCGCCAAACATATTCACGATATCGCAGTATTCCATTACGTTTTCTTCACACGGGTAGTATTCCCCCGACGCCAGGCCATACACTTCTCCATGACTATAGGAATAGATATCATAAATTGTTTCCCCATTTTGACTTAAGCACAAATCATCTCTGCCGTCCTCATTAATATCAATGATCAAATAATGCGTATATTCCGTGTGCTCAATATCCTTTACGAGGTTGGCATAGATCTTGCGCAGCTCCGCAGCGCTGGGCCGATCATCATTTTCTAGCGCATAATCTCCCAGCGTTCTCCCCTGATCATCAATGGGATATTCACTAATAGGGTACCAATTCAGTTCAATCCTGGTGTACTTTTCCATGATAGCCTGTGCTTCTTCATCCGAAATCGGAGTCCTGTCGAATGTACTCCGGGATGGCCCCTGATACCATGCATCACCCTTATAAGTAAGACAAGTAATCACTTCACATGGTATATCTAGGGATGCAACAGCTGAATCGCTGATGGGAGCCATATAAGTATGCTGCTCATAGTTGGAAAACACGCTGAATTGCAGCACTTCTTCTTGAATCCCATCTTCACAGAGATAGGTGTCGTTTATGGATGTAGATATGACTTTCCCGTTTTTCATGGTCAGCCAGGTAGTGTACGCACCATTCGATCCAAGCAGCAATTCCTCTACACCATCCCCCGTCAAGTCGTAAAATGCATACTGTGTTGTCTGAGAGCTTCCCAAACCTTTATTCTGCATCAGGTATTCCGTAAAACTCCCATGCTGTTCCGGCACATAAGCATGAGCAGCCTGGTATGCCGCCTCAGTCTCATCCAATTTTGTTTTTAAGATGGTCGAGTCGATCGGTAAGGGGGCAATTGTGTAGTCAAAGGCATCAGCAATCTGCTCCAGCTGCTCCTTCGTGATAATATCCTCCGGCTGAGGATAGTCACTGATGGAAAGGTTTCCGTCAATTTCTATCAAAATCGAGGCTTGGTCCTGCTCCGCCAAAATATAAGCCGATCCCTTGTTGCTCAATGCCAGAAGCACAGGCGTTCCGCTCACGGTGGTATAACCCCACTGTGATACTTTGCTTAAATCTATTTTGCTCCAGCCACCATTGTGCAAATTATCTTTTGAAAAATAGTAATACTCTCCGTAAAGTCCGATTTCCTCGTTCTTTAACTTTAAGTCCAAGTCTAAGTTAAAATTGCTGGGAGCATATATCTCGCCCGATAGATGTGCTATTTCCACATTGGCTTCCGGAATCAGGATGGAAACCAATCCGGTACTCTCCCAGAAAAGATTCTCCTGATACCGCTGGAGAATCAAAGGACTGTCCAACAATTTCAAGTCGTATTTTCTGGCGATTTCTTCCAGTTTATCCGCCATCTCTTTCGTGTAACAGTGGTATGTATGGTAGTATTGCTCTGGAAAATCAATGGTTTCACTTTCAAGGAATTGCTCTTTCAACGCACCATTTGTATCATAGGTTTCCAGAAATTCATACCATTCCTTCAATGCAAGCTGAATCGGATCTCCACTATGCCCACCCCAGGTCACAATATCCCTAATGCCTTCTGTTGGCTCAATAGCAAGCCCCTGATTATTATAACTTTCGGCATAGGTTTCTTTTCCTATGGACATATCCTGTAAGCGAAGGTAAACTGCAACGCAGCCAACAAGCAGCAAAAGCAGTGCTATGATCGCTGCAATCAAGCCAATTCGATTTAGCGTTAGTCTCTTTTTCTGCTGCAGTACACCAGTTTTTGTTTTGATGGCATCGAATACGTATTCTTCTCTTGCTTCACCGATTAGATTCAGCAGATCATAGTTCGTCATACAAAATCCTCCTTTGACAAATGTCCACGGAGTTTTGCGCGGGTTCTATGCAGCATAGACTTTACTTTACTCTGGGAAAAACCAAAAGTATCGGAAATATCAGCTATGGAATCCAAGCACCAATATCTGCGTAAAAAGACATTCCGTTCTTCTTTTGGGAGAGTATCCAGAAATTGATTGAACAGATCCACCGTCTCTTTGCGAATATAGATTTCTTCCAAGCTCTGTCTGCGTTCAATGCACTCATCCAGTTCATCCAGCGCCAGAATGATCTCACCGCCTCCTCGCTTATTTGCACTGCGGGATCTCCACCGGCTTATTGAAATATTTCGCGTGATTTTTCCAAGAAACGTTGCAAGAATTGACGGACGATGAGGGGGCAGCTTATTCCACGTTGCCAAATATGTATCGTTTACGCTTTCTTCTGCATCTTCATTATTTGCCAGAACATTGTAGGCAATGCTAAAACAATAGCTGCCATATTTTTTATGGGTTTCAGAAATGGCTTTTTCAGATCGCTGCCAATACAGATCTACAATACTGTTATCGTCCACATAATCACCTCCTATTTTGGTATCAATTACCCTTCACTTATATGCTCGCAAAACGCAATTGTTTGGTTGCAGGTTTTTGTGCAAAAATGTGTTTTCTTATTTTAAATTAGGATAATTGTAATATAGGAGCTAAATAGGGTCAAGATTTCATTGCCGTTTCCTGCTAAAATACGCCAACAGCATGCGATCAGGCATATTTTCGATTTTACAACTTTGACATTACTGAAACACAGAATACAGCGTGATTGGTTCCTCAGAAAGGCCGTCGGGGATTGAAGCAAATCCGGTTTCATCTGGCTCCAGGATCAGATTCATCTCCGTATTCCCCTGTTCATCCTGACTTTCGGTCCCCCAGCCCTGGAAAGTCTTTCCCTCCGGCGGCGTCACGACAGGACAGGAAATGCCGCTCTGACTCAGATCATACAGATCAGATGCCACTTCCTTGTCCTGGTCTACAAACCGAATCCGTACTTGGACCGCTGCTTCTGTGGTATCCACAGCGGTCATGACGTAGCACATCCATTTCCCGGAGGATTGCTTTTCAAAAAACAGTGTCTGGCTGATAGGACTCTCTTTCACTGTACCGCTGCTGCGGTATTCATTCAGCGTCACAGAAACCCGGGCAGAAAAGAGGTTGTCTGTGTAGACGGTATATTCCGTGACGCTTTCCTCCACAAATTCAAAGCTTTGTGCCTCCTGGACAAAGCCCCGCTCCGTATCGGTAATGGCCCGGTAGGCATCTGATCCCTTCAGAAAGTATTGGGCAAGATCCCCTGCGCCAGCCTTTTTCAGCATGTACAATGCATACGTCTCAACAGCATCCAGTGCCAGCTGTTCCAGTTCCGAATCCATAGGCTGCTGGGAGACCGATGCCGTGTAGGCTTTGGCGGTCTCGTCATAGCTCAGGGCCACTTCCCTGCCTGTTTCATCCGTGGCCGTCACCTGGGGTGCTGACAGGAGACCGGTCACTTCGTAGGTGGTCATCCCGGGCATTTTTGTCCCTTCCGGGAGATAGTTCACAGCCTTTGGGGTGCTGATTTTTACAATGCTGCCGTCATCCAGCGGGACTGCGTTGATGGACGGCGTGCAGCCGTTGGGAACGGTCACCCGAACCAATTCTCCCCGGTCCAGAAGCAGTTCCACCTCCCCCAACTGCCAGTCGAGAATTTCCGTCTGAGAATCCGCCTGATTCACCAACGTAAACGACGCAATCCGTTCCTGGCCCAGGTTGACCAGATACTTTTTGTCCTCCGAAAGCCCGGTGGAGGTTTCCGCAAAGGTCAGCTGCTCCCCCGCTGTTAAGGCCTGCATATAGGAGACGAAAGTGTCCTTGCTTTCATAGAGGGTATCCTGAAATCCTGCTGCATCATAAAGACTTCCCCAGTCGCCGCTTGCAAACAGGGATGCGAACACGCTCTGGCTCTTCGTGGTGGGCTGGGCCAATTCATACTGGGTCAACCACCCCTGAAACCACCGCAGTCCAAAGTAGGTGACGATATAGAATACCAGAATGCAAAAGAAAAACAGGGTGTAAAACACCAAGGTTCCCAAGCGAGGGCCGGTGGCAGCCTTCTTTGGCACAGGCCGCCCCTCTGGTTTTTGATTTCGGTCAAATTTTCCCTGATACATTTCTTACTCCTCACCCACCGGACGCACCATCCAGAAATCCGGCATTCTTCTCGGCTCTGACTGGAGCAGCGAATAGCTGTTGATCATCTGCACCTGCCCCGCTTCCCCATAAAGGCCATAGGTATCCCGGTACATCATCACCGTGGAAGAACCGCCATCCATATTGCATCCGTTGACTGCTCCATATTCCACCAGAATGTCAATCACATCTGCATACTCACCGCCTCTGGAGCTGGGCTGACGACCATCAATGCAGACAAAAATCACGGCGCCGTCTGCCCGCTGGCCAATGGCCGTACGGGGGTTCAGGCCGGAGACTTTGTTGTAGGCCTCCATATTGATCTCTCCGTTCATGACCAGGACCGGGCCAAAGCAGCAGCCATCCCGGATATTCAGTTCCTCCGCCTGGGCCTGGGAAATGTTATCCTGGTGCACGACAAGAACATTGTCTTCGGTAAAACCGGCAAAACCACTGGTTTCAGAAGGTTCACCCGATGTCCAAACACATTCTCCTTCGGAGTAGACCAGACCGGCAGGCAAGGTTCCAACATAGGAACCGGTTGTTCCATCGTCGTTGAAGGCACCGCCGTTCACCGCTGCGATTGCACCTTCGTCCTCGATGGCCACATTCAACCGTTTCCCGGGGATGCTGGTGGAAAACCCTTCTTTGGTAGAAATCCCCAGATAAACCTGGGACGGGTCCCGGACGATCATCACATAGGCGTTATAGGTATCCCCTGCCACCTTCTCAATCCGGATTCCGTCGGGATAATTTGCCCACTCATCACTGGCGTTGATGACCTGCCCCCGGTTGATGATTACGGCAGTGGTATCGGATACTTCGTCAGGCAGTTTCAAATTCAGACTGGACTGAATCTGGGCTACCTGCTCTTCTCCGATGAACAGAGCCGGGACCCATTTGGTTGCGCTGGCCTCGATCAGGGTCATGGTCAGCTGATCCCGGGCAGTGGATGACGGTCCATTGAAGATCATATTCATCACCAGCAGCAGGTCCCCTGCCAGCAAAATCAACAGGGCAAACAGCACCAGGAAGAAGCGCCGGAGGATTCTTCCAAAAAGTCCGCCTTTTTTCTTGGATTTCCCCGTCTTTTTCGGGAAGTCGGCGTATTGTACGCCTGTTTGATTTGGAATTTTCTGTTTCATATTTTCATATCTCCCTGGCTGATTCGCCATCAAAAGGTGCAAAAGCGCCTGAGACCTGTTATGCTCAGATCTCAGGCCCCTTTGCGATGTACATTGATTACGCAGATTTTACCATCCAGAACAAAGGCAATCGTCTGAGAGATGGAGCAAGGGAATATTGGTTGAATATCTGGACTGTTCCCTTTTCCCCATATCTTCCTTCTGTATCCCGATAAAGCATATTGGAGGACAATCCGCCCTTCAAGGCACAGGCGTTTACCGCACCATATTCTTTCAGAATGTCAATCATGTGATGATAGCTTGCCCCCAGGGAATCCGGGTTCAGGCCCCCTGCGCAAATGAGCAGGATTGCTCCGTCAGTGCGCTGTCCAATGACTGTTCTGGGCATATAGCCGGAGTTGCTTTCGTAGATCTCCCAGTTGACTTTCCCGTTGACCATAAGCACAGGCCCGCTGGAGCAGCCATCCCGGATTTCAAGCTCCATCGCCTCTGCTTCTGTCATGGAGGATGCAACAATCAGGATATTGTCCTTGTTAAACCCCACAAATCCATACTGAGAACTCTGCTCATCATTCCAGATAACATCATTCTCAGCCAAAGCCAGGCCCAGCGGAACACTGCCCACAGCACGGCTGGATGTCCCATCGTCGAAATAGGGTCCCGCATTCACCGCTGCAATGGCATTTTCCTGTTCCATTGCTTGATCCATCCGAATTCCCGGCGTGTCCATGGCCAGCGGGTCTGAGGATGCAGCCAGATACACCTTTGCGGGGTCCCGGACAATCATGACCTGTGCCGTAAAGGTTTCTCCTGTGTAAGTGTCAATCCGAATGCCATCCGGGAAATTTTCCCATTCTTCCGAATCCTCCTGCACCGAGGGAAAATCCTGGAGCTCCGCTGGGGGCAGTGTGGAGATTACTTCGATCTGCTCAGAAGAAGCAAGCCCAGAATCGTTGGTCTGCGCTCCCACGGGGATTGTGAAAAATCCGATTGTGCACAGGATCAGGACGAGCGCCGAAACCAGCATGATCCAGAATCCCGGCTTTTTATGGTTCAGAACATTGCGGATTCTTCCTACTACCGCCGTTTCTCCAAACGCAATGGGGCAGGCAAGCACCAGTTTCCGATTTGCGCTGCATGTCAGAAGGGCCTGGGAATAGGCTTTTTTCTCCGACAGGCTGTAACGGTGAATCACGCTTTCATCGCAGGCAAACTCAATGTCCTTGCAAATCATAAAGTAGGCAATCCACATCAACGGATCAAACCAGAAAACAGACAAAATCAAATAGGATATGGGCTTCCACCAGTGATCCTTGCAGCGAAGGTGGCACTTCTCATGGGCAATCACATATTCCCGGCTTGTCCCGGAAAGGCCGGAGGGCAAGTAGATTTTGGGCCGGACAAGTCCCAGAATAAAGGGGGTCGTAACGGCATCACAAATCCAGATGTTCTCCTTCTCCCACGCTGCTTCCCGAACCAGGCGGTGTAGTTTGACATAGCGCAGCGCCAGGTAGCTCAGCATCAGTAAAACCCCAAAGAACCACACCAGGGGAATTACAGGAACCGACTGACCGGCACTGATAGAAGCACCGCTGGTTCCTTCCTGGGGGATGGCGATTCCTGTTTGGAAAGTCGCCGTTTCCGGGTGAATGAGGCTGGTATCCACTGCCTCCTGAATAGCCGAGGTGGTCTCCGGGATGAAATCCACGGGGCTTTCCAGGGAAACCGGCAAAAGCACCCGCACCGCAACCATGGCCCAAAGAATGCAGATCACCCGCCTGGGAGCCTTTTTCAGCAGGAAGCGGAGCAGAAGCACGGCAAGAATCAGCCAATTCGCCCCGATACTGATGCCAACAATATTCGCAAAGGCCGAGACCACATTCATCCCTCCCCTGCCTGATCGATGATCTGCTGAATCTGTTCCCGCTCAGCATCAGTCAGCTTGCGTCCCATGGAAAACGCCGCCAGGAAAGCAGGAAGAGAACCGGAAAAGGTATCGTCCACAAACTTCTGGCTTTGCAGCGCATAGAATTGTTCCCGGGAAACCAGGGATGTCACCATTCCGTTCTCATTCTGGAACAGTCCCTTATCGCACAGTCGCCGCAGCACGGTATGTACGGTTGTCCGCTTCCATTGCAGTTCCTGCCCAGCCAGCTTCACCAACTCAGAAGAGGTCACCGGCTCATTTTTCCAGATCATGTCCGCGAACCGGGACTCCACAACACCCAACTGTATTTCCATTGTATCGCACCTCCGTTAGAGAGACTACGCACTGTAGTCTTTACTTATAGACTACACCATATAGTCTCTCTTGTCAAGGCACATTAGAAAAATAGCAGTAATTATGGGCATTGGGGTCTAAAGAATCTTTTCAGATGGCAAGCCCTACGCTGGCATCAAGATGTCATCCCTTTGCAAATTCTGTAATCGGTTTCTTATCGAACTCCAGGCGCTTATAAGAATGGATGATTTCCATGGCTTCTTCTTCGGTGATTTCCTCCCAGCTTCCCCACTCGTCATAGATTGGTTGTTTCCAAGTTCCTGTCTCACGATCGAACTCAATTCTGCATATCTCTTTTGCATTCCCAATATTTCCGCTTTCAAATTGGATGTATGTATAGAAACCAGTTGGAGAATCCAAATGATCAAAACTCTGCTCAATGATATTGTTTTCGCATAAACACCATTCTACTCCAACATTATATAGCAGCTTGATCTTCCCATCTTGTAATGTCACAGCTTCAGAAAATAGCTCTCCATTTCCTCCCCATAAAAAATCCTCCGTTCCGTCTCCGTCCAAGTCCCAGATCACATAGAAAAAATCATCTGGATTGCGACCATACATCAGGCTTTTGGGGTTATTGGTTCTATCAATCACATAATTTGCGTACTGCTGATAACTTTCCAGCGAATACGGGTCAACATAGGTTTCCATCTCTGCTTCCAACGCAGCTTGTGCTTTTGCTCGTCTGATATTCTCTCTTTCCTGAGCCGCTTCCACATCCACTTCACCTGGAACAACGGCCAGATCGATAATCTCCGCCACCGCTTCCCATACCTCCTGGGGCAAATATGGCGTTCCTGTGCCGGTAGATGTATCAAAATCCATGGAATGGACGGTCAAGAAGGCATTCTTCTGATCAACAATTATCCTGGCATCCTCTTCACTGATGGCCAGCAAGGCAGTAACCCCCTGCTCTGTGGTATATTCCCACTGGGTGTAGCTTTCAATCGGCCCCATCTGACCATAAACACCGTCAAACGAAGTTTTCTGGACATATCGCATACGCAGCTCAATCGGGGCAGGCCATGTGGGTGTCTCGCCGACAAACGTTATGGTAAATCCGATATCAAACGTACCATCACTATAGTAGTAACATTGGTTTTCTCTGTAATCAACCTGAAACGAGGAATCCGGCAAAACCACCCCATCAATTCCCAAAGCATCAAATGTCGTTGGGATGTCCTCTATCCACTCATGCCCCAGCGTATTCAATCCGTACTTTTCGCAAATTTCATCTACTTTTGCAATTTGTTCCGGAAAATAACAGCCATAGCTCAGGTAATCCAATCTATCTTCCATTGGAATTTCTTCCTGGTCTTCCGGATAGGTATAAGTCTCACAGAACGCATACCATTCCTTACTTGCCAGGTAGCCCGGCGATCCCGCATAGCCCTGAAGGGAAAGTGCGTTTTTGGTCACTTCTGTTTCATACACCTTGTTTCCATTTTCATCCAGGTGTTTTGGGACGATGTAGGAATACTCACCAATCTTCATGTCATTTAGACTCATAACATAGGCAACGGCACATCCAACCAGGAGCAGCATCAAAGCAATCAACGCCGCAATCAGCAAGGAACGGCTGAGGGACATCCGCTTTTTCTTTTTTGCCTGCCCATCACGGGTTTCCAATGCAGACAATACATAGCTCTCGTCCACATCGCCAATCACTTTTATTAGATTCATTGGAGTCATAGGTATCCCTCCTTCTCCAGCTTCTTTCGCAGTTTCAAACGGGTACGATGCAGGGTGGTGGCAACCTTACTTTGGCTAAACTGGAAGCTCTGGGCAATGTCGGCGATGGAGTCCAAAAACCAGTACCGCCGCAGGAACAGATTCCGCTCCATTTCCGGAAGGGAGCCGAGAAACGCATTTACCGTATTTAGGATTTCCTGATATGCGTATTGATCCTCCACGTTCTGCCTTTTGTCGGCGCACTCTGCCAATTCATCCAGAGCCAGCACCAACTGGCCCCCTCCCCGCTTGTTGGTACTTCTGGAACGCCACCGATTGATTGACAGATTCCGTGTAATTTTTCCCAGGAAGAGAGCCAAAGCGGTTGGACGTTTCGGGGGCATCGCCTTCCACGCCGCCATGTATGTATCACTGACGCTTTCCTCTGAGTCCTCGCTGTTTTCCAAAATGTTGTATGC
>CALXFP010000043.1 GCA_944387615.1 uncultured Oscillospiraceae bacterium | reverse complement strand
GACATCAGCCGTTTTCAGCAGGATTCTCAGGAATATGAGCAGTTTGCCAGACGTAACTTTGTGGAGCGTATGGTGGCAGGCAGACTTACGGTTCCCCAGATTTATGAAGAATCCTCCAAATTAGGATTGGACCTGTTGGCACAAAGCTACTGTCTGGCATTTTTCTCCATTATCGGGGAAAATTACTCCGAACCGGATGCCCAGGTGCGCCAGGCTCTGCTGGGACTATTTATGAAGCACCCGGAGTATCTTTTGCTCCGCTGGAATCTGACCACCTATATGGTACTGATAAAGGGCGACACCGATCAGATGGAAGGGTATATCCATCGTTGTATCAATGCTGTGCAGAATTGTTACAGCACCTATGACCGGGAGCAGAGGTGGCATGTGGCAGTAGCCAGACCGATTTGCCGTTTGAGTGCGCTGCCTGTCTGCTTTGAGGAAGTATCCCGGCTTTGGGCCTATCGTTACATTCAGCCTCAGACCCATATTCTAACGGCTGAAACCGTTGGCAGACTCTTGGAACACTGGGAAGTGCAGAGCCTGAATCAGGTGGATGTTTCCAAGTTCAGCCCATCTATTTTTCTGGGTGTCATGCAAACCGCATCCCAGGAGGAAATCCCCAATTTTGTGGGAGAATTTCTTTTGGGTGTACAGGACGCAATTGCTTCAGATGCTTTTTGCCAATACCTGATGCTCAGTCTCCGTTTTACGGCAACGGAATATATGCTGTCACTGGGGATTGCGCAGGACGAGTTTTTGGCAGGATTGACATGTCTGGAAATGGTGGGCAGGACTGTGGGAGAACAGGATTTGCGCACGTATTTTATCGAGATTTTGATGCGTGCAGTCAAATTGCGGGATCGCAGTTCCGGCAGCCAGCATAGGGATATGCTTAGTCAGGCAGTGGCATACATTGATGCCCATTTCACAGACGACAGCCTCTCATTGAACCAGGTGGCGAAAGAGGTGGACATCAGTTCCAACTATCTGTCGGCAGTGTTCAGCCAGGAAATGAAATGCACGTTTGTGGAATATGTCACCAATAAGCGTATGGCAAAGGCGAAGGAATTGCTGCGCAACACCGATAAGCGATCCGGAGAAGTTGCCCAGGAAGTTGGATACAAGGACCCACATTATTTCAGTTTCTTGTTCAAAAAGACCCAAGGCTGTACACCCAGGGATTACCGGACCGGAGGGAAACGCGGATGACTGGAAAAACCGCCTCGATTGCCCATCAGATGAAACAGCTGGTTTGGGCCTTTGCGCTGCTGACCTTGGCGGTGGTGATACTGGCAGGTTCCACACTTGCGGTGTATCAGAACTGCTATCGGGATCTGCTGTGGAACTTGACCACTGCATCGGAATTCAACCAGGATTTCAAGGAAGAAATCGACCTGAAGATGTACTACTATGTGATCGAAAGCCGTTATTCTGAGGGGCTTCCTGTGGAGCAGGTTCAGTCTGCCCAGGATCTGGCCCGGGATCTATTGAGCAGTACGGCGGACAAGGAAAGCCTTCGGGCGATTACCAGCGTGCTGGACCTGTGCCAGAACCTGGAAAACAAAATCTATCAGATTGAGCAGACAGCAAGCTATGATGACCGCCAGAGCCAGTTGGAAAACAACATCTATGTGCTGACTGGGCTGATACAAGAGTACATGTACAACTATTTGTACTGCGAGGCGGTTCGCCTGAATGCACTGCAGCAGGAAACCAGCCGCCGATTATTGGCGGAAATTGCGGCAATTGCCCTGGGCGGCGCAGCGTTTATTCTGCTGATGACGCAGTACACGGTAAAGCTGAGCAAATCGATTACGGACCCGATGGTGCAGTTGAATCATCGGCTTCAGCAAATTGGTGACGGGGATTTGACGGTATACCCGCCGATATCTTCCAACATTCGGGAGATTTGCACCTTTGGCGAAGGCGTGGAGCAGATGGTGCAGCGAATGGGACAGCTGATTCAGGAAGCCACAGAAAAGCAGTCCAGACTCCGCCATGCGGAACTGGCACTGCTGCAGGCGCAGATCAATCCCCATTTCCTGTATAATACCATGGACACCATCATCTGGCTGATTGAAGCGGAAAAAACAGAGGAAGCGGTGGAAATGGTATCTAACCTGTCCGGTTTTTTCAGACACTCCCTGAGCAAAGGCGCAGATGTCATTCCGCTTTCGCAGGAAATCTGCCATGTTCATAGTTATTTGCAGATTCAGCAGGTACGCTACAAAGATATCCTGTCTTATCGGATTGACATGGACCCGCGGATTGGAGGGCAGCGAATCCCAAAGCTGACACTGCAGCCACTGGTGGAAAATGCCCTTTATCATGGCATCAAGTTAAAGCGTGCCAGGGGAACCATTGTCATTACTGGAAAAGTGGATGGAACAGACATTGTTCTGCAAGTTCAGGACGATGGTGTCGGCATGTCCCCGGAGCGATTGGAGCAGCTGCGGCGTTCCATGGGCAGCGGGGAACGGGTTGGATTTGGCCTGTCTACGGTTGAGGAACGTTTGTGCCTATTTTTCGGAGAGGGATATGGGCTGCAAATTGATAGTACGGAAGGGTGCGGTACTACCATTACTGCTCGGATTCCCTGGGAGGTGAATGGATGAAGCATATCTGGATTTCCCTGATCCTGATTGTACTTGCGCTGCTGGGCATCTTCTACGGATTCCGTCAGCCACAGGAGATGGCAGATGAGGAGGAAGACCTGATTGTTATCGGAATGTCCCAGGTGGGTGCGGAATCGGATTGGCGGGTAGCCAATTCAGAATCCATGAAGCAGGTGTTTTCGGAAGAAAATGGCTATCGGCTGCTGTTTGAAGAAGCACGGCAGAAGCAGGAAAACCAATTCAGTGCAATACGCCGTTTTATCCAGCAGCAGGTGGATTACATTGTGGTAATGCCCATCACCGAAATCGGCTGGGAGTCTGTCCTTCAGGAGGCGAAAGAGGCGGGAATTCCGGTCATTGTGGCCGATCGGAAGATGGACGTGGAAGATCCAAGTCTGATTACTGCCCATGTCGGGGCAGATGTTTACGCCGAAGGGCGCAAAGCGGTAATCTGGATGGAAGAAACGTTCAAGGATCAACCCCAGGTGAACATTATTCACATCCAGGGTACACTGGATTCTACTGCTCAGATTGGGCGTACCCAGGCGTTGGAAAACGGATTGGCGGCGAACCCAAATTGGAATCTATTATCCCGGATGCAGGGAGATTTTACCCAGGCGAAAACCTATGAGGTTATGACGGAGTACCTGCGATCCGTGGATTCCTTGCCGGTGATTGATGTTGTGTATTGTGAAAATGATAACGAAGCCTTTGGCGCCGTGGAGGCACTGGAGTCATTCGGTTATCGATGTGGACCTGGCGGTGTGGCGGTGATCTCTTTTGATGCAACCCGGGAGGCACTGCAGTACTGCCGCAATGGCAAAATCGCACTGGAAGTAGAATGTAATCCCTTGTTAGGGCCCTTGGTGGAAGAAGTGATTCAGATACTGGAATCCGGTCAAGAACTGCCCAAAACCAATTATGTTCCGAAAGAAGAAGTGTTCACGCCGCAAGATATTACGGATGAACTGCTGGAGCAAAGACCATACTAAATAAATCCCCATTGAAACGGCCAAAAACGGCATTTCAATGGGGATTGTTTCTTTAACCGCTGCTTCGTTCAATCAACTCCCAGGGAAGAATCAGAGAACGGCTGCTGTGTCCCTGCAGCAAAAGCAGAAGCTGTTTTGCTGCCTCTGTACCCATCCGGTGGCGGCGATGCCCCATAGAGGTTATGGGAATGGGAGAAATCTGGCTGTAGTAACTGTTGTCGAAGCTCACTACAGCCATCTGTTCCGGCACTTTCCGACCAACAGAACGCAGAACCTGGATCAGATAATAGGCAATCTCATCATTATAGCAAATAACAGCGGTAACGTTTGCCAGCCGGTCGTTGAGAAAGGTGCGGAGCATGGAAATGTTTTTTTCGTCTACCAATTTCAGACGCTGCTCCGTATCATACCAGCAAATTTGGTGATCCGGAAGAGGCAAGCCTGCATCCCGAATGGCACTCATGGTGCCGTTGTAGCGTTCCGTGCCTTGCAAATCGTCGCTTTTGAAGATTCCTCCAATGGCTCTGTGGCCTTTCTGAATCAAATAGTTGGCCAGACGGTACCCCCCAGAATAGTTGTCATCTGTGACAGCACTGATATGGGGTAATGCACCATAGAATCCCTGAAAGAAAACAATGGGAATGTGCATGCGATGCAGAATTTGATAAAGGTCAAGATTGGGATTGGGCAGCGCAGTTTTGGAGCCTTCCACCAGAATTCCGCCCACAGGGTTCTGAATCAGGCTGGTCAAAATATCTCGCTCCGCCCCCACCCGATTGCGGGTCACATATACCTCAATGCGGTAACCGTGCTTTTGCAAAACCTCTTCCATATCATGCAGAATGGTAGGGAAGATGTACTCGTCCACAAAAGTGGTAATTACCGCGATCTGCATGGAGGCGGAAGTCCGCTGCTGCGTGGCGTATGCACCGCTTCCTTGCCGGCGCTGGATCAGCCCCTCTTGTGCCAGTAAGGCCAGTGCATGGCGAACAGTCTGCCGACTCATATTGTAACGCTCGGATAATTCTCGCTCTGTAGGCAAACGGTAGTTCCGTATCCCGCTGTGCATAGCCAGTTCTTCACGGAGCAGTTGCGCCAGAATTTGATATTTCATTGCCATGCTGCCGACCTCCTGCTTTATGCTCTGTACATTATATCAAAAATATAAAATTTTACAATCTCTATGCTTCTGCACAACCTTCCTGTCATTGTAATCGCTGCGCATTGGGGCTGCTTTATCGGAAAGTTTTCCAAATCTTCTTAAATTATTCAAAGAAAAATAAACCAATTTTGCGTTTTTACCATAAGCAAAATTTGTCGATAAAATTGGGAAATCATAAAATATTTAACTAAATTGATAGCTGATCGTAAAATATCGAAATAATGAAAAAAAGAAACGGCAAATTGGTACCATATTGTAAGAAGTGCAAAATATTTGTATTGTTTACACATCTGAAACTGTACACTATGCATTGACAATCAGGAAATCTGGTTGCATAATACAGGTACAAACACCGCAGGGAAACACCCACGGTGGGGATCTTCCGGATCCGAAAAAATGAAAGTGAGGAAAAAACTATGAAAAAGCTGATCGCTCTGCTGCTGGCTCTGGTCATGGTCATGGCTCTGGCTGCCTGCGGCACCTCCGCCCCCGCTGAGACCACGGCTGCTGCCGCTGCCGAAGGCACCACTGCAGCCCCTGCTGAAACTGAGGCTGCTGAAGCACCTGCCGAACTGATCAAGGTTGGCATCATCAACAATGACCCCAACGAGTCCGGTTACCGTACTGCTAACGATGCAGACCTGAAGCGTGTTTTCTGTGAAGAGAACGGCTATGATGCTTCCTTCGCTTACTCTCTGAAGAACGACGAGCAGATCGCTGCTGCTCAGAAGTTCATCCAGGACGAAGTGGACTACCTGCTGCTGTCCGCTGCTGGCACTTCCGGCTGGGACACCGTTCTGCAGGATGCTCAGGACGCTGGCATTCAGGTTATCCTGTTCGACCGTACCATTGACGCTGACGAGGGCCTGTATGTTGCCTCCGTTGTCTCCGACACCTACAAGGAAGGCCAGATCGCTGTTGACTGGCTGGTCGAGCAGGGTCTGGAAGAGTACAACGTGATCCACATTCAGGGTGTTATGGGCTCCTCCGCTCAGCTGGGCCGCTCCGATGCTCTGACCAAGAAGTGCGAAGAGGATGAAAACTGGAACATGGTTACCCAGCAGACCGCTGAGTGGAATGCTGAAAACGCTCAGCAGATCGTTCAGGCTGTGATCGACTCCGGCAAGGAATTCAACGTTATCTACGCTGAAAACGACGACATGGCCAAGGGCGCTGTTGCTGCTCTGGATGCCGCTGGCATTACCCACGGCGTTGACGGCGACGTGATCATCATGGGCTTCGACTGCAACAAGTGGGCACTGGAAGAAGTGCTGGCTGGCAACTGGAACTTCGACGGCCAGTGCAACCCCTTCCAGGCTGACACCATCAACGAGATCATCCAGGGACTGGAAGCTGGCAACGCTCCCGCTGAAAAGGTTATCTACCTGGAGGAGACCTACTTCGACGCAGCTACCATCACCCAGGAAGATGTAGATACCTACGGCATCTAAAACTTCATACATCACTCACATCGTAATGTGATAACACTGGGGCACGCGGTTCGGCTTACCCGGCCGTACTGCGTGCCCTTTGTGATTCGGACAGGAAATCCCAGAGAAGGAGGCAAGAACTATGCAAGAGGGCGCAGTTTTGGAAATGCGCGGAATTTGCAAATACTTTCCCGGTGTAAAGGCCCTGCAGCATGTGGATTTTACCCTGCGTGAGGGAGAAATTCATGCATTGATGGGCGAAAATGGTGCCGGCAAGTCTACACTGATTAAGGTCTTGACCGGTGTTTATGAAAAAGACGGCGGCGAAATCTACATCAAGGGCCACCAGAAGGCCGTGACCATCAAATCCCCGCAGGATGCCCAGAACGTGGGTATCAGCACAGTTTATCAGGAAATTACCCTCTGCCCGAACTTAACGGTTGCAGAGAATATGTATATCGGAAGAACCAAGGGCAGCTTTGCCAACTGGAAGCAGATGAATGAAGGTGCGGCAGAACTGCTGCGCGCGCTGGGTATTCCGGCCAGTCCCACTCAGCAGCTGGGCAGCTGCTCCATTGCCGTACAGCAGATGGTGGCAATCGCTAGAGCAGTAGATATGGACTGCAAGGTTCTGATTTTGGACGAACCCACTTCTTCTCTGGACGAGCAGGAAGTTGCCAAGCTTTTTACATTGATGAAGGACCTGCGGATGAAGGGTGTTGGCATCATCTTCGTAACCCATTTCCTGGATCAGGTATATGAAGTCTGCGACCGTATTACAGTTCTGCGGGATGGTCAGCTGGAAGGAGAGTACCCCATTGCACAGCTGCCTCGCGTTCAGTTGGTTTCCAAGATGCTGGGCAAGGAACTGGACGATATGGCCTCGATCCGCAATGACGGAGAAGACAAGAAGATGGATACGGGAACACCGGTACTGGAAGCAAAGCAGCTGTCCAGTGCGGCAGGAATCAAGCCCTTCGACTTCTCCATCCGCAAAGGAGAGGTCAATGGCTTCACGGGCTTGCTCGGTTCCGGCCGAAGCGAATGTGTCCGTGCGATCTTTGGTGCCGATCGGAAGACCAGCGGCACGGTTTCCATGGATGGGAAGCAGGTTAAGATCAATAAACCCTTGGATGCCATGAAGCTTGGCATTGGCTACTTGCCGGAAGACCGGAAGCGTGATGGTATTGTAGGCGATCTTTCCGTCCGGGATAACATCATCCTGGCTCTGCAGGTGATGAAGGGATTCTTTAAGCCCATTTCCAGAGCCCAGGCTGAGGCATTTGCCGATGAGTACATCAAGCTGCTGGAAATCAAGACGGCTTCGTCTGAAACGCCCATTAAGCAGCTTTCCGGCGGCAACCAGCAGAAAGTGATTCTGGCACGCTGGCTGCTCACCAATCCCAGATACCTGATTTTGGATGAACCCACCCGTGGTATTGACGTGGGTACCAAGGTAGAAATTCAGAAGCTGGTATTGAAGCTTGCATCGGAGGGGAAGAGTGTCACCTTTATTTCCTCCGAAATCGACGAGATGCTGCGAACCTGCTCCCGCTTGGTTGTCATGCGCGACCGGAAAGTGGTAGGCGAGCTCACCGGAGAAGATTTGAACCAAACCAAGATTATGTCTACGATTGCAGGAGGTGGGAACTGATATGACCAAGCTGGAAACTCCCACAAAGAAAACCTTAGGGACCAGAATGAAGGAACTGGTGCGGCAGCAGATTTTTATCCCTATTGCCGCTCTGCTGATTCTGGTTGTATTCAATTTGATTGTGGATCCTTCGTTCTTTGCCATTACACTGGGTCAGAACAATAACGGAGATCCGGTTCTGTCCGGATATCTGATTACCATTTTGAACAACGCTTCCGAACTGGTTATCCTGGCCATCGGCATGACCTTGGTAACCTCCGCTTCCGGCGGACAGGATATTTCCGTTGGCGCTACCATTGCCATTGCTGGTTCCGTGATGCTGCGTGTTTTGTGTGGAGATCAGGTTCGTCCTGAGACCATGCAGGCTCCCATCATTGTCGCATTCCTGGCTGGCTGTGTGGTGGCTATGCTGTTCGGTGCATTCAACGGTACTCTGGTCGCCTATTTCAAGATTCAGCCCATGGTTGCCACGCTGATTATGTTCACAGCCGGACGTTCCATTGCGGCTTGGATCAACAACAACACACTGCCCATTGTCAATGATCCTGTGTTTGCTTACTTCGGAAACTTCATTCCCGGCATCCCGATTCCTACTCCTGTGTTTATCGCGATTGCCTGCATGATTGTCATTGCGCTGGTTTTGAAGTTTACCACACTGGGACTGTATACCCAGTCTGTCGGTATCAACAGCCATTCTTCCCGGCTCAATGGTATTGATCCTGCTTTTGTAAAGTTCCTGACTTATGTGATTTTGGGACTGTGCGTTGCAGTTGCAGCACTGATTAAGGTCAGCCGTATTTCTACCATCAACTATTCCGTTATCGCAAAAGATATCGAAATGGACGCCATTTTGGCGGTGGCTCTGGGCGGCAATGCCCTCAGCGGTGGCAAGTTCAATATGGCTGCATCCATTCTGGGTGCTTACGTGATTCAGTTCCTGACCACAACCCTGTACAAGTTTAACGTGGCATCGGATGCACTGCCTGCCTACAAGGCTGTGGTCGTCATTATCCTGGTGGTAATGAGTGCACCTGTGGTGCGGGAGAAGCTGTCCAAGCTGTGGAAAGCGAGAAAGGAGGCGAAGTAATATGGCACCGGAAATTTCAGTGAAAAACGGAAAACTGTCCCGTCGTGTTGGTATTTCTGATACAAACCTGCTGCTGACGATTACCATTGTTGTATTCTTCGTCATGTATGCCTGTGCCGTTATTTTCCTGGGATCTGGTTTCCAGAAACCTCAGGCGTTCTTCAACATCCTCAATGACAACGCGGCACTGATTATTCTCTCCTGCGGCATGAGCATTGTTATGATTACCGGCGGCATTGATATTTCTGTAGGTACATTGACCGCACTGGTCTGCATGAGCTGTGCCGTGCATCTGGACTATAACGGCGGCAGCGTCATTACCGCCATGCTGCTGGCTCTGGGAATCGGCGTTGCATTTGGTCTGGTTCAGGGTTACCTGGTTGCTTATCTGGAGATTCAGCCGTTTATCGTATCTTTGGCTGGTATGTTCTTTGCAAAAGGTATGACCACCATTGTCAACGCAACGCAGTTCAATGTTGAGCATGAGGCTTTTAAAGCGTTGAAGGCTACCCGGATTTATGTTCCCGGTATGGGTTCTGTCAATAAGCTGGGAAAATATGTTCCTGCTTATGTGGAGCCTGGCGTAGTGGTTGCGCTTTTGGTTGTGATTGCGCTGTTTATTCTGCTCCGCTGGGGTAAGCTGGGTCGGAACTTCTATGCTGTGGGCGGCAATATGCACAGTGCAAACGTGCTGGGCATCAATGTCAGACGTACCAAGTTCCTGGCGCACCTGCTGTGCAGCACCTTGGCAGGTATTGGTGGCTTTGTCTATTTCCTGCATGTAGGTTCCGGTTCTCCCTCCCACGCCAGTGGTGCAGAGATGAACGCCATTGCCTCTTCCATCATCGGCGGTACCATGCTTTCCGGTGGCGTCGGCAATGTGGTTGGCACATTCTTTGGCGTGTTGTCTCTGAGTACTATCAAGAATATTGTTTCGTCTCTGGGTCTGGATGAGGCTTGGTGGACAAACATTACAGTGGCCGCCATGATTTGCCTGTTCCTGGTGGTACAAAGCTTGGTTCTGCTCAGAAAGAACCAAAGCAAACAGTAACGTGCAATGCCCGGGGCGTTTTCAAACGCTCCGGGCATTTTTGATTTATAGAGTATCGGAATCAATGGTAGAGATGCCAATGGTAATCTCTTCCAATACTTCCAGTAAAACGCGAACCGTGTCCAAAGACGTAAACATGGTTACGCCGTTTTCAATTGCACATCGGCGGATTGCCATTCCGTCTTCATCGTGAGGTCCGGTGGTGACTGGCCGGGTATTGATGATATAGCTGACATAGCCTGCACGGATGGAGTCCAGGATTTCTGTGCTTCCTTCACTGTACTTGCGGCGGATTCGGGTTCGGATGTTGTGGCTTTTCAGAAATTCAGCCGTTCCCGAGGTGGCCTCGATATTGAAGCCCAGATTGTAGAACCGTCGGATCAGTTCAAGGGCTTCCGACTTGTCTGCGTCCGCAATAGAAACCATCACAGTTCCGTAGTTGGGAAGATGCAGTCCGGAAGCGGTGAGAGCTTTGTACATGGCTCGGGATAGCGTTTCATCATAGCCGATGGCTTCTCCGGTGGATTTCATTTCCGGAGAAAGATAGGTATCCATGCCATTTAGTTTTGCAAAGGAGAATGCAGGAGTCTTGACATACCAGCGCTGCTTTTCTTCGGGGTAGATGTGGAAGAAGCCCTGCTCCTTCAGAGACTTGCCCAGGATCACTTCCGTGGCGATGTCAGCCAG
>CALXFP010000042.1 GCA_944387615.1 uncultured Oscillospiraceae bacterium | reverse complement strand
TACATGGAAAATCTGACGGGCGGTAATCCTCCCGTCAGACCGTTACCCTGTGTAGTCCCTTGTAAACTGTACTTTCGGGCGGTAAAAAAGCCAGGGGAATCCCTGGCGCAGTAGCATATTCGGTTCATGGCATTACCACCGTTTCTTTTTGTAGGAGATCAGCAGCAGAGCGGCACAGACAGCGGCACACACAAGCTGCATGATTCGCAGAATCAGCCCGGTGCTGACACCGGTATCCGGCAGGGAGAAGCCCTTGGCGTTGACCACCTGCAAGGATACCTGAAGGTCATCCACCGGAAGCTGCCCTTCAAAGGCATACCCTTTCAGAAGTTCATATCCGTTGGGTGTTTTCAGCTCCGTCACCCGGTAATAGAGTCCGGGATAGAGATTGCCCCATTCCAGCAGCCCATCCTCACCGGAGGTCAGCGTACCATCTACCAGAGCAGAATCGGAACAGCCGCCTTTGGTGAGTTCCTTGGAATACTGCACGGGATACCAGAGGAAGCCTTCTGCGCTCCATTCCAACAGGAAGGTAGCTCCAGCCAGATGCTCACCAGCGGTATCGATTTTCTCAATGGTTATTTTCCCGGAACGCAGGGCGTTGGTAAAGGATACTTCTCCAACCTCGCCCTGTTTTACGGTGACAGTCTGGGGATTTTCACTGACGCATTGGTAAAAGCTGTTTTCGGGAAGCAGTTCTTCCACGGTGTAGGTTCCGGGCAGCAGATTCTCGGTCAGAATGATGCCGTCCTGGTCCGTGGTGAAGGGAGAGCCTTCCAGAACCTCTCCGTCTGCATTGGCAATCTGGAACTGCCAACCTTCCACGTTGCCATCTCCTTCCACGGTCTTGATGATCTTCAGTTTGCCGTACTGGACATTGGTGAAAGTAATCTCGGTATCTGCATGGGGATGAATCTCAAACTTCTGGATCGATTCATCTACCATCCAGTACTCGTCCTCAAACCGACCATGCTCGTCACCGGTTTCCTTGGCCCAATAGGTGCCTGGCTCCAGGTAGAGACCTGCTTTGCCTTCTGCGTTCGTGGTGATGGAGCCGACTTCCTGGGTACAGCCTTGATCGGAATAGATGGTAATTTGCCAACCCTCTACCGAGTCACCGGTGTTGGTTTTCTTGTACACCCAAACCAAACCTTGCTCCTTGTTGTGCCAGGAATCCACAACAGTGGCACCGGGTTTCACGATGACATCATGGAAGCCCAGTTCTGTTGTCCAGTAAGGATCTTCCGTAGGAAGCTCCAACACGATGTACCGCCCTGGGGTCAGGTTCTCTGTGCAGGCATATCCTGTTTCATCGGTGGTGTACTCGCCGATGACTTTGCCGTCAGAATCCTGCACCCGGAAGGTCCAGCCGCCGAGGAAATTTCCCGTATTGGTGGTTTTTTCGATCTCAATGCATCCCAGATGGGTGTTGGTGAAGGAAACTTCCGCTGTTTGGCCGACCGTGACGGTCACGGGTTTTACAGCGGTGTCAATGACCCAGTAGGGATCATCCGTAGGCAGTTCCTTGGCATAGTAAGTGCCGGGGGCCAGCCCGGGAACGGTCACGGTACCGTCTGCCCCAGTTGTAAAGGGAGAGCCTGCAACTGCCTGGGTGCAGGAAGCATCCGCATACACCCCGATTTTCCAGCCGCTTACGTTTTCTCCAGTACTGGTAATTTTTACCAGCTTGAGACTGCCGGTGTTCAGCTTGTTATGGAAGCTGACCGAGGCGGTGCCGCCGCTGGTGACGGTGACTTTCTGGGGATTGATACTGGCGCAGGTGTAGCGTGACTGGATGCTGCTGTCAGTGTGACCCAACTCCTTAACATAGTAGGTGCCAGCGGTTAGTCCTGTGATGGAAATCTTACCGCTGGTGTTGGTGGTGTGGGGGCCTGATACCAGTGCTGTACAGGCGGAATTGGAATACACCCCAAACTGCCAGCCGGAGAGGTTTTGTCCGTCCTCAGTGGTTTTGGTCAGGCTGATGGAGCCGGTGTTCAGCTTGTTATAGAAGCTGACCGAAGTGGTGCCGCCGCTGGTGATACTGACCTTCTGGGGATTGGTGCTGGAACAATAGTACATTGCGTTGATGGAACTGTCCGTATGCCCCAGCTCCTTCACATAGTAAGTGCCAGCGGTCAGCCCGGTAATGGAAATCTTGCCGTTGCTATTTGTGGTGTAAGGCCCTGCCGCAAGGCTGGTGCAGGCAGAATTGGTATACACGCCAAACCGCCAGCCGGAGAGATTTTGACCACCCTCCGTGGTTTTCGTCAGGCTGATAGTTCCAGGGTCAGGGGCTTTCAGCTTAAAGTAGGCATTCAAGCTGCCGCTGGAAGCGCTGGCCAGGGATACCGTCGTCTGATAGCTGGAACCCGACATATACCAGATGTTATAGGTGGAGCTGGCAGCGGAGGGCAGATACCGGGTAGCCCTATACACAGTGGAAGAAGAAATCGTTCCCGTCTGCGTGATGTACAGGGTACTGCCGCTCTTGTAGAACTCAGCACCATTTCCATCTGTAAAGGAGAAGTTGGACAGAACGCCGTTGCTGTCATAGACGCTGGTTTCTTCTCCCGTCAAGTTGATGGTAGGAGCGCTGCCGCTGGAGGAGCTTGTGAAACTGGGAATCTTCTTTGCCGCCTGAATGTTGGACACCAGCGTATTGTAGTTGGAAGTGAAATTGGTAACAGATGCTGCACCGGCATTGTAGAAGATATTGCCAGCCGTTCCACACTCGTTAGTGGAGTTTAGCGTGAATGTGTTGGGATCACGCAGGCCGCAGACAATCTCATAAATGAGGAACTGGGTGGCAATCCGCAGGGGCACATTGGGGTTGTTGGCTTTGGATGTGGTAGTCACGCTGATAGAGTGGTTCCACATCTGATTGCTGTACAGTAAGATCAGACCAATGGCTTCCCGCCGTGCGGCAGGCAGAGCGTACCACACATTGCTGCCGGTGGTGCTGCCGCTGCCGTCCAGTGTTACCTCCCGGTCAATGGAGTTGCCGGAGGTGCTGGCTGCGTAGCTGCGCCAAGGCTCAATGCAGTACAGCGGATCGTCGGGATAGGGCACACCGCCATACCGTGCAAAGTGCCAACCAAGGTTTTTGATGTACGCTGTCCGAGTAGTGCCGGAGCCATTGGGTTTATAGGCACAGGCAACCTGGGAGTTCAGGACAGTGGTGTAGTTGCCGTTGTCGGCATAGTCAAACAGCATAATGCTGTTTTGAGTGCTGCCGATTGACCATGTGGAAATGCCATTGGAAGCGGCAGTCATAAGCCCTGGTTCCTCCAGCGGCACGTCACCGTCTGAAGTCTCTGACTCCGAGGGTGGTTCTTCTGTGGGCTGGGTATCGTCAGTGCTGGTGGGAACTGTTTCCTCAGCTTCTGTTAAATCTGTCTGGGTATCGGCTCCCGGCGTGTACACTTCCGCAGCAGACACACTGGGAATCAAGCCAAAACACAGCACCAGCGCAATGGAAAAAGCTGTTATTCGTTTTATCATGGAGCAAAATTGTCCTTTCGTAAGATTGTGGTACAGCCTGTACTTTCTTTTCGGAATGTACAGGTAGTTTGGAGGGGGTGAGGTGTGGAGAGGGGGAACCGTGCAAATCCCGTTCCCTCAGTCCTATGAAATGGGCAGACTGCCCCCTTGTAAGCGGTTATCGTTCCTGCTCCCGCTGGCGTTTCCGATAGAAGTCCAGAGCCTTGACGATGGTATCCTCAATCTTCTGCGCGGGCGTCCCCGGCGCAAAATACTTGCTGATACGCTCCTTTGGAATTTTGAACTGCTCCTTCTGGTTGGGCTTTTCCTCCTGCATGATGGAGAAAATCACATCCATGTTCAGCCTGCCCTCCTCGGAAAATTTCCGCATTTTCATAGCCTGAACATGAGATGGGGTGCAATCCTCTGTTATCATGGTTTCGTACAGATCATGCTGCTCCTGTTGAGTCAGGTAGGACAGTTCCACCGCAGGGCGCAAAGCAATTTGCAGTTTGTCCTTTTCTTTCAGGACGGAGTTGTCCACTAAATCCAGTATTTCAGAGATCAAGGAAGTCAGACGAATGTACTTACGAACTTGTTCGTGACTTTCGCCAGATTGCTCAGCCAGAATATTACGGGATTTCACTCCGCTTAACTTGTGCAACGGTGTTGCACAAGTTAAATCTGTCCGTTGTCCCTGCCGTTTCATGGCATCCAGCTTCATCTTGTAGGCAAATGCTTTCTCCGACGGCAAAAGCTGCTCCCGCTGCAAATTGGAATCCACCATGATTACGGTCGCTTCTTCGTCTGTCAGCTCCCGGACAATGCAGGGCAGTTGTAGCTTCGCTATCAGAGTACACGCCAGTTTGCGGCGGTGACCGGCGACCATTTCGTAATGCCCGTTCTCTTTGGGGCGCACGATGGCAGGAACCAGAATGCCGTGCTGTTTCACACTCTCCGCCATCTCGATCATATTGTCATCCATACGGACTTTGAAGGGATGATTGGGGAAATCGTCAATCTTGTCAATGGGGATCTCCTGCACTCTGGGCTGGCTGGCAATGTCCCGCTCCTCCTGCGTGGTGAACAGGCTATCGACTGATGTCAGAAGGCTTGCTGCGCTGTTTTTCGCCAATGTCCATTACCTCCTTCACCAGAGTGCGGTAGGCTTCCGCCGCGCGGCCTTTCGGCTCATGCTTGAAGATGCTGTGGTCTGCGGTGCTGATTTCTGCCAGACGAACTGTTGACGGAATCACGGTCTGCATGATGGGCAGATGATTGCCGTAGGCGGCTTTGACGGATGCAACAATATCCTTGCGGAAATTGGTTTCGTTGGCCATGGTCATAAAGACACCGCCGATTTTCAGCTTGGGATTGATCTGCCGCTTGATGTTCTGCACAGTGCTGACCAGTTCCGTCATGTTTTCGGCAGCAAAATACTCTGCCTGAACCGGAATCAGAACATAATCCGATGCAGACAGAGCATTGATGACCAGCATACCAAGGGACGGGCGACAATCCAGCAGCACATAATCGTAGTCCTTTTTGATTTGGTCCACATACTGCCGCAGCACCGTCTCCCGGCTCATGACATTCACCAGTCCCACCTCAACGGCGGACAGGGTGCGGTTGCCGGGGACGAAATCAAAATCCTCGTGATGATGGCAGATTTCGGGATGGTCTCCGCCGCTGACACCCGCCACGATGTCGTTCATGGCATTGCCCAGTGTCAGCGGCAAATCATTCGGCTTTCGCAGTCCCAGCATTTTGGTTAGGTCCCCCTGCGGGTCAACATCCAGCAGAAGAACCTTCTTGCCCTGCATCGCCAGACCAGCGCCCAGGTTATACACCGTAGTGCTTTTCCCCACGCCGCCCTTCTGGTTGGCAACGGCAATGACCTTTGTTTTTGCCATTTGGGTTTCCTCCTTAAAAAAGATTTAGCCGTCTGCGGCGAGGCAGACGGCTATGTATGCGGCAAGTATTTTGAATTTTTCTATGTATATCTTGGGGTAACTGTTTACAATGCCCAATCGTTTTGGTAAAATATCATCAGCCCTAAGAAGGAGGCGTACTTTCTATGTGGGACACCATTCAAAAGCTGGAATATCGTGCACGAGCCAATATCGAAGGTGCACAGCAGAAATTGAATATGAGATTGACTGACCGCATGGAACTGCCTCTTTTGGGCCTGAATGGAGAGAAGTTGTACCTGACCGGGTTGGCAGCACTACGGAAAAAGGCAGCGGAGCTGGATGCGCTGTATGAGCAGCTCCCAGCGCACCGGGGTGTGAAAGATACCATTCTTCTGGATGCCTGGTCCTCTGCTACCATTGAGGGTGCGAGAACCACGGTACAGCGGGTACGGGATCATTTTGAAAATCCCAAAACCAAGGATGACCGCATGGTTGTCAATACCATCACCGGCAGCAACTACGCCTACAACCATCCCATTACCGAAAACAACATCCGCAGGCTGTGGGAGAAGATCGTGGACGGTGTCTGCGAAAATGAGGAGCATCGCGGAAAACTGTATCGGGATGGCATGGTCTATGTCGGTTCCGGGGATCGTGTGATTCATGTTCCGGCTCAGGCTGAGCAGTTGCCGGAGCTGATGGCGCAGTGGTTTTCTTATCGGGAAGTAGGTGTCTCTGACTTGCTGATTCGTTCCTTTGTGGCACACTTCTATTTTGTGTACCTGCATCCTTTCTGTGATGGCAACGGCAGAGCGGCTAGAATTTTGAATGCTTCCCAGCTATATCATGGCGGATATCGGAAGATGAAGAATCTGCCGCTGTCCAGTGCTATCAACAATCAGCTCAGCGGATACTACGGAAGTCTTTCGGACTCGGAGACGGTTCTGAACGGAATCGATGACAGATGGCTGGACTTGTCCCCCTTTGTGTCCTATATGTTGGATGCCTTTGAGCGTTGCCTGATCGATGCGGCCCTTTCTGTAAATGCGCTTACAGAAGCAGAATCAAAGCTATTGGAGCGGATGAACAAAGCTGGCATCCATGCTGAAATCACAACAAAAAAAGCCGCTGGCATTCTGCAGCGTTCTGAGAATGGTGCGAGAACAGTTTTGAATTCCCTTGTTAAGAAAGGGTATCTGACCGTAGAGACAAACAAAGCGCCTTATATCTACCACCTTCACCAGCATATTCCCTACAATTAACCACAAGAACGTACTGCCCATTAATAAGGCAGTGCGTTCTTCGTGCTATATGCGGTATTTTCACTCTGTCCGACTATCTGCTATCGTTCAGGAATGCTCCATCCACAATGTGGAATACTAGCGCAGAGGTGATGATTATGGCAAAGAAAGGTATGAAGCATCCCGATGTGACCCAGGGACCGAGAAATGAGACTTCCCCGGTCCCACAGATTCAGGGCAAAGCCAAAAGCGGCAAGGAGAAAGCAAATCCCATCATTGCGGTAACCACCGGTGCAAACCAGAAAGTGTGGCACGAAAAGCCAATCTCCAAGGCTCACGGGATCATCGACACAGACTTGGCAAGGGACAATCTGGAAAACGACATCCCTTTCGCAGATTTGCAGGACCTGTAATAACCAATGCAGGGCACGGTAAAAGCGTGCCCTGCGCATAGTCCATTCCTTCAAATGAAGCAGATGGCTATGTACTGACAACAAGAAACCGC
The DNA here is from genome assembly GCA_944387615.1 of uncultured Oscillospiraceae bacterium. Classification (GTDB taxonomy): domain Bacteria; phylum Bacillota; class Clostridia; order Oscillospirales; family Oscillospiraceae; genus Faecousia. The sequence goes on along the minus strand of CALXFP010000042.1, from coordinate 3,540 downwards.
TTACTCGAAAAAGTCAAGTAAGCGGTTCGGTATGTATTAGATTTTTTTCACTGGGGCAGAAAGGACTTTCAGAATCAACTCGTCCACACAGTCTGTAAAGCGCCCCTCATGGATCAGCCGATTTTTCATCTGGACAAGGCTTCTAATCAAAACTCTGTACTCAATCTCATCCAGGTACAGGTAGTGCCTTTTCTTCAGCATGGGGGATTCCTCCTTTATGTCGTTTCTCTGATTCCATTATAGACAATCTACATTTCCCCTTCAAGTGTGCAGGAATATATATTGTCACCTTCCATTCCGCGGTCCTTGCAGAACATCCTTCCCCACCAGCCAAAGCTGACCGATTGGATTTCTCACGATAACCTGACAAAGCGGCAGCTTTCGGAGATTAGTTTGTTCAATCCCCTCCTCCAGGTTACTGCTGGGATCGGATTCATCCGAAATGTGCCCCCACGCCTCCGAAATCGGCAGCGGTTCGGCTCCACCAGATTCATAAATACCCAGATGCAAAACATCTGGGTATTTATTTTAACTTTTTATAATTCTTTTGAAATTTCCAAACTTTTCTTGATTTATTTTTTATCCTTCCGCTTCATATTATAATCTTTTAGCTGTACCAATAATTTCATTTTGCTAATGAAATTGCTAACAAAATTCTTCAGTCACAACAACAATCGTATTTCAAAACTTTATATTCTTTTTCCCACACAAATGGTTTCACCCCCTCCGTTTGGAGGGGGTGTTGGCTTACTCTGCGTTAGTGTCTGTTTTCCTGATCCGGCAAGGCAGCGGTTTCTTCCTCATCTTCTGTCACATTCTGCCCACCGGCTGCTTCGATCAAATTAGCCGTAGCTTTCAACATATTTACCAGCCAGGACGGGACTGCTGCGCCCATCTTAACGGCGTTTTCCAGGATGCTGCCCAGCTCAGTGATGATGTACCAGGACAGGACCAGCGGCATGATAATTCCCGGCCACTCAATGCCAATGGGGATGTACTCGGCAACCAGTACCATAATCCAGTCTGCAATGGCAGCCACTACCACTACGGCAATCATTCCGCCTTTGTGCCACAGTCCTTCCCGGGCTTTTGCGCTGTTCCAGTCGCCATCCTTACAGGCTGCAACGGTACCGGTGAGATAGTCCAGTGCCATTGCCAGCACCCAGGCCAGAAGCATGATGCCCTTCCAGCCCAGAAAAGCCCCCAATGCCGTGAAAAATGCGGCGATTGCAGTTTTGATTGTCAGCATGTTTTCATTCATTTCTTTTTCCTCCTTAGTCTACATCAATATTCACAGGCCAAGCAGCGACTGCCAGGTTTGGGCATTTGCTGTAATTTCGCCGTCCACGGGACATCCATTTGCCCTTTGGTATGCCTTTACTGCCTCCGTAAACTTAGGGCCGGCCACGCCGTCAGCTTCTCCGATCTGGGAATACCCCAGGGCCAGAAGGCGGCGCTGGACCGGCAGGACGGCCGGGTGGGAAATATTTTTACTTGCAGAAAGAGTCACGGTCTTACCCAGCGTTTCCGGGCCGACAATGCCATCCACGGCCGCGCCACAGGCCGCCTGGACGTCACGGATAAACTGCTCCAGGCTGTAGTCCCCGTCAGAGGCTGCCCCGGTGGAGCTTGTACCTCCTCCGGGTCCCATGGCTGCAGCGCCCCCGAATGTGGAGCGGTATGCCTGCCCCTGCCCACACCAGAAAGACTTTGTGGTCCGGGTGTCGATGTGCACGAAGTAGCCGTCTGCGGCAGTCTCGTAGAGGCCGATACCTTTGACTCCGATGTACTCAGCATAGGCAGCCACACGGCGCGGGGCTACGCCTTCCACCACAATGTCGGCCGCTTGTCCTCTCGTGTGGTAGGACCCGGTTGCGCCGCCCACGCTGCTGTTATAGCTCGGGCAGCGGTAGGCGCTCGTAATTGTTACCGGCGCGCCGAAGTAGTCCCGGATACGCTGCAGGTAGACCACCAGCAGGTCGTCTATCAACGTAGTGGGGCAGCTGCACGGCCGCCCCAGGCCGCACCGAAACTCCCGGGAATTGAAATTCTTGGAGAGCTGGACCCTGTCTGTTTTTTGATAGGTTTTTACCATAGTGTCAACCCCCCTGTGCGCTTTAGATTTGTTATGTTACCACCTCAAAGTAATGCCCGATCAGCTCATGGGGCAGATATTGCAGGGTAACGGTTCCGGTTTCCTCTCCCCGTTTGCACAGATAGATTTTTCCATCCTCCCGGTCCCGGTAGTACAGTCCGTATGTGTACTCCATACCCCTGGCCGCGGTGATGGGGTTTTCCAGGGTTCCGTCCTCCGTTTCCGGCGCAATCCGGGTAAAGATGGACGCCGTGGCCTGACCCGGAACCCATTGAGCCTGGAACACCTGTCCGGCTTTGATGCACTTGTACGGTACGCCGTTATACTGGAACTTAAACGGAACCTGCTTTTCCTCCACCGTGTATGCCACCGCTACCAGATCCTCCCATTTCGGGAGGATGCTGGGCATTTGTATAGCCACCAAAGTAATACAGCACCAACCTGCGGCGCTGGACTTCCGGAAGTTTTCCTATGGCCTTGTGTAGTTTTTCACATAGGAGCTTCCGATAAACCTGTTCTTCCAATGGCTCCGGTACTTCTACTGCCCTGCTGTGCAGACTTACCTCCGTCAATTCGGATTGTTCCTGATAACGACTAACCTGATTCAAATGGGAAATATCCTCTAATTCAAATTCATCAAAAGCTTCATACAGTGATTCACTGATCTCTACCTTCTGAGTTTGCCCCTGTCCGTCTGTAAAGGAGATGCAGCACCGGTCATTTTCTATTGACAGTACATAAGGATTGTACTTATCTTTCTTTCGTTTCGGATGGGTTCCATCCATTGTTTATTCCTCCAATCAATCTGAAATTTGAAAACTTCAGATTGGTTGGAGGGCTGCGGCAACGATGGAAATATAATTCCGCCTTTAGCGCATGACACCCATGTAATCTACAGAGAAATGCAATTCAGTGCGTACTCGATATCTACGAAAAAGCCGAAACATCTGTACCTTCTTCCTGTTAAATGGAATTATATTTCCTCTTTGATAGCATCTTGTTGTATTCTAAATGAACAAACCATATTGTAAAATATGGTAGAGGTGAGTAGAAAATGTGGGATTATCGCCGTTCATTGGCGGATATCGTAAACCGTGCCCGAACGCAAAAGGGTCTTACAAAGAGATACGTTTCCGAGATAATCGGAACTGATGCACGCACGATTTCCAATATCGAAAAGTGCAAATCTAATACGACACTGGATGTCCTGTGCCCTTTGCTGGAACTTCTGGACATTGATCCAAGAGAAGCACTCCGTCCGTCAATGCCGCAAGAGTCCCCTTCACATTTTCGTTTCAGAGAATTGATTGAAAATTGTACTGAGCAGGAAGCTGCTACTTTGCTTTCGGTCTGTGAAGCTGTTCTCAGCGTAACCGCTTAATAATCACACGGTAAACACGAGAAATGGCAGGCCTTGTGGTTGAGGCCTGCCGTTAATCGAGATA
>CALXFP010000041.1 GCA_944387615.1 uncultured Oscillospiraceae bacterium | reverse complement strand
TCTTTGGTGATGGTTCCCAGAATCACCGTTCCGTCCCGCCAGGTGGAGGCGACTTTCCGCCCGTACCGCAGGGCAAGCTTCGCCGCGTCACTTTCGTCAGACCAGCAATGGATTTCGAACACATCCCCCAGAACTGCACAGGCCTGAATCAAATCTTTCCACCAAGTGTTGTCTTCTACCGTTGTGTCAATCAGTATGTAGCTGCTCATATGGTACACCTCTCTTTAACACACAGCCGCATCGCCGTTTGGATTTGGCAAATAAATTACTGCCGGATTCTGCTGCAATCAATTACTTGTCCAATGGTACGCACATATTCTCCCGGATTTCGGATGGGGGTCAGGTTCAGAACCTCCTGAAGCTCCCGCAGCCCCGGCTGGGGAATGCCAGACTGCCCAGGAGCAGATGCTTTCCGGTCGGTACCGGCAACGGATTCCGCTGACCCGCAGGCCAAAATCAGGCGAAGAAATTCCGAAAAATCATAGGCCAGGGGATGGATGTCTCCGGTGTCCTTGTCCAATGCAAAAACCGTCTCCTGATATCCCTCCGCAAAGAAGAACAGGCTCTCCCCTGCTGCACCGAAAATCCTGCTGCCCTGGGGTAAGTAAGAGCGGGCTGCTTCCGGGAAACAAAACCGGATGCCCAGCGCCGTTTCCGCTCCGCATATGTTTTTTACACGATCCAACATACTCATATCTATCCAACAGCTTTCCAAAGAGGATCAGATCCTCCTTTATTCTTTTTCTAGGGGTGTCGGTATAAAATCTTCTTTACTATATAGACGATTTTTTCTATCAAAATGTTTCACTTGTTTACAACAATTTACAAATTGTTCACATTTGGTTCTTCTCCCTCCCAGGTAATGGCACTGAGATTACGCCAATAGACTATGCCTGGGAGGGATCATCTATGGCAAAAAAATCTGTTCAGCCAGTTTATACCATCGTCAATCCCAATACAGCGGATGCCTTCACAGAAGCTTTGCTAAAATTACTGCTGGAAAAGCTTACGGAAATGCCGGAGAGCTTAGAACCTGATATGGCAAAAGGAAGTGCCCAGCCATGAAGATTGCCGCCTACTGCCGGGTTTCCACGGAAAAAGAAGAACAGCTTGACAGTCTGAACCACCAAAAGGAATTCTTTCTGACCTATGCCCAGCGCAATGGACATGAGTTATATCGGCTGTACGCTGACGAAGGCATCAGCGGAACCTCCGTCAAACGGCGGGAAGCCTTCCAGCAGCTGATGCGGGACGCCGAAACCGGCGCTTTTCAGATGGTAGTGGTAAAGGACATCAGCCGCTTTGCCAGAAACACGGTGGACGCTCTGCAAAGCATCCGCACCCTGAAAGCCCTGGGCATCCGCACCTTGTTTTTGACGGCAAATATGGATTCCATGGGAGACAGCGAATTTGTACTGACTCTGTTCAGCGCCATGGCCCAGGAGGAAAGCAACAACCTTTCCAAGCGCGTGAAATGGGGAAAGCGAATCAACGCAGAAAAAGGCCGTGTTCCCCGGAGATTATTTGGTTATGATCGGATTGACAATTTCACGCTGGAAATCAACCCCATGGAAGCGGATGTGGTGCGCAGGATTTTTTCCCTGTATACCCGTCAAGGGCTGGGGTGCCGATGCATCAGCCAGATTCTGAACCAGAACGGGGACAAAACCAAGTTTGGCGGGAATTGGGATGCACGGGGTGTCCGCCGGGTTCTGATGAATCCCATCTATTGTGGAACCTTGGTCAATCACAAATATGAAGTTCAGGACTTTCTCACCGGGAAGCAGATTGCGCTGCCGGAAGAAGATCATTTCTGTCACAATCGGCCGGAATGGGCCATTGTCACAACGGATACCTTTCAGAAGGCGCAGCAAATTCGGCTGGAACGGCGGATACCGGATACATCGCCCGGTCGTTACAGCGGCAAACACCTGTTTTCCACCCTGATTCGATGCGCCCACTGCGACCGCTCCTTCTGCCGGAAAGCCTATACCTATGCCAACACCCGGGTATACTGGCACTGCGTTACCAACGATCAGCAGGGCATCCATGGCTGCGAAAACCGGGTCAGTCTGGACGAGACGGAACTGATGGAAACCCTCAGCCGCTTCATCCTCTCTCAGATCGGCGACCCGGAAGCGTTCACCTCCCAGGTGTTGGCTCAGCTTTCTTTCCGGACTGTCTTAGCTGAAAACCACTGCATCCGCCAAGAGCTGAAACAGGCAAAACTGCTTGCCAAAATGGAGCGCTACCAGGAGCTGTATGCCAACGGTCTGATTTCCCTGGATGGGCTGAAGGCAAAGCTGCTGCCCATTCAGCAGGAGTTGAACCGAATCTCACAAAACAGCGAGCAGCCGCCTCCCTCTCCAAAATTCCAGGAAACGTTGCATACATCCCAGGGATTACGGGAGGAAATTCACCGCTTTTTACATTTGCAGTCATTTACCAATCAAGATCTGCGGGAAATTCTGGATCACATATCCGTCAGCAAGGACGCAGAGGTAAAAATCGTTTTGAAAACGTTACCGCCTGCCTAATTGGGGGCAGCAGTGGAGGTACTGGACCCCATGGTGCTCAGCTCCAAAGTCAAGGATATCTGCGAATGCACCTGCAACGACTGCCCCTGCCAGGTTCCTGCCGCAATCCGCGGGCAGTTCGACGAAGAGCTGGTACTTTCCGGCGACCGCCGTCGGCTCTTTGTTACCCTGGGACAGTTCTCCATCGTCCGGTTGGAGCGGGAAGCCCAGCTGATCGTTCCGGTTCTGGACTACGCCATTCCCTGCAAGGAATGCTGCGAGGCTCCCGGCAGCGGAGAAGATCCCTGCGAAATGTTCAGCCGGATTCCCTTCCCCGCCACTCAGTTCGCACCCAGATGCTGCGACGACAAGTACGACGGGGATAACTGCTATCAAACCTGCTGACAGACGCAACGGGGAGGGGTTACCCTCCCCGTTTTACTGTGCAAATCTTTTCCGATTTTTAAGGCACTGGATGGACAGAAGTTTACAGAAAGTTTCGACAATCAACATTCGCTGTGATATAATGATGTTAGAAATTATGTACGAGAGGTGCATACTATGGCGTTTGTGGAATTTCAGGATGTGGGAAAGACCTACCATATGGGCGAAGTGGAAATTGAAGCCCTGCACGATGTATCTTTTGAAGTAGAAAAAGGGGAACTGGTGGTGATCGTCGGCCCTTCCGGCGCCGGTAAAACCACTCTGCTGAACATTCTGGGCGGAATGGATACCCTGACCACCGGAAAAGTCACCCTGGACGGGCAGGAAGTATCCGCTTTGAGCAAAAAACAGCTGACCCAGTATCGGCGGTATGATGTTGGGTTCGTGTTTCAGTTCTACAATCTGATCGGCAATCTGACTGCTTTGGAAAATGTGGAACTGGCAAACCAGATCTGCAAGAATCCGCTGGATGCAGCGGAGGTTCTGACAGAAGTGGGTCTGAAGGAGCGAATGAAAAATTTCCCCAGTCAGCTTTCCGGCGGCGAGCAGCAGCGGGTTGCCATTGCCCGGGCACTGGCAAAAAATCCGAAGCTTCTGCTATGTGATGAGCCCACCGGCGCTCTGGACTACCAGACCGGCAAAGCCATTTTGCAGCTGCTGCAGGACACCGGACGCAAAACCGGTATGACCGTTATCATCATTACCCACAACAGCGCCTTGACTGCCATGGCTGACCGGGTGATCCGGGTCAAAAATGGCACAGTTTCTTCTGTCACACGAAACGAACACCCACAGAATATTGCGGAGATTGAATGGTAATGAAACGAAATGCCATGCGCAGAAATCTGCGCCAATCCATTATCAAGTCCTTCGGACGATATACTGCCATTGCCGCGATCATTGCTTTGGGCGCGGGGTTGTTTGTCGGCCTTTTGATGGCCAAGACTGACATGGTTGCCACGGGGCAGTATTTTACCGACCAGCAAAATATGTTCGACATCCGTCTGGTCAGCAGCTATGGCTGGACCCAGGAATATGTGGACAAGGTGCAGCAGCTGGAAGGTGTCGCCCAGGCCGAAGGCTCCATCTGGATGGATCTGATCGCAAAAACCGGCGAGGATGGGGAAGATTGCGTATACCGCTTCTATTCCATTCCCCAGAATATCAATCAGGTCGCCCTGCGCAGCGGTCGGATGCCGGAGGCGGACAACGAATGTCTGGCCGATGGATTCCACTGGACTGAGGACATGCTGGGACAAACCGTCACGTTGTCTGCCGATAATGACGAAGATACCCTGGACAGTCTGCGTTATCAGACCTTCACCATCGTCGGCTGTGTTGCCACGCCTTTGTACATGGACATGAACCGGGGTACCACCACGGTAGGCAGCGGCAGTCTGGAAAACTACTATTACATTCCCCAGAGTGCCTTTGATGTGGACTACTTTACCGAAATCAACCTGACCATCCCCGGCAATTACGAAATCTACACAGATCGGTACAATGACGCCCTGGATGCTGCCGTAGATGCCCTGGAACCGGAGGCAGAACGGCTGGCAGAAGAACGTTTTGCCGAAGTCAAAGCAGAAGCAGAAGAAGAATACGATGAAGGCTATCAGGAATATCTGGATGGTCTGAAAGAATACGAAGACGGAAAGGCGGAAGCCGAACAGGAACTATCTGATGCGGAAGCCGAACTGAAAGACGCAGAACAAGAGCTGAAGGACAACCGCCAGAAACTGATCGATGGCGGTCGGGAAATCGAAGAAGGCAGAGAACAAATCGAAGTTGCCCGTGGGCAAATTACTGCTGCCAAAGAAGAGCTGGCCAACAAAAAAGCGGAAGCCGAACCGCAGATCGAAGCAGCCAAAGAGAAACTGGATCAGCAGTACGCCCAGCTGAAGCCTGCGTACGATCAGGCAGTGGCCAATCAGCCGGCGCTGCAAGGTCAGATTGATGGGCTGCAGGCGCAGATTGAAACACTGCCGGAGGATGACCCCACCCTTCCCCAGCTGCAGGAGCAGCTTGCAGCATTGCAGAAGCGAATGGCCCAGATTCAGGGCGTTCTGTCTGCCATGGATCAGATTCAGGCAGGATACCAGACTCTGGAAAGTCAGAAACAGCAGCTGGCCGATGCAGAAGCTCAGCTGACCGCCGCAGAGCAGGAAATGTGGGCAAACGAGACCAAGCTCAATAATGCCTATGATGCCCTGATGGTCAACTGGGGACTGTTCCACGAAGGAGAAGCCGATATCGAAGAAGGCTGGGAAGAATACGCCGAAGCCAAGGCAGAAGCCGAGCAGGAACTGGCCGACGCAGAAGCCGAGCTGAAAGACGCCAAAGAAGAACTGGACGAAGCCCGTGCAGACATTGATGCAATGGATAAGGCCGATGTATATGTACTGGACCGCAACAGCAATGTGGGCTATGTGAATCTGGACAGCAGCTCCGACATTGTATCCGGTGTATCCCGGGTATTCCCGGTATTCTTCCTGCTGGTGGCATCCCTGGTCTGCATCACCACCATGACCCGTATGATTGAGGAAGAGCGCACCCAGATCGGCACACTGAAGGCCCTGGGCTACAGCAACCGCAGCATCATTGGCAAATACCTGTTCTATTCCGGCAGCGGCGCACTGCTGGGATGCGGAATCGGCATTTGGGCGGGCTCTACCATCTTCCCTCAGATCATTTGGCAGGCTTACTGCATCATGCTCTATATTCAGCCAAAAATGGTGCTGACCATTGATTGGCCCCTGTGTATTGCTGTGGTTTTGACATACACCAGCGTCATGCTGTTTGTCACCTGGTATGCCTGCCGCAAAACCTTGGAGGAAGAGCCGGCAGAACTGATCCGCCCCAAAGCCCCCAATGCCGGCAGGAAGATTCTTCTGGAATACCTGCCCTTCTGGTCCAAGATCAGTTTCCTGGACAAGGTAACCATCCGCAATATCTTCCGTTACCGCCAGAGACTGGCTATGATGCTGCTGGGCATCGGCGGCTGTACTGCGCTGCTTCTGACCGGTTTTGGCCTGCGGGATTCCATTGTAAATGTGGCCAATTACCAGTTTGAGGAAGTCACTCTTTACGATATGGCGGTCTATTTCCGGGAAGAGAACACTCCGGAGCAGATGGAGGAATTTTCCGAAGCAGTTCAGGATTGCGACGGTTCCCTGCTTTATCATCAGAGCAGCTTAGAGCTGGATTTTGACAATAAGGTCAAAGAGCTTTACATGATCAGCTGCGGCGAAGGTCTGACTGATTTCATTGACCTGCACAGCGGCAATCAATCCGTGTCCATGCCCGGCATGGGTGAGGTGGTGCTGTCCTCCGGCGTGGCGGAAAATATGAAAATTGATGTAGGCGATAGCGTGATTCTGCGCAATGGTGATTTGCAGACGTTGGAGCTTACCGTATCCGGTATCTATGACAACCATGTAGATAATTACGCCATTGTGCTGCCGGAAACCATCCAGAGCCAGTGGGGTACCCTGCCGGAGCAGCAAATGGCCTTTGTGAAGGTTTCTGCGGATCAGGAAGTACACATTGTCAGCGCTGCGGTTTCCTCTCTGGACAATGTAATGAATGTATCGGTCAGTGAGGATTTGAGCCACATGGTTCAGGGTATGATGGATGCGCTGGATCTTGTGGTGGGCGTTGTGGTCTTCTGTGCCGGGCTTCTGGCCATCATCGTTCTGTATAACCTGACCAACATCAACATTACCGAGCGCATTCGGGAAATCGCAACCATTAAGGTGCTGGGGTTCAACGCCAGTGAAACCGCTGCCTATGTGTTCAAGGAAAACATGGCATTGACTGTGATTGGTTCCCTTCTGGGACTGGCCTTTGGCAGATTGCTGCTGCTGTTTGTCATGAGCCAGATCAAAATCGATTTCGTATGGTTCAAAGCCATCGCCAATCCCATTTCCTATGTTTGGGCCCTCTCCCTTACCCTTCTGTCCGCTGTCATTGTAGACTTCATCTTCTATTTTAAATTGGAGAAAATCAACATGGCAGAAGCGCTGAAGTCGGTGGAGTAAATATGCAAAAAACCAGGAACTGCACACAGTTCCTGGTTTTTTCTATTATTTCCGGAATACCAGCAATTTGCTTGCAAAGTAATTCATAATCACCACAAGGATCTGAGTAAACAGCTTCCAGATGTTGCCATTCCAGTGCATCAAATCTACTGTCAGGAAAATGATCGCTGTCTCCATTACCCCGGATACCAAACGGCAGCTGACGAACTTGCTCAGTTCCGGAAATACTGTTTTCGCAGACCAATCGTGGCTCTTGAACACAAAGGGCTTGTTGGTCAGGAAGGCAAAGGCCACGGCCACTACCCAGGCCACCATGTTGCACACGGAAGCAGGTATATGCAGATAATTGTACAGCGGCAGATATACCAGATAATTGACCACCGTGGTCAGCACTCCGAATATCAGATAGGTTATAATATCCCAGTATTTCTGCACCAGGTTTTTGATTTTTTCCAGCATTTTCTTTCCTCCTATGGCATTTCCCACACTATAACACAAATGCCGCTTTTTTTGCAAGGATATTTTTCTCACATTGAGCATCCTAGAGATAAAAATATATTGACAAATCGTCTTCATATCGCTATAATGTTATCGATACAAAAAGGAGGAATGAAATATGAAACTTGCATTCTTTGATACCAAAACTTACGATGTCCCCGGCTTTGACCGTTACGGTGTTCCTGCCGGTGTGGAAATTAAATATTTTGAACCTAACCTCAATGAAGATACTGTCTCCCTGGCTGCGGGTTTTGATGCAGTGTGCGTGTTTGTCAACGATACCGTCAATGCCGCCGTGGTTGAGAAGCTTTACCAGTTGGGTGTAAAAGCCATTGTCCTGCGCTGCGCCGGTTTCAACAATGTAGACATCAAAGCCTGTCAGGGAAAACTCCGGGTCTTCCGGGTGCCCGCCTACTCCCCTCACGCCGTTGCCGAGCACGCCATGGCGCTGCTATTGACCATCAACCGGCGCACCCACAAAGCCTACAACCGTACCCGAGAATTCAACTTCAGCCTTCAGGGTCTGGCAGGATTTGACCTGTACGGCAAGACGGTGGGTATTATCGGCACCGGTAAAATCGGTCGGGTTTTTGCCGACATCTGCAAGGGCTTCGGCATGAACATCCTGGCCTACGACAAATTCCCGGCTCCGAACTCCGATCTGCACTATGTGGATCTTCCGGAGCTGTTTGAAAAGTCCGACATTATTTCCCTGCACTGCCCCCTGACCGAGGATACCAAGCACATCATCAACGCTGCCTCCATCGCCCGGATGAAGAAAGGCGTTACCATTCTCAATACCTCCCGGGGCAGTCTGATCAACACAGAAGATCTGATCAATGGTATTAAGGAGAAAAAGGTAGGCGCCGCCTGTCTGGACGTTTATGAAGAAGAGGGCGACCTGTTCTATGAGGACTTCTCCGGTCACATCGTGCAGGATGACAAGCTGGTTCGCCTGATTGCCATGCCCAATGTCATCGTCACCTCTCATCAGGCCTTCCTGACCAACGAGGCCCTGGACAATATCGCAGCTACCACCATCAACAATCTGGTATCCTTCTTCAGCGGCAATCCGGATACCTCTACGGAAGTCTGCTATCACAAATAATCCCCTGTTTCTGCGAAAATCCGCCCCGGAATCAACGGTTCCGGGGCGGATTCATCTGTTATATGGGGTTATGCACCCAGGTTGACGTTACCCAGGGTGATGTTCTCGTAGACAACATCCATAGGATTCTTTTCTACCAGCTTGTCAATCAGCTTGTTGGTTTCTTCTCCAATCCAATCGCTTTCGACATAGTATTTCCACTGGGGCTGGGTATCCACAAAATACATTACATGATAGCCGTAGTCGGTCTTTACCAGGCCGTAATCACCGGTTTTCCGGCTGGCATCGAAGCACCAGTCATTGAACGAAGGAACCATCTGGCCTTCCGTTACCCGCTCATACAGACCGCCATTGGCCTGAGAGCCGGGATCTTCCGATTTTTCCATAGCCAGTGCAGCGAAGGAGTCTTCCGTCTTCTCCCCTGCCAGCCATTCGTCCAGAATGGCCTGGGCCTTCTCTTCGCAAGCAGCCCACTCCTCATCAGAATAGGTGGTATTTCCTTCTTCATCGGTTGTGCCGCCGGTCACCTGCACCAGAATATGCCGCACATCCACAAACATACCGTCCTTGGTGATGCCGCTGTTGGCATAATCCTCTTCATGCTCAGTAAAGAAGGCTTCCAGATCCGCCTCAGTGGGAACGATTTTGGTCGTCTCAGCCTGGAAATAAGGCAAGCCTCTTAAATACTGTTCCTGGAAATAGTGGTATTCTTCCATACCGGCGCCGGGTCCCAGGTTGGTCAGAAGCAGCTCGTCCAAGGTCATATCATAACTCTGAGCCAGTTCCTCCATCTGCTGCTGCAGGGTATCCAGATATTCCTGATCTTCCGGATTCATCTCCATGCCGTTGATGGCAGCTTCCATGGACATGGCCTGCACCTGCTGCCAATTATTCAGTGCACTTTGCAGGAAGAACTGCTGCCAGGTCAGATTTTCATCTTCCATGGAAATCTGGGTATCCAGAGGCTTGGTATAATCCAGCCCAAAATACGGAGCATAGGCACCGTAGGTGTTCAGGAAGCTCTGTACTTCCATCCAATAGTACACCTGAAGCTGACCGTTGGTCAACTGACGCTCGCCAATGGTGGCTACCACAGTCTGCTGGTTCTGCTTTGCTTCCTCGTCGGTAACGGTGTAAGTGCCCTTGCAGGTTACATCCTCCGGATTGCCGTCAGCGGGAACGGTGGCCGGTACTGTTGTTTCGGTGGTTCCTGCCTCCGTAGCATTGGTGTCCGCAGGTTTCTGCTGCGACAGACCGGCAACAATCAGCGCAATCAGAACCGCCAGCAGTACCACAACTGCAGCCGCCATCAGGGCAATTTTTCCGGGTGTTGCCTTCAGTCCCTCCTGGATCTGAGGCTCCTGGGCATCCTGCTGCTGTGCATCCTCTGCAGAAGCAGCGGGGGTTTCCGCCTCCTCATTTACAGCAGGGCTGTCGGAGGTCACTTCCTGTACCTGGGCTTCTTCCTCAGCCACAGGCTGCACGGCCTCGGGTACAGACTCAGCCTGCTCCGGCGCATTGTCCTTACCGCAGTTGGGGCAGACCGTATCATTCTCTGCCAATTCCGCCTGGCAGAATTTGCATTTTTCCATTACTTTCTTCCTCATTTCTCCCAAAATTGGGCAGTGATTCCGGTACAGTTTACCATAATTTCGTCAGAATTGCAAGGCAGGACACAGATTGTTTACAAATAGGGTCTCGCCTCTTGGAACGATTCCCCCTGGTTTTCTGCCGGACTTGACTTTACAAGGCATATGTTGTATAATTCAGTGAGATTCTCTCGAAATGGAGTACTTTTCTATGAAAAAAACAATCAGAATACTGATTACCATCCTGCTGGCGGTTTTGATTGGCGCCAGTGTGGTGTGGTATTTGTTTGTGTATGACCGTGCCTTTACCCGGGATACCCTGATCAGCCAGGCCCGATTCCATGACCTCCACGGCAATTCCCAAATGTCCTCTTGGTTCTATGACATGGCATACAACTTTTCTGACCATGACGAAGGTGTTGCCATTGAGCTGGCTAACCAGTATAAGAAAACCGGCAACTATACCAAGGCCGAATTAACCCTCACCCGGGC
>CALXFP010000040.1 GCA_944387615.1 uncultured Oscillospiraceae bacterium | reverse complement strand
AAGTCCACCGGCGGTCTGTCCAACAACTCCAACGGCGCTCCCAAGAACGTCCGTCCCATCATGGACTCCGCTCTGGTTGCCATGGCTATGATGCAGGGTCTGACCTCCGCTATCGTCAACCCCTGCGACCTGCGCCTGATGGAGACCATCAAGTCCTGCGACATCTTCAAGAACCACGTTCTGTACTCCGACTCCTACCTGGATCTGTAAGGCAGGACTACAGTAACAGAACGAATCCCACGCATTTACGGCTGGGAGGGAACCTCCCTCCCAGCCCCTTTGTATATTACCCCAGGAGAGGAATGGACAATGGAATATTGGCAGTATTTGTCCGGATTTGCCGCTGTGATTGTGATTTTGCTGGCAATCCGATCTGCCGTCGTGAAAAAACGCAAACGAAAAGAGCGGGACTTTACCCGGAAGCTGGAGACGGTGCTGCAGCCCCGGGAGACCATCAAGGTGATCTGTCCCAACCATGGCAGCCGCTGGATTCTGACCTCCCGGCGACTGCTGCTGGATACCAAGGAGGGGTTTCTTGCCTATCCCTTCGGCAAAATCAAAAAACTGCAGGGCTTTGACAGCACCGGAAAAGCCACAACCAGCGTGGCCAAAATGAAACGCCTGACGATAAAAGTCGCAAAAACCGACGAAGAATACACCCTTGACAACAGCTGCGAGGAATTTTCCCAGCTGGCAGGTCAGCTGAAACGTCAGACAGCGAAAAAGAAGAAAAAATAGACCCGTCTTGCAGCGGGGTACATCATAAACCGGCTGCCGCAGCCGGAAGCAAACACACAATCAATTTATCGAAAGGACTTGCGTGTATGAAAGTAACTTTCCAAATCCAGGGAGCCAATCCCGTAACCATCGATTGCAACGCCGGAGATAATCTGCTGGAACTGGCCCGGCGGGCCAATGTGGCCATTGACGCGCCTTGCTCCGGCAACGGCTCCTGCGGCAAATGCCGTGTCCAGCTGGTTGAGGGAGAGTTGGAATCCATACAGAGCCGTCATATCAGCGATGAAGAGTACGAAGCTGGCTGGCGGCTCAGCTGCAACAGCCGCATTGTTGGCGACTGCACGGTGTTCGTGCCGGATATTGCCAGCGCATATCAGTCCCGGATGAAGACCGCCGACCTGAGCAGTCCCAAGGAAATTGCCATTTTCCAGGAGTGCCAGGAGCAGCTGAAGGAAAGCGGTATCCGTTTTGAAAATCCCTTCCTGGCGGTGCAGCTGGATCTGGCTGCTCCCACTCTGGACGATACCATGCCGGACAATGAACGGCTGACCTGGGCCATCGAGGATGCCCTGGGGGTATCCCAGGTGGAGATTCCCTACTGCGTGATGGTGAAGCTTGCCTCCACGCTGCGGGAAGAGAATTTTTCCGTCTGCGTGAAGGGCTACCGCAAGGAAGATACCTTCTGCTGCATGGAAATCTGCGGCAAAGACGATACCGCCGTTGTCGGCGCTGCCATCGATATCGGCACCACCACCGTGACCATGGTTCTGACAGACCTGGCTACGGGCAAGATTCTGGCCAAAGGCTCTTCCGGCAACGGTCAGATCCGTTACGGCGCTGATGTTATCAACCGGATCATCGAGCAGGGCCGTCCCGGCGGTCGGGTGAAGCTGCAAAAGGCCATCATCAAGGAAACCCTGAATCCCATCTTAGGCAACCTGTGCAAGAGCGCCGGCATTACCAAACGGGACATTCTGCGCCTGGCGGTGGGTGCCAATACCACCATGAACCACCTGTTTGTGGGCGTGGATGCAGAATCCGTCCGGATGGAACCTTACGTTCCCAGCTTCTTCTCTTGGGAGGGAATGCGGGCAGGGGATGTGAATCTGCTGGCCAATCCCATGGCTCCGGTGCTGATTGCCCCCAACATCGGCTCCTATGTGGGCGGCGATATCACTGCCGGTACCCTGGCCGCCGGTATCTGGGACAAGGACGAAATGAGCTTGTTCATTGACCTGGGCACCAACGGCGAAATCGTATTTGGCAACCGGGACTTCCTGATGAGCTGCGCCTGCTCGGCAGGTCCTGCCTTTGAGGGCGGCGACATTTCCTGCGGCATGCGGGCCACCGACGGCGCAGTGGAAGCCTGCACCATCGACAAAACCACTATGGAACCCACCTTGAGTATTGTCGGTGACGAGGGCCAGAAGCCGGTGGGCATCTGCGGCAGCGGCATCATCGATATCATTTCCGAGCTGTTCCGTACCAGCATCATCAATGCCAAGGGCTTGTTCGTCCGGGAGGGCAGCCGGGTAAAACGAGACAGCCACGGCATGGGCCGCTATGTGCTGGCCACGGCTGAGGAAAGCGAGACCGGTCGGGAAATCTCCATCAATGAGGTGGATATCGACAACTTTATCCGGGCCAAAGGTGCAATTTTCTCCGCCATTGACACCCTGCTCAAGAGTGTGGATATGACGATGGATATGATTGACAGCGTTTATGTTGCCGGTGGTATCGGTAGCGGCATCAATATGAAAAATGCGGTGAACATCGGTATGTTCCCGGATGTGGACCTGAGCAAGTTCCATTACATCGGCAACTCCTCCCTCAGCGGTGCCTACGCCATGGTGGTCAGCGATGAAGCTGCTGCCAAGACTGCCGAGGTGGCTGCCAATATGACCTATCTGGAACTGAGTACCTATCCTGGGTACATGGATTCCTTTGTGGCAGCTTGCTTCCTGCCCCATACCGATGCCCGGCTGTTCCCCAACAGCGTGCAGGAAAAGTAAGCTTCCGGATACACTTACATAACAAGAGGAACCAATATGCAGATTGAAAATCACAAAGAAGAAGTACCCTTCGCCCACTATCAGGAAAAATTCTGTCAGTTGGACCCGGAAAGCGTAACGCAGCGGCTGCAGGACGTATCCTGGGACGGAAGCGAGTTTACCCTGACCATGCTTGGCAGAACCTTTGCCATTTCCCACCCGGACTACGCCATCCGGGCGCTGGATGGGGGCGCTCTGCCGCCGCTGCCCACCCAGACCTTCCTGCTGCGCTACCTGCTGGAAAGCCGGGATGTCTTCTGGGCAGGCCAGTGGAAAACCTTCCGGGAAATGCCCTGGGGGGAAATGTACATCCAGCCCTATACCGGTCGGGTGCTGACCCGGGCGGCCTTCACCTTCGGTACCCGGGTGGCAGCTTTCCGGGCTGCGGCGGAGAAAATGGGCGCGCAGCCCATTGCCCACGGGGATGCCGGATTTGAATTTGCCCTGATCGGCGGCTATCGGATGCAGCTGCTGGTGTGGGAAGGGGACGAGGAGTTCCCGCCCAATGCCCAGGTGCTCTACTCGGACAACTTTGCCGAGGGCTTCGCCGCCGAGGACCGGGTGGTGGCCGGAGATATTCTGATTTCCACCATCAAGCAGTATTTTTGAATGAAAAGCCTCTTTGCGCAAGCAAAGAGGCTTTCTGCGTGTATGCCGCTACGGGAAAAAATAGAATTTTTCTTCGTAAATTTCACCAAATATCTTGCAAAATTTTTGGTAAGGTGCTATAATTTTCAGTTGAGAGTTTCAAAGATCTAACAACCCGAAGGAGCGTTTATTATATGGTACCTCAGGAGAAAATCCGAAATATCGCCATCATTGCCCACGTTGACCATGGCAAGACCACCCTGGTGGATGAGATGCTGAAGCAGGGCGGCATCTACCGGGAAAATCAGGCTACCGTGGAACGGGTGATGGACTCCGGTGATCTGGAACGGGAGCGTGGCATCACCATCCTGGCCAAGAACACCTCTGTACACTACAAAGATTACAAGATCAACATCGTGGACACCCCGGGCCACGCCGACTTTGGCGGCGAGGTGGAGCGGATTCTGAAAATGGTCAACGGCGTTATCCTGCTGGTGGATGCTGCCGAGGGCCCCATGCCCCAGACCCGGTTCGTGCTGCAGAAGGCCCTGGAGCTGGGCCACAAGGTCATTGTTGCCGTTAACAAGATTGACAAGCCCGACGCCCGGATTTCCGAAGTGATGGAAGAAGTTCTGGAGCTGCTGCTGGATCTGGACGCCACCGACGAGCAGTTCAATTCTCCCACCGTGTTCTGCTCCGGCCGTCAGGGTACCGCTTCCTACGGCCCCGATGTGGCAGGCACTGACCTGACCCCCCTGTTTGAAACCATTGTCAACTATATCCCCGCACCCCAGGGCGATGCAGAGGCTCCTCTGCAGCTGCTGGTATCCTCCATTGACTACAATGAGTATGTGGGCCGGATTGCGGTGGGCCGTGTGGAGCGGGGCACCATCCGGGTCAACCAGGAAGTGACCATCTGCGACTACCACGACCCCGAGGTGCGGCAGAAGGGCAAAGTGGTTGCCCTGTATGAGTTTGACGGTCTGGGCAAGAATCCCATTCAGCAGGCCAGCGCCGGTGAAATCGTGGCTCTGAGCGGCATGGCGGATATCACCATTGGCCGTACTCTGTGCGCTCCTGAGTGCGTGGAGCCGCTGCCCTTTGTGAAGATCTCCGACCCCACCATTGAAATGACCTTTGCCGTCAACGATTCCCCCTTCGCCGGTAAGGAAGGCAAGTTCGTCACCTCCCGGAATCTGCGGGATCGTCTGGAAAAGGAACTGCTGAAGGACGTGTCCCTGCATGTGACTGAGCAGGGCACCGATGCCTTCAACGTGGCAGGCCGTGGTGAAATGCACCTGTCCATCCTGATGGAAACCATGCGCCGGGAAGGCTATGAGTTCTCCGTATCCACCCCCCGTGTGCTGACCAAGGTCATCGACGGCAAGGTCTGCGAGCCCATCGAGCGGATGGTGGCTGACGTGCCGGAAGCCTGCATGGGTGCGGTGATTGAGAAGATGGGCCGCCGGAAGGCAGACCTGCTGGGCATGACTCCCATGGGCAGCCGCTACCGTCTGGAGTTCCTGGTGCCTTCCCGGGGACTGTTCGGCTACCGCAACGAATTTTTGACCGATACCCGGGGCGAGGGCATCATGTCCTCCGTTCTGGAAACCTACGCCCCCATGAAGGGCGAAATTGAGCGCCGGCTCACCGGTTCTCTGATTGCCTTTGAAACCGGCGAGGCTGTGACCTACGGTCTGGCCGCCGCTCAGGAGCGGGGCAGCCTGTTCATTGGCCCCGGCACTCCGGTGTACGCCGGTATGGTGGTGGGCATTTGCAGCCGGAATGAGGATATGACCGTCAACGTCTGTAAGCGCAAGCAGCTGACCAATATGCGTGCCGCCGGTTCTGACGAAGCCCTGCGGCTGACGCCTCCCAAGAACTACTCTCTGGAGCAGTGCCTGGAATTCCTGGCAGACGACGAGCTGCTGGAATGCACCCCCAAGAGCCTGCGGATTCGTAAGCGGGAGCTGGATCACGGTCTGCGGATGCGCAACCTGATGAAGCGCCGTGCCCAGGAAAATGGCTGATTGGAAGAAATTGGCCGCTGCCGGGCTGTGCCTGGCACTGACCTTGGTCTCCGGCTGTGGTTGGCGGCAGCGGATTCCTGCTGCCACCACTCCTACGACCCAGGCTGTGCAGACGGAGCAAGCCGCAGCTGCTCCCACTACCCAGCCGGTTCCGGAAACTACCCAGCCGGCTACCACAGAGCCCCAGCCGGAGACCTTCCTGCTGACCTTTGTGGGGGACTGCACCTTCGGCACCAACCAGGTCAACGCCTACGCCGAATACGGCTTTACCAAAACCGTGGGTCAGGATTATGGGTATCCCTTCCGGAATGTAGCAGATTATGTCAACTCCGATGACGGAACTTTCCTGAATCTGGAAGGCCCGCTGTGCGACGAAGGCTATCCGGTTCAGAAAAAGCACACCTTCCGGGGCCCGACGGAGTATGTCAGCATCCTGACGGAAAACAGCATCCAGGCAGTGACCGTAGCCAACAACCACGCCTTTGACTATGGGCAGACCGGCTACGATTCCACCCTGGCGGTTTTGGAGGAAGCTGGGATTCCCTATGTCCAGCGGGACAGCTCCGTGCTGCTGACCCTGGAGGGCGGCCTGAAGGTGGGACTGTACGGTATGGTCTACTACCTGCTGGATGTACAGGATATGACCCAGGAGATTCAGGCCCTGCGGGATCAGGGCGCCGAACTGGTGATCGTGGCTCCCCATTGGGGCACCGAAGGAAGCTACCGCCCCACCCAGGAGCAGATTGACGTGGGCCATGCGGCCATTGATGCCGGGGCGGATATTGTGTGGGGTTCTCATCCTCATGTTTTGCAGCCGGTGGAGGAATACGGCGATGGGGTGATTTTCTACTCCCTGGGCAATTTCAGCTTCGGGGGCAACGGCTATCCCCAGGATTTTGACACGGCCCTGATTCAGCAGGAAGTGATCCGCCAGAGCGACGGCAGCATCTGCCTGGGGCAGCGCACCCTGGTGCCTGCCAGCGTCAGCTCCGTATCCGACCGGAACAATTACCAGCCCACGCCCTATGAGCCGGGCAGCGAAGAATATGACCGTGTTCTGTCCAAACTGGACGGAACCTTCCAGGGGCCGAACCTGCAAATTTCCGGATAGATTCCAAAGTCTTTCCCGAAGCCATAAAATTGCGAAAAAAAGATTGACCAAACCGCATTTTTCGGTTATAATGGTCAAGCATGACTGTTATCGTCATTACCTATGTGTTGCTGCGGCCTTTTGGCTGTCGAGCATATTGATTTTTGACAGGAGGTGTATCCGATTATGAAGCGTACCTATCAGCCCAGCCGTCGTCATCGTTCCAAGGTTCACGGTTTCCGCCAGAGAATGGCTACCGCCAACGGCCGTAAGGTTTTGGCCCGCCGCCGTGCCAAGGGCCGCAAGGTTCTGTCCGCCTGATGCGCTTAACGATGTGGGTCAAGGAAAATAAGCGCCAATGAGCGAAACGGGAGCTACAGCGGGGTGAATGAAGCATTCGCCCCGCTCCCTTTTTAGGACGCAATGGGGTTGGAGAGAGGTTATGAAGTATTCCAGTGCATTAAAACTCAACCACATTTTTCGCCGGCTGTACCATACCTCCGGATTTGCTGACGGATACCTGGTGCTCTATGCCAGGAAAAACCGCACGGAAGGCAACCGGGTGGGCATTACCGTCAGCAAGAAGCTGGGCAAGGCCCATGTGCGCAACCGCACCCGCCGTCGTCTGCGGGAGATTTACCGGCTCCATGAGGAGCAGTTCCAGCCAGGCTGGGACATTGTGGTGGTTGCCCGGAGCAAGGCTGTGGATGCAGATTTTCAGCGCCTGACCAGAAGCTATCTGGCTCTGGCAAAAAAGGCCGGCCTTCTGAAAGCGCCGTTGGAGGCGTAAGCGGTCCTATGGTAAAAAATTTTCTGCTGTTTCTGATTCGGTTTTACCAGCGCTATATTTCCCCGGGACTGCCGGCCCGATGCCGGTTTCGGCCCACCTGCAGCGCTTACGCTGCCGAAGCAATCCGCAAGTATGGGGCCTTAAAAGGCGGCTGGCTTGCCCTGCGCCGCTTTCTGCGCTGTCATCCCTTCTACAAGGGAGATGTCTATGACCCCGTACCCTGACTTCCATGATTTTGAGGAGGAAAGTCAATGTTTCTTGCATTCCAGTTATCCGACATTATCACCGTGCCCTTCGGCTACCTGCTGAACCTGCTGTACCATTTCACCGGCAACTACGGTGTGGCCATGATCCTGTTCGGCATCCTGGTTCAGCTGATCCTCATGCCCATCAACGCCAAGGGCAAGAAGAGCATGATGAAGATGTCCCGCCTGACCCCCCGGGTTCAGGAGATTCAGGCCCGCTACGCCGGCGACCCCCAGAAGCAGAATGAGCTGATTCAGAAGCTGTACCGGGACGAGGGCGCTTCCATGGGCGGCGGCTGTCTGTGGAGTTTCATCCCCCTGCTGATTCTGTGGCCTCTGTTTGCGGTTATCCGGGAACCCATCACCTACATTTTGATGGAGTCTGCCGATGTGGCTCAGCAGATTGTGGCTGTTATCAAGGACAATGCCCCCGGAATCTTCTCCGGCAACAGTTACTATGACCAGGTAATTGCCGCCCAGGCCATCCCCCAGTTTACGGAAGAACTGAAGGCTGCCATCCCTGCCATCAGCGAAGCGACTCTGGCAGGTATCAACTTCAATTTCCTGGGCATTAACCTGGGTGCGATTCCCCAGTTCAATATCTTCTCCGCTTCCTGGGCTTGGGACTGGGCACATATTGGTGCTTTCCTGATTCCTGTGGTGTCCTGCCTGTCTCAGGTGGCCCAGATGTGGATCGCCCAGAAGACCAACAACTCCGTTATCACCAACGAAAAGGGCATCCAGGACGAGGAAACTGCCAAGAAGTCTCAGCAGAACCAGTCCATGCAGACCATGATGTGGATGATGCCCCTGATGAGCTTGTGGATCGGCTTCACTGTCTCCGCCGGACTGTCCCTGTACTGGTTCGTCGGCGGCGTGGTGCGTATGATCTCCGACCCCATCATGACCAACCACTACCGCAAGATTTACGATGCCGAGGACGCTGTGCGGCTGCAGAAGGCTCTGGAAGAGGAGCGTCTGGAAGCCGAGAAGGAGCGCATCCGTGCCGAACGCCGGGCTGCCAACCCCGACGGCATCACCACCAATACCAGCAAGAAGAAGCTGCTCAAGCAGCAGCGTGACCAGGAGCAGGCTGCCAAGGCCGCTGCCGCCAAGGAATATGCTGCCAGAAAGGGCATCCTGGAGGAAGAGGAAGAAAAGACCACCCTCTCCGGAATCGCCGATCGTCCTTACTGCAAGGGCCGCAGCTATGATCCCAACCGCTACGCTGCAAAGCCTACGGAGGAATAAGCTATGGAAAAGACCATTGTTACCACCGGCAAAACCATCGACCTGGCCATTGAGGCAGCCCTGACCCAGCTGGGACTGGATCGGGACAGTGTGTCTGTTACGGTTCTGCAGCAGGCAAAGGCAGGCTTCCTGGGCTTCGGCGCACAGCCTGCCAAGGTGCAGGTCAGCTACGAAGCTCCGGACCCGGTGCCGGAAGCTCCCAAGGTTGCCCTGAGCTCCGCGTCCCGTTCCAAGCCCAAGGCTGCCGCCCCGGTGAAGAAGCCGGAGCAGCCCAAGGAAGCTCCCAAGGCGGAACCGGCTGCCCAGGAGCCCAAGGCAGACAAGCCCAAGCATGAACCCAAGGCCGAGAAGAAGCCGGAAGCACCCAAGCCTCCCAAGACCCCCAAGGAGCCCAAGCCCGCCAAGGTGAAGGCTGAGCCCAAGGTGTACGCCCCTGCGGAAAGCGGCTCCACCGAGGAGAAGATTGAGCTGTTCCTGAAGGGCCTGCTGGAGCATATGGATTCCAAGGCCGTGCCCCACTGCTGGAAGGTAGAGGGCAATACATACAAGGTTGACCTGGTAGGCGATGACCTGGGTTACCTGATCGGCCGCCGGGGCGATACCCTGGATGCCATTCAGCACCTAGCCAACTACACCATCAACCGGGATCTGGACGGCCACGTCCGCATCAACGTGGATGCAGAGTGCTACCGGGAAAAGCGGGAGGAAAGCCTGCGCCGCTATGCCCGTAAGAAGGCCCAGCAGGTGCTGAAGGCCCGCCGCCGCACCACCCTGGAGCCTATGAATGCCTACGAGCGGCATGTGATCCACGCTGCACTGCAGGATATGGAGAACATCACCACCCACTCCACCGGCGTAGAACCCAACCGCCGGGTGATTATCGAGTACGTTCGGTAATATAAAGTCCCCCAGGCCAAACGGCCTGGGGGATTTGTGTTGCTTCCAGAAGGTTATTTACTGTTCGTCTGCCAGTTCTACGGATTCAATGTCCTCCAGACGCATCATCTTCACGACTTTGCCGCCTTTTTTCTGGTCCAGGCGGATTTTGACCCATTCTTCATCGCAATCCAGGATTTCGCAGGTGAATTCACACTTCCCGGCGATGGACAGGCCCTTTTCCGAAATGAGGGTACAGGTCCTTCCCATCAGCTGCTGCATCAGTTTCGACATAGCGTACGCACCGTTCCTTTGCTTTTCCAATCGTTTCACTTTTGCCTCCAGTTTCTTCACCTTACCGGGAAGGGAAAAATAGCACATAACCAGGACAAAAGCAAATACACCAAAATATTCCATGATGGCTCTCCCACAATTTCTGTGTGACAATCCCCGGACAGATTTCTGCCCGGGGATTTGCTGCTTACTTGAAGTACTTCACTGCGGCCTCAAACATCCGGATGTCGTATTCGCCGGGGACATTCTTGTACAATCCCTTGCCGATACGCTCGCTGTGGCCCATCTTGCCGAAGACACGGCCGTCGGGGGAGGTGATGCCTTCAATGGCGTACAGAGAGCCGTTGGGGTTGAAGTGCACATCAGCGGTAGCGTTACCCTCCAGGTCCACATACTGAGTGGCAATCTGGCCGTTGGCAGCCAGCTGGCGGATCAGCTCTTCGGAAGCCAGGAACTTGCCTTCGCCGTGGGAGATGGGCACGTTGTACACATCGCCTACGTTGGTCAGGGCCAGCCAGGGGGACTTGTTGGAAGCCACCCGGGTGCGGACAATCCGGCTCTGGTGACGGCTGATGTTGTTGAAGGTCAGGGTGGGGCAGGTTTCGTCGGTGTCGATGATCTTGCCGTAGGGCACCAGACCCAGCTTGATCAGGGCCTGGAAGCCGTTGCAGATACCGCACATCAGGCCGTCCCGGTTCTCCAGCAGGTCGGTGACGCCTTCCTTGATGGCAGCGTTGCGGAAGAAAGCGGTAATGAACTTACCGGAGCCGTCGGGCTCGTCGCCGCCGGAGAAGCCGCCGGGGATGAATACCATCTGAGCATCCTTCAGTTCCCGGGCAAAGCGCTCTACGCTGCGGGTAATGCCCTCGGCGGAGAGGTTGTTGATGACGATGATCTCCGGCTCGGCGCCCGCATCCCGGACAGCCTTGGCAGAGTCGTATTCGCAGTTGGTGCCGGGGAAGGCGGGGATCAGTACCTTGGGCTTGGCAACCTTTACAGCCGGGGCCTTGCGCTGGGAAGCGACGTAGGAGAAGTTCTCCATCTTCTGCTCCCGGGTGGGGATGTTGCAGCTGTAGACGGA
>CALXFP010000039.1 GCA_944387615.1 uncultured Oscillospiraceae bacterium | reverse complement strand
TGGGTATCGTGCTGGTGGGCTGCGGCGTGCTGGTCTTTGCCTGTACTTTGATTTGGAAGAAACCGAACAACATGCACAAGGAGGTGGGCGACCATGCGTAAACTGCGTCTGACTGCCCTGATTCTGGTATTTCTGGGCCTGCTCATCGGCGGCGTGGGCATCGGGATGTGCTTCGTGGAAGCCTCCAGCTTTACCTACGGGGGAGATTCCCGGCTGAATATGACCGTAACCGACACCGTCACCCGCCGTTTTTCCCTGGACGATGAGGAAAAACTGATGGGATTTGAATCCTGGAATATGCCCACCGCCCCCGATGCGGATGTGCCCCAGGTGGAAACCGATGCCAAGCTGGCCCCGGGAACCGTTCAGGTGGATGTGGAATATCGGGCAGTACCGGGCTGCACCGTGGATATTTGGGCAGGCTACTATGGCGATCAGACCGCAATGGTTCACGCCTCTCCCGACGCCGGAGCGGAAGCCGTTATGAATGCCAAGGATCAGATTCTGTCCGACATCAAAAATCGCCAGATCGGGGATTATCAGTGGGCGGAAATCACCGGCGTCACCTTCACCATCAACCCCACCGACCGGGACAGACTGGATCTGAGCCAGTACGCGGAGTAAACCGAAATTCCGGAAGTTACCGGCGGGTATAGATGCACTGGCCGTCCTTCCAGGTTTGCAGAACCTGAATGCTTCGTAAGTTTTCTGCCGGGATTTCCAAAGGATTCTGGCTCAGGATTACGAAATCCGCCCGCTTTCCCGGGGCCAGGGTGCCCTTGTCCTTCTCTTCAAAGTACTGATAGGCGGCGTTGACCGTGATCGCTTTCAGGGCATCCAGCACAGGAATCTGTTCCTCCCGTCCCAGCACCATACCGCCCCGGGTTCGGCGGCAGCAGGCGCACCACAGCGTTTCCAGCATGTCCGGCTGAATCACCGGGGCGTCCTGGTGGAAGGTGATGGGGATGCCCTGTTCCAGGGCGCTGCGGGCAGGGCTGATCCGACTGGCCCGTTCCATGCCGAAATTCTTCACATGGATATCGCCCCAGTGGTACACATGGGCCACAAAGAAGGAAATCATCGCCCCCAACGCCGCTGCCTTGGGCAGCTGGTCCAGACCCATCAGCTGGCCGTGGACAATCACCGGCCGCAAGTCTTTCAATTGGGGATAATCCCCCTCTACCGCTTCCAGGCAGGACAAAAACTGCTCCGCCGCTGCATCACCGTTGCAGTGGGCCAGCAGTTGGGTTTCCTGCCTGGCTGCTTTTTCCATGGCCTGCTTTACCGCATCATCGGTCATGGTGCCGTAGCCCCGGTAGTCGCCGCCGCAGGCGTAGGGCTTTCGCATCCAGGCTGTCCGGCCCTGGGGAGAGCCGTCCAGGAAGATTTTCATGCCCCCGATGCGCAGATGGCGGCTGGCTTTGCCCAGTTCCTCCCGGGCCTGGGGGTAAGTGTCCGGGTCGGGGTATGCCACCAGATCCAGCTTCAGCAGCTTCCGGCCCAGCAGCATATGATACAGCGGCAGCAGCTCCCGGACGATCATACCGTCCTGGATGGTGGTGATGCCGTAGGAAGCGTAGATGTCCTGGGCCTGGGCATAGGCCTGGAGCAGCTGCTCCGGGGGCGCCATAGGGATTTTCTTCAGGTAAGAAACAAAGGCGTTTTCTTCCAGGTATCCGGTGAGCTTTCCGTCCTTGGTTTCAATCCGTCCTCCCTCCGGGGCCTGGGTCTGGGGGGTGATGTCCAGAGCTTTCAAGCCCAGGCTGTTCAGAAAGCCCATATGTCCGGACTTGTGGTGAATCACCAGAGGATTTTTGGGAGCAAAGCTGTCCAGCTGCTCCAATGTGGGAAACGGCGGGGCTTTGTCATAGTCCCGGGCGGTGACCCACTGGCCGGGGGCGGGTTTGTTCTTTTCCAGGAACTGCCAAATCCTGCGCTGCATTTCCTCCACCGTATCCGCTCCGTCCAGAGAAATCTGAAGCTGGGCGCTGGCCATCTGGGAGAAATGGCTGTGGGCGTCGATAAATCCGGGCATCAGGGCAGCGCCGTGAAGATTCACCTCTTCGCAGCTGCCTGCCAGGGCCCGCATTTCTTCCTCTGAGCCCAGGGCCAGGATTTTGTCATCCTCCGCAACCAGGGCCTGGGCATACAGATTTTCCTCCATGGTCAGGATGCTGCCGCCATAAAACAATGTTTTCATAATCTGCACCTCACATCTTTGGTTTGTTCCTTCCGTGAATCTGCCGTTTCCTCTATCTTACCCATTTTTTCCAGAATATAGAAAAACATCCCAAAAGCGCAGAAAGCTTTTGGGATGTAACTTCGTCAATCAGTCAGCGACGTAGGGCAGCAGGGCGATCTGACGGGCACGCTTGATGGCGGTGGTCAGGTTACGCTGATGCTCAGCACAGGTACCGGTGGTACGGCGGGGCAGAATCTTGCCGCGCTCGGACAGGTAACGGCGGAGCTTAGCGGTGTCCTTGTAATCGATGCTGGTCACCTTATCCACGCAGAAAGCGCAAACCTTCTTGCGCTTGCGGGGACGCATACGCTGTTCGTTAGCCATGGATTTTCCCTCCTTGTAAGCGTTGTAGAAAAAGTTCAGTGAAAATTAGAAGGGCAGCTGGGCGTCATCGTCTTCCAGCATGGCGAAATCCGATGCCGGAGCGGCTGCGGGGGCGCTGTAGCCACCGTAGTTGGGAGTAGCGGGAGCACTGCCGTAGCTGGGGGCGGAATAGGAGTTTCCATTGCTGCCGTAGCTGTTGCCACCATAAGCGTTGCCGCCGTAGGTGTTGTTGCCGCTCTCGCTGCTGCGCTTGCTGTCGCCGAAGTAGACATTGTCTGCAACGACTTCCGCAGTGCGACGCTTGTTGCCGTCTTTGTCGGTCCAGCTGCGAATCTGGAGCCGACCGGAAACCACGATCATGGAGCCTTTGGTGAAATACTTGGAGACAAACTCTCCGGTCTGACGCCAGGCAACACAATCAATAAAATCGGTTTCCCGCTCGCCGCCGTCTCTGCCGCCGAAGTCCCGGTCGACAGCTACGCTGAAACTGGCAACGGCAATTCCGCTGCCGGTACGGCGAAGCTCAGGGTCACGGGTCAGACGACCCATGATAACAATGTGGTTGAGCATGGATTACTCCTCCACAGCAGTGGTCAGGCAGCGCATAACGCCTTCGGTGATCTTCATCACACGTTCCAGCTCTGCGGGGAACTCGGGCTTGGTTTCCATGTTCATCAGAACGTAGTAGCCTTCTGCCATGTCGTTGATGGGGTATGCCAGACGACGCTTGCCCCACTCATCGATGTTGGTCAGAGTACCCTCCGCCTCCACCATTGCCTTGAACTTTTCCACAAGTGCTGCAGTGCCCTCCTCGCCCAGGGTGGGGTCGATGATGTAGAGCACCTCATACTTACCGGTGATCTTAGCCATGTTGATTGCACCTCCTTTTGGACTTTTGGCCCCCGGCGCCGCCGGGAGCAAGGATTTGTCCGCGCCATTGGCAGACCAGTTTATTTTATCGGAATATATGCCGATTGTCAAGTACTTTTTCCGGAATTTTCCGATTTTTTCCCGGATGATTTTCAAAGGGCGGCATCGGTTGCCGGATACCCGCTTCGACAAAAAGTGGTTGCTTTTTTCCTTTGCCTCTGCTATAATACCAGCACATGCAGGATTCGTATATCGGTAATACAACGGCTTCCCAAGCCGTGAAGGCGGGTTCGACTCCCGTATCCTGCTCCAGACAAGAAAAGGCCACCCTGCGGGGTGGCTTTTTCTTGTCCGGAAGTAAGAAGCAGGGAGTCGAACCCATCCAAATGCAGCTGTCCGGTGGACAGCTGCTGACGCCAGTGCAAACACTGGCGGCTTCCTTACGTTCCTCCCACTGGAGCAGCGGCAATCGACTCCCGTATCCTGCTCCACCAGGCTGTGCCTGGACCCTTTGCGCTCCGGGCCTGTTCTTTTTTTCAACATTTCCGCCCGGTAACGAGGCTTTCTCTATAACCATAGCATACAATGAAAAGGCCACCCTGCGGGGTGGCTTTTTCTTGTCTGGAAGTAAGAATGAGCGGTTCAAATCCATATTCATTTATCATGGCACTGGAAATTCGCAAAGCATTGTGTTATAATTGTAATAATCAGTTTTCGTTGAATATAACCATCAGCAAAACAGCGAACGGACATTTTCCCATATTAGAAACAGCAGGAGAGGAAATGCCATGGAATGGATAGATCGGATTTTAACTATGCTGCAGCAAGCTGCTATGACCCTTTACGATACGATAAATGCACTGTACCTATGGTTTGTATCCCTGTCCTTTGACAGCCGCAGAAATCTTCTGCTCACTTTCCTGGGATGCATCTGGGTTGCAAAAAAGATATTGCAGTCCTTTCACAGCAGAAAACCCTTCCCCAAAAAGAAACGCCGCCCAAAAACCAGGACGAATGATATCGCAAGGGAAAATTACTACATTGATTACGACGGTCATTGGCTGGCACCGGAACATCCGAGGCACCCGGATAACCGCAAGCACAAGCCATAATCCAGCTTCCCCCATCCGCTTTGTAACGCCACAGCTTTCAAAAGGCCACCCTGACGGGCGGCCTTTCTGCGTTACTTCATAAATTTATCAATAGCCTGGCACAGATCGTCAATGGCGTCCTGGTCTCCGGCAGCGACAGCATCCACCATGCAGTGGCGCATGTGGTCTTTGAGAATCACCTTGCCGGTATTATCCAGGGCCGAGCGCACTGCCGCCAGCTGGATCAGCACTTCCGAGCAGTCGTGCCCCTCCTCTACCATCCGCTTGACCTTCTCCAGATGGCCGATGGCCCGGGACAGCCGGTTGATTACCGCCTTCTGGTTCTCATGGACATGGTTGTGGGAATGGGCAATGCCGTGGGCATGGAGATATTCATGATCCATATGGGTATGCTCGTGATGATCGGACATGAACATCACCTGCTTTCTGACAATTTTTCCTGGCTATTATACCCGGCTTTTCCCCTTTTGGCAAGCCCCACCGGGGGATATTTCCCGGAAAATAAATACTTTGACAGAATCGTGGAAAACGAGTATAATAGGGAAAAAACCAAAGGAGGAATTGCAATGCACATCCACGAAGATCACATTGCCGGCGGTGCTCCTCAGCACGAGCATCCTCATACCCATGAACACACCCACGAGCACACCCATGACGGTGTTGCCCATACCCATCCGCATGAGCACACCCATGAGCATGACCATGTACACCCCCATGACCACGACCATCTGCACGATCATGCCCATCCCCACGACCATTCCCATGGCTGCCAGGGTCAGTGCGCCGGCTGCCAGGGCAGCTGCGAGCACACCCCCATGGAAGAGCTGATGGCTCTGATGAAGTATATGGTGGGCCACAATGCCGCCCACGCCAAGGAACTGGCAGATCTGGCAGGCAAGCTGGAAGATGCCGGCAACCATGTGGCCTACGAGCAGGTTATGGCTGCGGTGTCCGATTTTGAAAAGGGCAATATGCGTCTGAGCGTGGTTCTGAGCAGCCTGGACGTCAAGTAAGCGAGGAAAAAGTCTATGTGTCTTTCTACTGTATATAAGAACACCCTGACCCCTGAGACGGTGATGATGCGCAACGTTATGCGCATCGAGTGCAAGGATGGCATGGTCATCCTCACTGATCTGATGGAGCGCCAGATGGCCATTGAGGGCACGCTGGAAATGGCAAACCTGGTGGACGGCGTGGCCGTTGTGAAAGAGGCAGCTGTGTAACAAGCGACCTTTCCGGGCGGAGAAATCTGCCCGGAATTTCTTTTGAAAAATAAATGCAAATAATTCTCATTTTCTTCTTGACAAAGTGCGATGGACATGCTATACTCATCTCGTAAATAAGAATCAATCACAAATCCCAAGACAGGAGGTGTCTATGGAAGGATCTACCAAGCAGTTCCGCAAACGCAACGCCATTCTCGCCTGCCTGCAGCAAACCCACGCACACCCCTCGGCGGAGATGGTTCACGAAATGCTTCAGAAGACCCATCCGGACATATCTCTTGCCACGGTGTACCGGAATCTGGCCTGGTTCAAAAGCCAGGGCATGATTCAGAGCCTGGGTACGGTCAATGGCATCGAGCGCTTCGACGCAAACACAGCGCCCCATGTCCACTTTGTCTGCACCGGCTGCAGTGCGGTCATCGATCTGCCCCAAATCGCAGTTCCCCACTCTCTGGAAGCTGACACGGAAAAATACGCCGGCTGTCGGGTCCAGGGCTGCCAGCTGACCTTTACCGGTCTGTGCGGCAGCTGCGCAAATTCCTGAAATCCCTGAAAAATTAAAATTACATTATCATTGGAGGAAACAAGTATGAAGAAGTTTGTCTGCCCCGTCTGTGGTTACGTTTACGAAGGCGAAAGCATCCCCGAAGGTTTCAAGTGCCCCGTCTGCAAGGTTGACGGCTCCAAGTTCAAGGTCATGGAGACCGACAAGCTGGCCGCTGAGCACGAGTACGGCATCTATGCCAAGACCGTGAAGAACAACCCCGACATCTCCGAAGAGGACAAGAAGTTCATCTTCGAGCAGCTGATGGCCAACTTCAACGGTGAGTGCTCCGAAGTGGGCATGTACCTGTGCATGGCTCGTATCGCCCATCGGGAAGGCTACCCCGAAATCGGCCTGTACTGGGAGAAGGCTGCCTACGAAGAGGCTGAGCACGCTGCCAAGTTCGCTGAGCTGCTGGGCGCTGACCTGGAGCCCAACATGAAGGCTACCACCAAGGACAACCTGGCATGGCGTGTTGACTGCGAGTTCGGCGCAACCCAGGGCAAGTTCGATCTGGCCGCCTGCGCCAAGAAGAACGGCCTGGATGCCATCCACGACACCGTCCACGAGATGGCTCGTGACGAGGCTCGCCACGGCAAGGCACTGAAGGGCCTGCTGGAGCGCTACTTCAAGTAAGCATGATATGCGGGGCGGCTTCGGCCGCCCCACTTTTTTCCCGAAAGGAGTTTCCCATGATAACATGGAAGGAAGAGGGCTTCCTGCCGGTTGCCAAGGCGGAGAAGGAAGGGGACTACATCTGCCCCATCTGCCACAAGATCCTCCACCTGGAGGCGGGCCAGACCGTCCCCCTGTGCTGCGGCAAGCGCATGGAGCCCATGGACTGAAACTCCCGGAAGGGCAATGCAATTATTCCGGTAAGAAAAACGATGAAATAAGGTGCATATGAGGGAACTTTGAATAAAGTTCCCTCTTTTTTGTTCCTACGCTTGCAATGGATGGCAACAAGGGATATAATGGTTTTTGCAGAAATATACAACATACGCCAAAAGGAAGGACTGCCTATGAAACGAATCGCTGTATTATTGCTGGTGATTTGTCTGCTTAGCCAGTTGCTATATGGATGAATCAAGTAAGTATGCTCAGATCCAAGGCACATGGCTGTCAGAACAGCACATGGACGAGAATACCAGGTTACAAATTTTGGAGAATATTGTCTGCTGTGAAGAAGGAATCGCTGTGTGCTCCGATATTCCGCTATCTTATTATGATGCCTTTGATTTTAAGATGGATAGAACCTACCAGATGTATTGCGATGCGATCAGGACAAAAGCGCAAATTCAAGAATACTGCGAGGAAGTTATGGACACGCTGTATCAGGAAAGAGAGTCCTTGGTCAGTATCTTCGGTGATGGCGTCCAAGAGATGAACGACAGCGAGTTTTTCGAAGCATATGCGTCGCTGTATAATTTGCAGTCTAAGGATGAATTGGTCACCTTTTTTGTGGAAGCCCTATATGACTATGATAAGATGGCTGAGCCTGCGGAAGAGGGTTCCTACTGGATGGATAACCACAAGATTTATTTCAAAAACAGTGCTGAAAATAGCGAAACGCACTACACTTCCTACGAAATTGATTCGGATGGTCAACTGATCTTACAGTATTCAGATGGTCCACGCACCTTTTTCCGTCCCAACTGAGATAGCAAAAATCTGCCCACCACTTTACAAGGAAATTTGGCGGCAGAGTATTTCTCCGGACACTGCTGCTATCCGGTGATTGCCGGAATCATCAAGTGCGCCGAGGCCAAATGCGAGCTGGCCCTGAAAAAGGACGCATCCATCCGGTTTGTTGAAGAAAAATACGGCAGGGAGCAATGACACTCCCTGCCGCTTTTTTAATTGCTTACAACGCACTGGCCGCAGCCGTTGCTGCCCACGGCTACCAGGGTGCCGTCGGAGCGCAGGCCCAGGGTATGGTACATGCCGGCGCTGACGGCAACGATATCCGTCCAGCCGCCCACACTGCACTGACCATACTTGTTGGAACCGGTGGCAATCACCGTGCCATCCGACCGCAGGCCCACCGTATGGCTGGGACCGGCGCTGATGGCCACAATATCCTCCCAGAATTCCACATCACACTGACCGGAATCATTCCGGCCCCGGGCCACCACGCTGCCATCTTCTTTCAGACCTACCACATGGTAGTTGCCGGCACTGATGGCGGTAATGTTCGACCAGCTGTCCACATTGCGCTGACCGGCGCCGTTGCTGCCGGCGGTGAGCACCTTTCCGTCCGCCGTCAAGCCGTAGGCGGTGCGGTAGCCCATAGCCACATCCACCACATCCGTCCAGGAGGACACATCGCACTGGCCATAGGTATTGTACCCGGCCACTACTACGGTGCCCTGGGACGTCAGACCGATGGTGTTGTTCTCATTGGCATCGATATCCACAATGTCCAGCCAGGAGCCAATGTTGTCCTTATCCCGGACTTCACCAGCCACAACTACGGTGCCGTCCTCTTTCAGGCCCACGGTTCCCAGGTAAGCGGCAATCTGTCGGATGCCCCGCCACTGGTTCGGCACCCGGTCGGCGCTGGCGGTACCTACGGTGCCGTCCTCCCGAATCCAGGCGCTGTGGTAAGCACCGGCGGCAATTTTGCCGGTTTTCCAGGGAGATTCCGGCTCCTCCGGGACGGTTGCCTCGGCCTCTTCGGGAACCGGCTCCGCTTCTGTCTCCTCCGGAATCACCTGGGTTTCCGAAATGGTTTCCTCCACAGGAAGGGTAGTTTCCTCCGTGGGCAAGGCAGTTTCCTCAGCAGGCAGCGTGGTTTCCTCGGTGGGCAAGGTAGTTTCTTCCGCGGGAACAGGTTCCGTTTCCAAAGTGGGCGCCGTAAATTCCGTGCTTTCCGTGGCACGAACCGGAATGGCCATGCACAGGCTCCAGATCAGCAGCACTACCAGAACGGCACCAACTAGCTTCTTCATTTCCATCTCTCCGTTTTCTGTTGTTACGATATTGTTTCCGAATTGAAATATGGCTGTAAACTTCTGTAATTACCCACATTTCCGGTGTTTCAGCAACAATTTCTGACTTGCATTATAGTAACCCCGATTCCGTTTGTCAAGGGCTGCCATCAGGATTGGGGCGCAAACAGCTCCCCGATGCTGGCAAAACGGTAGCCTTCGCTTTCCCAGGTGGTCAGCAGCTCGTCCAGAATTTCCGCATTGGTCTGGGATGTGGAATGCAGCAGCAGTACCGCTCCCGGGTGCATCCGGGGCAGCAGCTTTTTCAGCGCCTGCTCCCGGGTAGGCTGGTCATCCTGAAGCCAGTCCACATAGGCAAGGCTCCAGAACACGGTTTTGTACCCCAGCTCCTGGGCCATTTTCAGGTTCTTCTCGCTGTAAATTCCCTGGGGCGGGCGGTAGTACTTTTCCATGTCCTTGCCGGTGATTTCCTTGTATAGGGTTTCCAGATCCGTCAGTTCCTTAGAAAAGGCATCCTTGTCCGACAACTTGCTCATGTCGTAGTGATGCATGGTGTGGTTGCCCACAATATGCCCTTCCTCCGCCATCCGGCGCACCAGGTCGGCATTTTTCTCAATGTAGCTGCCCACCAGGAAAAAGGCCGCAGGGGCCTGGTGCTGTTTCAGCACATCCAGAATTTTCGCCGTAGAGCCGCACTCATACCCGGCATCAAAGGTCAGGTAGATCACCTTCTGGCTGGTGTCACCCAGGTATGCCGCGTCATAGCGGCGCAGTTGATCCTGCCCGGCATTGCCCACAGGCGGCGTTCCCTCCTGGCGAAAGCTCAGCCCCCAGGAACCGGTAGACAAGGCGCTGGTGGCAAAGACACTCAGCGCCACCGCCGCCGCTGCCGCAATGGAGCCCAGCAGAATCAGCAAGTCCCGTTTTCTCACAACAAATCCCCTCCTTTTGGCACATCCTATGCCCAAAGGAGGGGATCTATGCTTACTTTGATTTTCCTTATTGTCCGCCGTGGAGGTATTTGTAATCCCAGTCCAGGTCAAACAGCTTGTTGCCCATTTCCATGGGGCAGCCGGTGTACAGATCGTCTGCCAGTTCCCGCAGAACCTCCGCCGGTTCCAGGCATTCAATGTAGAATTCCGGCAGGGCTTCCTCTCCCAGCCGGATACCCAGAATGGCGCCCACCAGGGCGCCCACCGCGGCGCTGCGTCCGGAGTGGTTCACGGCAAGAATCATGGCGCTGTCAAAATCTCCCCGGCTGGCAAGGCAGGCGTACACCGCCCCGGCCAGCACCTGGGCCGCATTGCCGCAGCTCAGACGCTCCATCACGTCCACCGGCCGGAGGTTGGGAGATTCGGCATAGGTGATGGCATGGCGCACCAGAGTCGCCACCTCATAGGCCTGGCTGTACTGGTGGCCGAACTGGTCTTTCATGGCTTCCACCGCTTCCAGAATCAGCGGCTTCAGCGGGGCCTGGGGATTGCACAGCAGCTTGCTGATAATGTGGCTCAGCACCGCACCGGACAAAAATGCCGTAGGGCTGCCATGGGTCAGGGCCACGGCTTCCGCACCCAGCCGGTCAATCTCCTCCTGGTCCATCCGATCCTCGTGGAAGAACAGACCCACGCCGATGGCGCTGGTCAGTCCCCCCGGTGAGGCAAAGCTGTTGGTGGGCATTTCCAATGCCCCCAGATTTTCCCGGCTCAAGGTGTCCAGCATCCGGGTATCCATGCACCGGCGGCGGCACAGCTCCGCCCGGCGCAGCAGCCAGCAGTAGGTCCGGCTGGGTCGGCCCCAGGGACGCTGGGACGCTGCCCATTCCCGGCTGCTCAGGCCGATATACTTGATAAAGGGGGCCATTTTTCCCAGCATCTGTCCCCGGGTCAG
>CALXFP010000038.1 GCA_944387615.1 uncultured Oscillospiraceae bacterium | reverse complement strand
TCG
Source organism: uncultured Oscillospiraceae bacterium (assembly GCA_944387615.1). Lineage (GTDB taxonomy): Bacteria > Bacillota > Clostridia > Oscillospirales > Oscillospiraceae > Faecousia. Next base: position 11,178 of record CALXFP010000038.1, on the reverse strand, counting down.
TTCTCGATTTTCAGGTAAATCTTCATAATATCGCCGCACTTGGCGTTGCCGACTTCGCCTACGCCGCTGGCGTTCTCGATAACACCCACATTTCTGGGATGGGTGAAATGATCCATAACTTTTTCACTGTACAGTGCCATAATTGTAGTCTCCTGTTCTATATTTTCCAGATAATTTACAGAATATATTCCCGCTTGCCGTTTTGCAGGTCCCGCCACACCGGGCTCATGTTCCGCAGATACTGCACCACTTCCGGCACCACCTGCAGAATATGGTCGATTTCCTCATCGGTATTGTACTCGCTCAGAGACAGCCGCAGAGAACCGTGGGCTACATCATGCACCCGGCCGATGGCCAGCAGCACATGGCTGGGGTCCAGAGAACCGGAGGTGCAGGCGGAGCCGGAGGAAGCCGCCACGCCCTTCATATCCAGAAGCAGCAGCAGGCTCTCGCCTTCGATGCCTTCAAAGCAGAAGCTGACGTTGCCGGGCAGCCGGTTCACCGGGTCGCCGTTCAGGGCGCTGTGGGGAATCTTGCTCAGGCCGGCAATCAGCTTGTCCCGCATGGCAGCCACCCGGGGCATGTTCTCGTCCATGTGGTCGCAGGCATCCTTCAGAGCAGCAGCCATGCCGCAGATACCGGCAATATTCTCCGTACCAGCCCGCTTGCCCCGCTCCTGGGCACCGCCTTCAATCAGGTTCTGAATGGGGAAGCCCTTGCGGACATACAGGGCGCCTACGCCCTTGGGGCCGTGGAACTTGTGGCCGGACAGGCTAAGCATGTCGATGTTCTGTTCCTTGACGTTGATGTGCAGATGGCCCACCGCCTGAACCGCATCGGTGTGGAAGGGCACGCCCGCTTCTTTGCAAATGGCGCCGATTTCTGCGATGGGCAAAATGGAGCCGATTTCATTGTTGGCGTACATAATTGTCACCAGGCAGGTATCTTCCCGGATGGCATCCTTGACCTGCTGGGCGGTGATGGTATGGCCCTGGCGCACATCCAGGTAGGTTACCTCAAAGCCTTCCTTCTCCAGCTTGGCCAGAGTGTGCAGCACAGCGTGGTGCTCAAAGGCGGTGGTGATAATGTGCTTCTTGTTCTTCCGGGCGCCGTAGTAGGCAGCGGAACGAATGGCCTGGTTATCTGCCTCGCTGCCGCCGGAGGTGAAGATTATCTCTCTGGGCTCGCAGCCTAAGCACTGGGCAACGGTTGCCCGGGCATTTTCCAGGGCTTCCTTGGCTTCCTGGCCCACCGAGTGCAGGCTGGAAGGGTTGCCGTAAACCGTCATCATATAGGGCATCATGGCATCCACTGCCACTTGGCTCATAGCCGTGGTTGCCGCGTTATCTGCATAAACGTACATATATGAAAAACCTCCTTGTGGTTTTACCTAGTAATTCCATGGGTAATGATACCATGGGTTGCCTACCTTGTCAATAGGTAAATATCCCGGCAGTTTTTTCGGATATTTTGTCCAGAAACGGGGAAACGTTACCCCAGAACTTCCTCCATAATTTTCACGATTTTTTCTAATCCCGCCTGATCCTCTTGGGTAAACCGGCCCAATTCCGGGCTGTCGATATCCAGCACGCCCCAGACCTTTCCATTCTTATGGATGGGAAGCACAATTTCCGAATTGGAAGCGCAGTCACAGGCAATATGCCCCGGGAAGCTGTGTACATCCTCCACCCGCTGCACCTGATCCTGCGCTGCCGCCGTTCCGCAGACGCCACGGCCCAGGGGAATGCGAATGCAGGCAGGTTTTCCCTGGAAGGGGCCGAGGACCAGGGCATCGTCCTCCATTTTATAAAACCCCGCCCAGTTGATCCGGGGCAATTCCTGCCACAGAAGGGCCGAAGCGTTGGAAAGATTTGCCACCTCATAGGGCACATCCCGAGTCAGGGCCTCCAGCTTTTCTGCAATTTCGTCATAACAGATGATTTCCATGGTATCTGTCTCCTTTATTCTTGGCTGTTGGTTTTCATTTTACAAAACCAGTCCCCGGTTGTCCAGCCAAAAATTTCCCGGTTTTCCTGACCCTTCCTCATTTTTCGACTTTTTCAGCGGTTACAATTCCGGCTGCGGGTCATATTAAGAGGGCAGACAAAAAGGAGGAGTGAACCATGAAGCGAATGATTCGCGCATTTGCCTTGACGGCAGCGCTTTTCGCTCTGCTGCCGCTGGAAAGCAAAGCGGCGGAGCTTCTGATTCCCGTTGGCAAGATCATCGGCCTTCAGCTTGGCAGCGATACCATTACCGTGGTGGCATACGATGATGTTTTGGGTTCCCAGGCCCGCAGCGCCGGTTTGAAAATCGGCGACGAACTGGTAAAAATAGAGGATATCCCCATTCAAAGTGCCCAGGATGTCCGCACTGCGCTGAACAGCTGCGCAGATTGTGTGGACGTAACCGTCCGTCGGGGTGGAAAACTGAAAACCTTACAGCTGACCCCCGGTCAGACCGCGGACGGCCCCCGGCTGGGTGTTTACCTACGGCAAGGCATTGCCGGCATTGGTACCGTTACTTTCTATGACCCGGACACCGGAACCTTCGGCACCCTGGGCCACGGCGTCAGCGATTCCAAAGGAAATCTTTTGCAAATGACCCAGGGCAACGCTTATGAGGCCACCATTCAATCGGTGAAAAAGGGCAAAAGCGGCGATCCCGGTCAGCTCAAAGGCAGCGCCGATGCCAAAAACTGCTTTGGCGCCCTGCTGCGCAACACGCCCCAGGGTGTGTTTGGTGTCAGCAAACAGGGCTGGACCGGTGAGCTGGTGCCGGTTGCCCAATTTGAAGACATTCAAACCGGCAGCGCCACCATCCGTTCCACGGTAGCCGGCGACACGCCTCAGGAATATTCTGTGGAAATTCTGAAAATCTATCCCGAAACCCGGGAAGATGGGAGGAATTTTTTGATAAAAGTAACAGATCCTTCCCTTCTGGACGCCACCGGCGGCATTGTCCAGGGCATGTCCGGCAGTCCCATCCTGCAAAACGGCATGCTGGTAGGCGCCGTGACCCATGTGCTGGTCAATGACTCCACCACTGGGTATGGTATTTTCATCGGCAACATGCTGGATGCGGCAGGGTAGTCAAAACCTCCGGCTAAGCCGGAGGCTTGACTAAGCCCTAGAAGGGCTTTTTACCGGCAGGCATCTAAAGATGCACTGAACAATCTTTCTTCTGCATCTATTGCTCCGCCGCCCGTAAACGGGCACTTACGCTTCACTTTTGAGCCTGTACGAACTTGTTGGATTGCTTGTTAGTAACTCGCTTCGCTCGATACTTGAAGCTTAAGCTTTTTTACCGGGTACCTCCACCGGCAAAGCCGGTGGTTTCCAGAATCAAATAAAAAAGCGGACACGCCCAGTGACGTGTCCGCTTTCTCGTTGGTTACTTCGGCACTTCCCCGTTGGTCAGTGCACCGGTGAAGGTAAATTTGTAGCTGACATAGTTCTCTTTCGGCTCCTGGGTCAGCTCCAGGCCGGTGAAATAGCAGTAGCGGATTCCCCAGATGGGATGTTCCAGATTCCCCGGCTGGCTGCTGTCCATCAGATTTGCCAGTGTGCGAAACTGCTCAAAGGCATTTTCCCCGGTGAACACACCGCTGCCAGTGATGATCCGTTTCAGTTCTCCCATCCCGTCAAAATAGGTCACTCCATCGGAAGTGGAATACTGGGGCTCCCGACTCATTTTCTCTTCATAGGTGTGGGGATTCTGGGGCCAGACAAAGGTTTTATAGCTTAAAAAATCCATCTCACAGCACCTCCCTGGTCAGCGCAACGCCCGTTCTGGTCAGATGCAGTCCCTGTCTGGTAAACTCTCGTTTGATGGATGTCCACTGACATCCGGCGTATCGCTCGGTCTTGTCATCGGTTTCAATCAGCAGTTCAAAAGCCCCATTGGTTGGCTTCTGCTCCGGAGAACCGCTGGGGATCAATTCCTCCAGCATAATCTTCCACTGCTTTTTCCCCCTGCTGATTCCCACCGGAGCGGCCTGGCCCATGACATACTCCGCCTGGGTGTCCACCACTTCCTCCTCCGTAAAGGCGATGGCGTGGGGATGAATGATGTTGTTGATGGTTGCATAAAAGCCCGGCCAGATTTTGCAGTCGTCTTCCTCGGTAACCCCCGTATAGGTAGCCAGAATCTCCACCACATACACCTGCGCGATTCCATCGTAGCGGCATCCGCTCTGAACACACACCGCCCGGGACCAGCGCAGCGCTTCCGTTGCCCGCAGGGCTTCTACCTCGCAGGCCGTGCCGCCCAGAGACGCCTGACTGATAATGTTCACGCCTACCGTTACCGTCAGATTGGCCCGGTCCACCTTTTCAATGTGTACCGAGGCAACAGTCCCTGAAATTTGAGGAAACTTCTGTCCCGGGTAGGCCACATTCGTCACAAAGTTAGCCTGCCGCAGCTGCCGCAGTACCAGCTCTAGGATTGAGTACCCCATGTATCATTCACACCCTTCTCCACGCACAGCCCCCACAGATACAGCGGCTGATTTTGATAATAGAACCGTTCCACCCGCCGCAGCAGGTAGGATTTTCCTCCCAGTGTCAGGGTATCTCCCTCCTGGACCACCACTTCCGCCGGCCCCAGGTAAGCATATTGCCCCCGGGAGATTTCTCCCAGGAGCGTTGCTTCACTTTCCATACTCTGCCAGCTTTTGGAGTTTACTGCCCAGAAAAAGGCCCGGACGGATTTTTCTCCATCCTTGCCGGAGACCATCATATCCGTGCCATGCTTCTGGATCATGGCATTTACTGCATTGCGCATGTTATACCCCCAAAAAGGCGAATGGATCTTTCAGATACGGCCGCAGCATTTTCTCCGCCTGCGCCCGGTAGGTTTCCGCGCTGGTTCCGGATTGTTCGCTGCCTCGCTTGATGGTCAGATCTCCGGCCCGGAGTTCCTGCACATCCTCGCCTCCCTGGACGCTATTCCAGGCCGCCAGCGCATACAGGCTGCCCCCGTTTACCAGTGCCTCCTGACAGTCCTCCTCCGTCAGCCCTTCTTTCAGACGGGAGAGCAGAGAATCCGCCGTTATGCGGCACAGAACCCGCAGCATTTCCTGTTCCTCCGACTGCCCTGCCAGGACCATGGCCTGGGCAAAAATTTTCTCCCCCAGCATCATACGTTCAGCACGCAGGCCGCACCGTCGCAGATTTTGGCGAATCCGGCAATGGAGGTGATGGCTGCCCGTTCCAGCTGGCGGTCAATCAGCTTGTCATACTCCACCAGCACATCCCCGGCCCGTACCTGTTCCAGGGCGTAACGGTTGTCAAGGCCAATAATCACACCGTCAGCTACTGCAGAAGTCCGGTGCAGCTGGGCGCCCAGGGGAGTGGTCAGCTTGCCGGTACCCTGGAAGTTCAGGCCCGTCAGGGGATTCTGCAGTTCGGGCACCTTCAGCATCTGGATCATGCAGTTGGTAGAGCACAGCAGGGTGTTCATGGTGTAAGGGTCAAACTGGCCCCAGAATTCCACCAACTGGTCATACCCCAGGGTTCCCTTGGTGCCGGTAATGGGGGTAGTGCCAATGGTATACTGAACCGCCGCATTGTCGTTGCCGTCGCCCTCGATCAGCACCTTCACCGCATCCGCCAGCTGCTGCTTCTGGATGTGAGCGCCAATCTGGCGCAGCATCACACCAAACAGATCCAGCTTCTGGAACCGCAGGGCTTCATAGGATGCCACCAACATTCTGCCCCGCTTGCTCAGTTTCACCAGATGTTCTTTGGTTTTGACCTCGGTTTCGGGAATGGTTGCGCCTTCCTCCACATCCTTCAGTTCCTTGTCATCATCGGTGGGATTGGAGTAGATGGAGCGGTAGTCCATGGCATCGATGATGGTGGTGGTAGCGGTGATGGCAGGCAGAATATCATTTTCCTCCATGCCCTGCCGGACAGTGCGGGCGATGTACTCCGGGAACAGCACTGCAGAATCCATGGTGCGGAAGAACTTCTCCACAGGAGAAGAACCGGCCCCCTTGGCCCGGATGCCGAAGCGCTTCAGCTGCCGCTGGAAAGCGTCGGTGCCCTCCAAAGCCGTGCCCCGGTAATTCTCACTGGGGTCCAGGGACTCCAGCACCTGGGTAAAATTCATACCCTCCTGACGATACATACCTTTTTCCAGTTTCAGATTGTCGTAACCCATATCATTTCCTCCTAATAGTATTTTCTGTAAATGGGGCTTTCCCCCATCTGCATACGTTGGATTTTCAGATCAGAAAACCGCTTTCCAATTTCTCTTCCTTGCCGCTGCCGCCCAGCTGAGTGCAAACCGGCATCAGCTCTGCGAACCGTTCTTCCAGCGCCGATTTCAGCGCCAGCAAATCTTCCGCTTTGGCGGTCTGTGCAATGCTGCGCAGCACTGGTTCCGGCGCGCCCAGTTCCAGGGCCAGCCCCAACCGCACCACATCGTCCTGCAGCTGCTTTTGGTATTGCTTGCCCAGCTGGGCCATGGTATACAGCGCCCGGTATTCCGCCTGAGCGCCGAAGTTATCCGCCAGCTCTTTCAGGGATTTCCCGCCCTGCAGAGCTTTCAATACCCCGGCCTCCCGCTGGGCAGGCACCGCCACAAAGGAAAATTCGTAAGCATCCATCGGCTCGCGCAAAATGGCGCAGCATACCTGACCGTCGTAGCTTTCCCCTTTCTGATGTCCGCAGCTGCCGTAATCGCTGCCGCAGATGGAGCAAACCGCCCGCCCCATGGCACAGCCTACGGAAACTTCTTTTTTGATGCCCGCTTCAATGTCGGCAATCAACTCCTCGTTTTCCCCGCCCCGGCGCATGTAGGCCCAGGCTTTGATGAAGCTGACGCCTTCTTCTTTCACCACCTGGGTTTCAAAAATCCGGGCCACCTGGTTGTCGGCGCTCCACCGATGATCCACGATTCCCGTCTTCCCCAGAAACAGCTTCGCCAGAGCGGGCAGCGCAGCGCTGTCAAAGCGCTCAAAATCCCGATCCACCTGATCGTCACACAGTCGCAGGGAAAACACATACACCTGTTCTTTGGTCAGCTGCGCCTTGGCCTGGGCGTTGATGGCTGCCAGCTGCCCGGCGCTGGGTACACCGCAGCTGCTTGCCTGGGTATCCTTCTGAATCTGCAAACTCATAACCTCCCTTTTTCATCAAACCGGCTCCTGGGCCAGTTTTGCTTCCGCCCGGTACTTTTCCGCCTGGGCGTTGTACAGTGCCGCCTGAGATTCCTGGGTAATGTCCTGCAAACTGATGTCGTCCCAGAGGATCTCCACCCGGTTGTCCAGCCCTTCCAGGGCAAGATACGTCTGGCAGATTTTCCGCATAGCCGGTTCCACGGTTCGCCGCAGCGCCCACAGCTCACTGGTGAGAATGTCCGCCTGCTGGGTGCTCATCCGCTCGGTAGTACTCCAGCTCAGTCCCAGCAGGAAAGGCGGCAGCCCGGTTTTTGCCACCAGCTGCTCCAGAATCTGCCGTACCGGCACTTCCGAATCCAGCAGCGGTGCTTCCCCGCCGATGACCTTGATTTCCACATCCCCAACTGCCACAAAATCCCGGACCGTTCCGTTTTTGCCGTCCTCCATGGCCTTGGCCCATTGTTCCGCCACCGCTTTGCCCCGTTCCTGGGCAGTAACCGGGTCCAGATTCTCTCCACCCTTACAGATCACACTGTAGCGCAGATTTCCGGCCCGTTCCCAGTTGCTGCCAATTGTGTTGTAGATTTTCAGCAGAATATCCGCCAGGAAGGGCATCCCCCGGAACATGCTCACGCCGTAAGGATGGGCAGGCTCCGGATTCATGGTGGTAAACAGCAGCAGATGCTGATACGGCAGGGGCCGCATCAACCCATGATCGTCCATCCCCCACAGCACCACATCCAGAGAATTGTTCCCTTCCTGGACTTCCAGGGTGGTCACATCTCCCCAGCATACCGCCCGGAGTTTCCCTCCGGCCACCACCATTTCTCCCACCGCCCGGCCATAGGTCAGCAGGCTGTCCAGATAACCGCTGAGGAAACTCTCAATACCCATCTGCCCCCGGCCGCAGGGCATCATCTGCAGGAAGGTATTGAGCTTGTGCTGGGCCTGGGCATTTTTGCACCGCACCTCAAACCCGCCGCAAAGCCGCACCATTTTCCCCACCGCCGCATCCAGCACCGGGATGGATTCCCGCATTTCCCGGTAAACCCGTTCTTCTCCTCCGCCCAGGGGGGTAAAGTGCCGCATGGCCCCGAAGGGATGGATATTTCCGCCCCGGAGCTGACATACCGCCGCCATGGCGCCGGACTCCTGTTTTTTTCGTTTCAAACAATCACTCCTTTCCAATTCAGCCGTCCGTTACCGTTTTCTCTCCACCGTACACGCCGCAAATCCCCCCTGTCTTTCCCCCATCACCGTGGAAACAAAATAGCGCATATCGTCCATGGCGTGGTCGTGTTCCTTGCGCACCTTGTCTTTGCTGCCGTCTTTCAAGTCCCAGACATATTCCTCCATTTCCCGCAGGCAGTCGGTACATCCCGGGCCAATGACGATTTTCCCGGTTTTCAGGCAGTCAGAAGTAAGCCGGATGCCGCTGAGCACATCGTTGTTGGCCTTTTGTACCCGCCAGCCTCTGCGCCGCAGCAGTTCCAGGAAGCTGGCAGCGGAAGGGTCTACAATCACCGCCGTGATGGGCCTGTCTCCTGCCAGGGTTTCCAGAGCCTGGGCGTATTCCCCGTCGGTCATCTGCCGCATCTGAGCCCGGGAATCGAAATAGAATTCCTTCACCCGATACCACACCCCCCGGCAGCGTCCCCACAGTCCCATGGACATGGGATTGACTGTGCCGTAATCGCAGGAAATGTACCATTTGTCGCAGGTTTCCGGGGGAATTCCCGTCATTTCCTCGGTGAAGAAGTCATACACCCGCCCCTCCGCCTGCACCCATTGCCCCAGCACAAACCGCTTGTAAAACACCCCGGTGTACAGCCGCTGATACCGCTGGCGAATCTGCTGGGTCAGGGAGGGATTGTCCTCCATGGTAAAGTGAAGCCGCAGACAATTGCGCTTGGCAGATTCCTGAATCCAGGTCTTGTAAAACCAGTGATTCGGCCCGGCGGGGTTGCAGTTAAACCAGATCCGGCTTCCCGCCACCGAGCATCGGGCACAGGCCTGCTCCACAAAACTGCGGGGCATCAGCGCCACTTCATCCAGCAGCACCCCGGCAAAGGTAATGCCCTGAATCAGGCTGGCAGAGCTTTCGTCCCGACCGCCAAAGATGTAGAACTGATTTTCCCGCCCCCGGAAACTTAGCGTCACCAGATTTTCCGACCGTTTTTCCTGCCACTTTGCCCCCAATTCCGTCAGCCGGGGCAGGATTTCCGACAGCACATTGCGCCGCAGGGAAGCAATGGTTTTTCCGCAGACGCCGAACTTCTTCCCATCGAAACAGCTCATGGCCCACAAGAAAAAGCTCAGCCCCATGGCCAGGGTCTTTCCCGACCGAACCGCCCCATCACAGACAATGGCTTCCTTCCCGAAGTAAGGGCTGCCCGGCACCCACCAGGTCAGTACGGTGCGCTGTTTGGGAGAAAACACCGGCTGCTTCATTCCGCCCCACCGCCCTGGAGGGCCTGGAAGAATCCTTCCATGGTGCTGTCCTCTTCCTGAGCCAGCTGGCTGAGCATCTGCAAAGCCTCCAGCCGATCCAGCAGCTTGATTTCCACCGTTCCCTTTTCATTGCGCTTGATTTCGCTGAGTAACCCCAGATCCAGCCTCTCCACTTCCGGCGCTTCTTCCAGCGCCAGCCGAACGCAGTCGTTGGTACTGCCGAAAGCCAATTCCGCCAGCCGCCGCACCACATCCTGCCGCCGGATCTGCCCGGTACGGATGCGCTGCTTCAAGGTTTTGTCTCCGCTTTTGTTTTCCATATCACCCTTCCTTTCACACCTGGGCACAAAACAAAAAAAGTTGCCCCCAAAGGAGCAACTTTCCGAAAAAGCAAAAAAATCGGGAAGCAAGTGCTTCCCGATGATTTAAAATTTTACTCTGATTGCGGCGTTTCCTCTGTCCAGGATTTCCGTGCATTTCTCTCCCAAAGCCTTCTTCAGAAGATCATATTCCGTCAGGCTTCCATGAGGCACTGCCCAGGCGCCGGCGTCAGTGCCCACCGCCAGCAGTCCTCCCAACTTGACAAACTCCGCCACATTCTCCATGGCACTGTCCAGAATGGCTTCCACCGCCCTTTCCGGGTACCGTCCCTTTCCCCGCAAATTGCCGATGGTGGACAAGGTAGGCACCCATACCGTGCCGGATTCTGCCATAGCCGCCAGGGCTTCTTCATTTAAGTAAGCCCCATGCTCCACAGAATCCACACCAGCCTCCGCCGCAGCCATTACCGTTTTGGCACCATTGGCATGGGCCATGACCGCAAAGCCTTCCTCATGGGCAATGTGTACCAGCTGCCCGATTTCCTCCGGCGGCAGACCATTCTCCGTCAGCACCCCATACCGGTCAAAATCCATCAGTCCGGAGATCATAATCTTGACAAAGTCCCCTTGCTCCTGCCGGGTCTGCCGGACAAGCTGCGCATATTCCCGGAGGTTTCCATAGGGTTTCCCAATGAACTTTCCATAATGTCCGGCTTTGCACAGGGGGGCCAACGGGGTGCGGTAGACAATCCCGTATTCCTTTGCCAACTCTCTTGCCCGTTTTCCCACACCCCACCGGTCGCCGCCGTCTCGCAGATAGGTAAAGCCAAGATTTTGATAGGTTTGCAGCACCTGACGAATCCAGGTTTCCTCCACCTGCTCCGAATGCCGCCGGATGGCGCTTTTCCAGTCCACCCCATCCAGCACCATATGGATATGGCAATCACAGAACATCCTTACCGCCGCCTTTCTTCGCTCAGTATACCAGATTTCCCCCGCCTTCGCAAGCAAAAGGGGACGGTTTGCACCGTCCCCCTTTTCTCATTTCTTATACAGCATCCGAATGGAGTTGAGCACGCACAGCATAGCAACGCCGGAATCAGCAAATACCGCCAGCCACATGGACGCATACCCAAACAGTCCCAGAATCATCACCGCCAGCTTGATTGCCAGGGCAAAAATCACGTTCTGCCAGGCAATTTTTTTCGTCTGTCTGGCAATGTCCAGAGATTGGGGAATCGCCTCCACATCCGAGGTCATGAATACCACATCCGCCGCTTC